>VXWX01000166.1 GCA_009835735.1 Acidimicrobiaceae bacterium
CCAGCGTGTACCGGTACTCGTCGATGTGGTTGACCCGCTGGATGATGCCCACCCCGGGCGGCGCCACATTCACGAACTGGGTGGGGGAGTCGTCGAAGAATTGCGGCGTGGTCACGAACCCCGCATAGGCCCGGTACTGGCGGCGTACGGCCTCGATCATGGCGGGCTCCTCCTGCTCGGCACGACCAATCGGGCGGCACCCTACTAGCGGGTCGTTCTTCTACTCCGGCTACTCCGGAGCGTCGGGGCCTCGCTTGGCGGGGAGTTCCAGGAAGATCCGGCCGTCACGCACTTCCAGCGAGTAGCGGGGCTGGTAGCGCTCCCTGGCCGTGCAGTAGCCGGTGGTGACCTCGTAGGCCCACTGGTGGCCGGCGCACACCAGCCGGGTGCCCAGCATCACGCCCTCGTTGAGCTTGCGGCCCCGGTGGATGCACACGTTGGACAGGGCCACCGGCTCGCCGTCGTTCCACAGCAGCAGGATCTCGTGGCGGTGCAGGTGCACGACGAGCTTGCCTGCCTCGGCCAGCCCCTCGGAGGTGGCCTCCACTTCGAACCATCCCTTGGGTGCCGCCATGGCTCAGCCGTCCAGCCCGTCCCCAAGCTCAGCCGGTGCCGGCCCAGCCCGTGCGGGACCCGCCGGCGCCGCCGGGTTCGTCGTCGAGTCCCACCTGGTCGGGATCCCAACTGAAGGTCACGTCGCCGCGGGTGTAGGTCTGGCAGGCCAGGCGGTAGCCCTCGTCCACCAGCTCGCCCAGCCGGGCCCGCTCGCGCCGCCGGGGCGGGTCGAGGTTCTCGGCCCCCTCCTCGACCACCAGCCGGTCGGTGCCGCAGTTGCCGCTGGCGCACTGCCACGGCACGTCGATGTCCTCCCGGATGGCCATCCGGAGCACGTTGACCTCTTCGCCCTCGGCGAACTCCACGTACTGGTCGGCCGTCTTGAAGTGGATGCGCGGCACGCGGACCTACAACCTCGACGGCACCGCCGCCAGCCGGTAGCGGGTCAGCCGACGAGCGCGGGCTCGCGCTCGTCTTCCTCGACCCACGGGCCGAGGTCGGGCAGCACGTAGGTCTCGTACAGCGCCTTGGTGTAGGCGAAGCGCATGTCGGCCGCCTCCCGCACGTAGTGCAGGCAGCGCTGCTGCAGCTCGGGCGTGTCGGCGTACTTGAGCACGATCTGGTAGCCCCGCTCGCCGTGGATCTCGTCGGAGGTGATGTGCAGGTCGAAGAACTCCGCCTCCCACTCCGAGAACCCGTACTTGTTGATCAGGGTGGGGTACTGGGTCCGGTAGATCGACGGCACCTGTGACTCCAGGCCGACGATCAGCGCGGCCGACGACACCACGAAGTTCTCCCGGCCCGACACGTAGTACATCCAGCCCTGCATGCCCTTGGCGAAGGGCATGGCGTTGTCGCGGTTCTGCACGTATTCCCGGGTGCCCCCGCACGCCTCGGCGAAGCGGATCAGCAGGTCGGTGTGGCGGTCGTCGCTCAGCTCCTCCTCGTACATGTTCTGCAGCAGGAAGTCCTTGGCGTCGCGGGCGTGGTCGGGCGTGTTGGCGTACATGAGGCCGAGGTAGTCGCCGAACGGGCCGATGTAGTGGTAGTGGTTGGTGGCCCAGTGGACGAAGTGCTGCTTGTGGAGCTTGCCCGTGGCCCAGGCGCGGCTGAAGGACGCGTCCTTGGCCATGGTGCCCGAAAAGGCCTGCTCCAGGGCCACTCTGAACTCGCTCGATGACATCAATTCGGCCATTGACCGCTCCTAGCGATTTGGATTATTCTGATATCTGTATTGCTTCTGTTGTATCTGCTGCTGCGATTACGGGCGCCGGGGAGACATCACATCCCCGGCGCCTATCGATGATGATCGGTGACTGTCATTGCGATTGAAGGGCGCCGGGGAGAGGTCGGAATCCCCGGCGCCCGCAACTGTATACACTATCTCGCTCCAGCATTGGACTCCAAATCCGGGCCGGGTCGGCGGACCGCCAGGGGGGACGGTTGTGCACGAGACCGAGGTGGCCTTCTTCAGTGAAGGCGAGAGGCTGAGCGGCCTGCTGCGTTCGCCGGACGAGGTCTCGGGTCCGGTCCCGGCCATCGTCCAGGGGCCGGGCTGGCTCGGGCTCAAGGACGCCAAGCTCTACCTGCCCTACCACGAGGCCCTAACCGCGGCCGGCTTTCACGTGCTGATATTCGACTACCGCGGTTTCGGCGATTCCGGAGGCGACCGGGGGATGCTGCTGCCTCAGCTCCAGCTCGAGGACCTCATCAACGCGGTCACCTACCTGTGCACCCGCGACGACGTGGACTCCGACAACATCGGCGTGTTCGGAAGCGGCGGCACCGGGGGCGGCAACGCCGTGCTGCTGGCCGCGGCCGACCGCCGGGTGCGGGCCGCGGTGTCGCAGGTGCCGGTGGCCGACGGCGAGGACTGGCTGCGCCGGATGCGCCGCGAGTATGAGTGGTACGAGTTCCTGGACCGTCTCGAAGCTGATCGCAACCGGCGGGTGCTGACCGGCGAGGGCGAGATGGTCCATCCCCGGGAGGACATCATGGTCCCGACCCCGGAGCGGCGGGCCTCGAAGGTGAAGGCAGACGTGGACGACCGGATCCCGTCGTCGGTGCCGCTGCGCTGCGCCGAGGCGATCATGGACTACCGGCCGATCGACGTGGTCCACAGGGTGGCCCCGGCCGCGCTGATGATCATCGCGGTGGCCGACGACGCCACCACCCCCACCGACCACGCCGAGCGGCTCTACGAGCGGGCCGGCGCCCCCAAGAAGCTGGTCATGCAGCGCCACACCACCCACTACGCGGCCTACAAGCAGTACGGCGACGCGGTGATCCCCCAGATGGTGGACTGGTATCGCACTCATTTCACCGGCGGCTCGGTGGAGGTGCACCAGAGTTCGCCGTCTGAGCCGTCCGAGCTGCTGGTCAAGGACCCCGACGGCGCGGCCGCGACCGGCTAGCTCGCAGTTCTTTCCACGGACAAGGATGAGCCCATGAGTGTGACCTTGCTGATGAGTGCGCGCCGATGAGTGCGCCGAAGATCGATCGGATCGTGACCGGCGGCACTGTCGTGTCCGGCTCGGGCACCGAGCAGGCCGACGTGCTGATCGCGGGCGAGCAGATAGCGGCGATCGCCGCCCACGACGTGATCCCGCTGCCCGATTCCGTCGAGCGCATCGACGCCACCGGCAAGTGGGTGCTGCCCGGCATGGTCGACGTGCACGTCCATCTGCGCGAGCCCGGCTATGTCCACAAGGAGGACATCAGCACCTGCACCTCGGCGGCCGCGGCCGGCGGGGTGACCACCGTGTTCGGGATGCCCAACCTCAACCCGGTCACCAAGAACCTGCAGGTGCTCGAGGAGCTGTTCGACCTCTACGACACCAAGAGCATCGTCGACTGGAACCACAACCCGGTGCCCAGCGTGCTCGGTGAGGTCAAGCCCATGGCCGACGCCGGGGTGGCCGCCTTCAAGATCTACATGGTGGTCGACACCGGCCGCGACTACCCCCATCCCTCGGGCACCGGCATCCACGACCACGGCCATCTGCTGCGCATGTTCGAGGCCATCAACCCCACCGGGCTGCCGTTCATGATCCACCCCCACGACCAGGCCATCATGGACGTGACCGAGCAGACCCATTGGGACCGGGGCGACCGCAGCCCGGCCGCCTACGCCCAGACCCTGGCCACCCACAACGGGCTGATCTGGGACGCCGCCATCGCGGTGATCCTGCAGATGGCCGAGGCCACCGGCACCAAGCTCCACATCGTGCACATGCAGACCGAGGGCTCGGTGGAGCTGGTGCGGCGGGCCAAGGAGCGGGGCGTGCCGGTGAGCTGCGAGGTCAACCACTGGGCGCTGTTCCTGTCGCGGTGGCGCGACATCGAGGAGCTTGGCCCCTACGCCCTGTCGTACTGGGTGCCCGACCACCACCGCGAGGCGGTGTGGGAGGCCCTCAACGACGGCACCATCGACATGCTCTCGTCGGACCACGCCCCCCACACCCGGGCCGAGAAGGAGATCGGCTGGGAGGACTGCTGGGCCTGCCACACCGGCACCCCCGGCGTCCAGGAGCAGTACCCCATGCTGCTGGACTGCTCGATGGACGGGATGATCTCGCTGCCCCGGGTGGCCGAGGTGGTGGCCGAGGAGCCGGCCACCGAGTTCAAGCTGCCCTCCAAGGGGTTCCTGCGACCCGGCTACGACGCCGACATCGTGATCTTCGACCCGGCCGACCAGACCCGCCACTCGGCCGACACCGTGCTGTCGAAGTGCGGCTGGACCGCCTATGACGGCCGGATCACCAAGGGCCGCATCCATCGCACCCTCGTGCGGGGACGCGACGTGTACGTGGACCGCAAGGTGGTGGGCGAGCCCGGCTGGGGCTGCCTCGCCCGCCCCACGCTGTGAGTTCGTGAGGTCTTTGAGGAGGGCGTGATGACTGATACCTCGGCCATGCAGTTCGGTCTGCTGATGCCCCATTTCGGCGGCCATGCCAGCCGCCGGGCCGTGCTCGACGGGGCCGTGCTGGCCGAGAGCTTCGGCTTCGACTCGCTGTGGGTGCGCGACCACCTGGTGTTCGAGCCCCACTCCGAGATGGAGGCGGCCGACATCACCTTCTACGAGGCCCTGACCACCCTCACCGCCATCGGCGCGGTCACCGAGAGCATCACGCTGGGAACGGGGTCGCTGATCCCGTTCCGCCATCCGGTCCACACCGCCATCAGCGTGGGGACGTTGTGCAGCCTGGTCGGCGACCGGGTGGTGTTGGGCTTCGGGGCGGGGACCTTCGACCATGAGTTCGATGTGATCGACATGGCCGGGGTGGATCGTGTGGGGCTGGTGCGGTCCAATGCTGAGATCCTGCGCCGCCTGCTGGCGGAGGACGGCGTCACCTACCGCGACGACGTGTACTCGTTCGAGAACATCTCCATCGAGCCCAAGCCGGGGGCGCCGGTGCCGTTCTGGTACTGCGGGGCCACTCCTCGCTCGGCTCGCTTGGCCGCCGAGTACTGCGACGGCTGGATGCCGGGACGAACCACGCTGCTCACCATCGAGGAGCGGGTGGCCACCATGCGGGAGATGACCGCGGCCAGCGGCCGGCCCATGCCCACGGTGGCGGTGATCCCGCCCACGTCGATCGCGGCCACCCATGATCTGGCGTTGTCCGGCGTGAACCTGGAGGGCCTGCTGGCGTGGGCCAACCTGCGGGGCAAGTGGTGGGCCAAGCCCCCGTCGGGCCAGTTCGCCACCGCTGAGGACATCGAGGGCTCGTTGATCGCGGGCACCCCCGACGAGGTGGTCGAGCAGGTGGGCCGTTTCGCCGAGGTGGGGGTGGAGCACCTGGTGTTCGACCTGCGCATGAATTTCGACCGCTGGTTCGCCTCGGTCGAGCTCCTCGGCCGCGAGGTCCTCCCCGCCCTACGAGCCTGATCGCGCTCCGCTTGAGGTGTCTGGCGGCGGCATCTGCGCAGCTTGTATTGAAACTTAGCGGCGAGGATTGTAAGAGAGTTGTACTACAATGAATCTGAGATTATTCTAATCTAGCAGCTTCGCCGCCGGGCCTAGAGCGGTGCGCCACTGTCCTTCATCACGCGTACGAGCTCCATCCGTGCCGCCGGGCCCAGGAGAAGCCTCATGACATCAGCCGCACCCGCCCACCGGGCAGCACCGCACATGGCCCAGTCTCCCGATCCCACAACGACGCCGCAGGCTCAAATTGCCGCTCCGTCAGCCGAGGCCAAGACGGCCAGGTCCAGGTTGCGAGACCAGATCGCCGAGAACCCGTTGGGCGGACTCATGATGGCCGTGCTGGCCTTCCTCGGCACGGTGGTGGTGGCGCTGCTCATCTTCACGTTGAACAGCCTCGGTGAGCGCATTGATCGGGTCGAGGTGAGGCTTGTCGAGCAGCTTGATGGCGTTGAGATGCGCCTTGTCGAGCAGCTTGATGGCGTTGAGATGCGCCTTGGGGCGCGTATCGATGGCGTCGAGGCGCGCATGGATGGCCTCGAGGCCAGGATGGACGCCGGATTCGCGGAGCACGGTGCCCAGATTGCTGGGCTCGACCGCAAGCTGGCCGCCCTGATCGCCCACCTCAACGCGACGGAGGCGGTCGACGCCGCGCTCGAACACAGATTGTTGATCCCGAACGCGAGCGCCCGCGAGCCTGAAGGCGGTCCGCTCAGCTGAGCCTCCGATCCCTAAGCTGGCCATCGGGGCTTGATGTGAAGGAAGTAGTTGACCGGGAGTTCGTGGTTGAGGCGGCGCGTGGCGACGTTTGGCCCCGGCTGCTGGATGTTCATGCGGTGGCTTCGTGGCTGCCGATCATGCACTCGGTTACCGAGGTGTCGCCGGGCGCTGACAGCATCGACGGCTCCAGTTTCCAGGCGGCCTTCGAGGACAAGGTGGGCCCGTTCTCGCTGCGGGCAGACCTGCACATCGAGGTGGCCGGCGTGCGGGAGCCTGAGGAGGTGTCGATCCGGGCTCGGGGCGAGGACCGCCAGATCCGCTCCCGCATCATGATCGACGCCGCGGCCCGCCTGTCCGACGCCGGTCCCGGCCAGACCCGGGTCCAACTGGTCGGCTCCTACGAGATCACCGGCCGGGTGGCCACCCTCGGCGCCGGCATCATCCGCTCCAAGGCTGCCAAGCTCATCGACACCTTCTGCACCAACGCCGCCGCCGGTCTCTCGGGCACCTGACGGGAGTCGCTCCCGTAGAAGTAGGCCACGCAGCCTGCTCTCCACAAGGATTGGGCTGATGGCTGTACTGCCTGAGCTTGGGTTGGTCCGCTCCGGGGACTTGGACGACGTGCTGGCCGCGGTCGACTACGACCATGCGCCCTTCGCCGGCGGCACGGAACTGGTGCCGGCCATGGAGCTGGGTCTGCGCCGGCCGGCTGCGATCGTGGACCTCAAGCGGGTCGAGGCCTTGAAGGGGATCGAGGTCGATGCCGAGGCCGGCACTGTGACCATCGGGGCGGCCGTCACTCACCGGCGGCTGTCGGACCACGCCGGCGTGCGTGAGCACCTGCCCACGCTGGCCGCGGCAGCATCGCGGGTGGGCAACGCCCGGGTGCGCTCCACCGGCACCGTGGGCGGCAACCTCTGCTTCGCCGAACCCCGCTCCGATCTGGGCTGTGTGCTGCTGGCCCTTGGCGCGACGGCTGAGGTCCGCTCCGCCCACGGTGCCCGCACCCTCGGCATCGACGAACTGATCGTGGGGGCGTTCGAGACCTCGCTCGAGCCCGACGAGATCCTCGCCACGGTGACCGTGCCCTTCGAGCCGCCGGGCATGTCGTACTGGAAGCTCCAGAGCTACGAGCGACCCACCCTGGGGGTGGCCCTGGTGGTCACGGAGGACCGGTGGGAGATCACCGTGGGCGCGGCCACCGAGCGTCCCACCCGCATCGTGCTCGCTGCGGGCGACACCGCCGGGCTGGCGGACTTCGTCGGCGGGCTGGAGTTCAGCGATGACATGACCGGCCCGCCCGACTACAAGCGATCGGTGCTGCGGGCCTACCTCCAACGGACTCTGGGAGCGGAGCTGTGACCGCCCCGGCCCCCACCTCGACCGTGGTCCGGTGCCGCATCAACGGCCGGGACGTCGAGATGCTGGTGCCGGTGCGGCTCACCGTGGCAGAACTGCTGCGGGACCGCCTCGGGCTCACCGGCACCAAGGTCAGCTGCGAGATGCAGGTGTGCGGGGTGTGCACCGTGCTGGTGGATGGCAACCCGGTCAGCTCCTGCGCCACCCTGGCCTGCGACCTCGACGGCACCGAGGTGCTAACCGTCGAGGGCCTGGCCCGGGGTCGGAACCTGCACCCGGTACAGGAGGCCTTCATGGACGCCAACGCCTTGCAGTGCGGCTTCTGTACACCCGGGTTCATCATGATGGCCGTCGCCCTGCTGGACGCCCATCCCGACGCTGACCAGGCCGAAGTGAGGGAGTGGATGGACGGCAACCTGTGCCGCTGCACCGGCTACGCCCCCATCGAGACCGCGGTCACGGTGGCGGCCTCCCGAATGGACGCCCAGTGACCAGCCCTCGGAGCGACGCTTGGGAGAAGGTCACCGGCCGGGCCCGCTACGCCGTCGACGCGGTCCTCCCGAATATGGCCCACGCCGCGGTGGTCCGCTCCGAGCGGGCCCACGCCTACCTCACCGGCATCGACCGGGCTGAGGCCGAGGCGGCTCCGGGGGTGATCGCGGTGGTGACCGCCGAGGATCTCGGCGACCTGGGCCGCCGTTTCGGCCACATCGTGCCCGACCACGCCATCCTGGCCGTCGACAAGGTCCGCTACTACGGCGAGCCGGTGGCGGTGGTGGTGGCCGAGACCCCGCACCAGGCCGCCGACGCCGCCGAGCTGGTGTGGGTCGACTACGACGACCTGCCCGCCCTCACCGACGCGGTCACGGCCCTCGCCTCCGACGTTCTCATCCACGAGCAGTCCTACGTCGAGCCGGGCCAGAAGTTCCTGGATGTGGCTCCGGCCGCCTCCACTGACAACATCGCCCACCGCAACGAGTTGGCCTGGGGCGACGCCGAGGCCGCCCTGGCCGCCGCCGCCACTGTGGTGGAGACCACGACGACCTTCCCCCTCGTCTACGGCTACGCCATGGAGACCTACAACGCGCTGGCCGACTGGCAGCCGGGCTCCCTGCACGTGGTGTCCACCGCCCAGCATCCGCTGATGGTGCGCAGGGAGCTGGCCCGGATGTTCTCGCTGCCGCTGGCCGCGGTGCGTGTGGAGGTGCCCTACATCGGCGGCGGCTACGGCTCGAAGTCGTACACGAAGCTGGAGCCCCTGGCCGCGGCGGCGTCGTGGGCCGCGGGCCGGCCGGTCAAGGTCACCACCGACGTCGAGGCGGCCATGTACACCACCAGGGCCGACGGTGCGCTGGTGACGGTGCGCACCGGCTTCGACGCCGATGCCCGGATCTGTGCCCGCGACATCGACATCCGTTTCGACACCGGCGCCTACGCCGACAACAGCCCGCTGGTGCTCACCAAGAGCATCAACCGCAGCTTCGGCCCCTACCGGATTCCCAACCTGCGGGTCCGGGGCGTGGCTGCCTACACCAACACCTCCCCGGCGTCGTCGTACCGGGGCTTCGGCGCCCCCCAGGCCGCCCTGGCCGGGGAGCTCAACATGGACATGGCCGCCGACCGGCTGGGCATCGATCCGGTCGAGTTGCGCCGCCGCAACCTGCTGGCCCCCGGCGACACCATCATCGACGGCAAGCGCCCTCTCGACGCCGACCTGGCCGCCGACCTCGATGCCATCGTGTTCGCTCTCGACCAGCACGCCTTCGAACGGGATGCCGCTGTTCAAGCCGGTGGCGACCAGCACGCCGCTGACCAGCACGACGCCGTCGATGTGGGCATCCGCCGTGGCCGGGCCGTGGCTGTGACCGCCAGCGACGCCGGGGCCTCGCCCATCTCTACCGCCCAGGTGCGCATGCACGCCGACGGGTCGGTCACCCTGCTGGTGAGCAGCACCGAGATGGGTCAGGGCAGCCGCACCGCCCTGGCCCAGATCGCGGCCCGGGAACTGTGCGTGTCGATCGAGGCGGTGGCCGTCGGGCAGAGCGACACCCGCTTCACCCCGTTCGAGTGGACCACCGGCGCCAGCCGCACCACCACCGTGGTCGGCCTGGCCGTCCAGGCCGCCTGCGCCGACCTGTGGGACAACCTGCGAGTCAAGGCCGCCGAGTCGGCAGGCGTCCCCGTCGACGACGTGGTCGTTCACGGCGGTCGCGTCCACCTCGCCGCTGAGGTCTCCAACACCGTGAGCGGCTTGGGTGCAGGCGGCGACGTCGTGGGCGAGCACGGGACTGGTTTGGGGGCTGGCGCTGCGGGCGCCCTCGGCGCAGGCGAGCGGGGGACGGGTGCGGCTGACGCTGCTCCGGTGGTGAAGGACTCCGGCTCCGGCCTGACGCCGGCCGAGGTGATCCGGCAGTGGTTCGGTGCCGACGCCGGCGAGGTGGTGGGCGTGGGCGTGGTCCGCCGCGACGGCGCCACCGCGGTCCTGCCCCCGTTCTGGGAGATCGGCGCGGTGGGGGTGGAGGTGTCGGTGGACGTAGCCACCGGCGAGGTGACCGTCGAGCATCTGGTCACCGTGGGCGACGTGGGCCATGCGGTGAACCCGGACCTGGTGAAGGGCCAGGACCTGGGCGCGGCCACCCAGGGTCTGGGCATCGCCCTGTGGGAGGAGATGGTCTACGACGGCGAGCAGCTCACCAACCCCAACCTGGTCGAGTACCGGGTGCCCCGCCTGCGCGACACTCCCCGCCGCATCACGTCGGTGCTGGCCGAGCGGGGTGACGGGGCCGGCCCCTACGGCGCCAAGGGCGCCGGCGAGGGCGCCCTCAACCCGGTCCCGGCCGCGGTGGCCGCCGCAGTGGGCCGGGCCGTGGGCGTCTGGCCGACCGAGCTGCCGCTGACCCCGCCCAGGGTCTGGTCGCTCCTCCAGCAGGCCCAGCAATAGCCGTACGAGACAACCCCAGAAATCTCGGGTTGTAAATGTGGACTATGTCCGCAAGATCGCGCCGAGATTTCTGGGCGTCTGCCCCGCAGAGTTCTCGGGTTGTAAATGTGGACTATGTCCGCAGAATCGCGCCGAGATTTCTGGGCGTCTGCTAGCTGGCGTCCTCGTCGAGCAGGGTTAGGGCGGCGTCGAGGTACTGCTCGGCGGCTTGGGTCATGCGGATCAGCCCGTAGCCGTCGAGCACGGCCCGCTTGAGACGCTCGGGGCTGGCCCGGCGCAGCGCGGCCTGCTGTATCACGCCGGCCACCGCGTGGACGGGCTGGTCGCCGGCCCCGGTGCGGCCCAGCAGTTCGCGTCGCTTGTGCCCCACCAGTTCGGCGATCTCGTTGAGCGGCACCTCGTACAGCGAGCGCTCACCCAGTTCCCGCACCACCACCGCCGACGTCCCGGCCAGCCGAAGCACCTGCTGGACCCCGCTGCCACCATCGAGCTCGTCGACGTCCACCTGGCCCCGCAGCGTCAGCCGTCCGAGCGCCTGCTCCATAGGGGCCCGGGCCCGCTGGGTGACCTTGGACGATCCCGCCCCCCGGATGTAGAGCCGGTAGGCCCGGTCGGCGGTCATCGGCCCCTCAGCGCTAACGATCTCCAGCAGGTGGGTGGCGACCTGCGACGCCGGAGCGGTCCGAGGATCGGGCAGCCCGTCTCCCTGCCACGCCGTGTACGGCCTAGGCCCGGCTGCCGGATCGTACGTGAGGGCTGGCATCCCGCCTTCGGCGTCGCCCGGACCGGCTACCCCGGCCCGATCGGCGGCCGCGTCGGCCGTCTCCGTCCCGCCCGGAACGGGCTGCAGCTCCATCCACCCTTCCGGCCCGGGCGGCTCGGTGAACCCGAACGACCGGTACAGCTCGTGCGCATCGCCGGTCTTCAGCAGCAGCCGCTTGATCCCGGCTACCGCCGGGTGTTCGCAGGCCGCGGCCACCACCGCCCGGCCCAGTCCCAGACCCCGGTGTTCGGCCAGCACGTACACGTCGGTGAGCCACCCGAACGTCGCCCGGTCGGTCACGATCCGGGCGCCGCCCACCATCGACCCATCGGGCCCGTAAACCCCCAGCACCACGCTGTTGGCCGCGCCCTCCGTGGTCTGCTCCCGGGTGCGCCCGGTCGCCCAGTAGCCCTCGACCTCTAGGAAGTCGTGCATGGCGTCGGCATCGAACCGCGCCGGATCGTCGGAGATCACATACTCCCCGCACCGCCGCTCGAGTCCAACACCCCCGCTCACGCGGCAGACGCTACCCCTTGCAATAGGTGCCGCTGCATGGCAAACGCCCGCCGGTTGGCTGGCCCCATTCCTCGTGCGCTCAACCGTGGCACCGCGTAGTGTCTCGCGTGCGGGCTCATTCCGGAGTCGGAGGCGTGGCTGTATGACCAGGCCCAGTATTCGGCAGGTATCGGCCGTGTTGGCGGTGGCGACGTTCTTGTCCGCGGCTTGCGGTGGCGACGAAGCGACGCCCGCCAGCTCGGACGCTGCGTCCCAAGCGCCTGCAACCAGCACGGGCGCGCCCGAACCGGTAGAGCCGGCGACGGAGGCGCCCACGACCACGGCGCCGCCCACGACGACAACTCTCCCCGAATCGCCGCCACCCTCGGAGCGCGAGATCGTGTCGGCGGGCGATTGGCACTCTTGCGGGGTTCGGGTCGACGGAACCGTCACATGCTGGGGATCCAACGAGTTCTTGTTCTTCGACGAAGCCGACAACTCCGGCTGGGACTACGCCGGCAACCTGGATGTGCCGCCGGGGCAGTTCCTCTCGGTCTCGGCCGGCGCCTTGCACACGTGTGGTCTGCGTCCCGGCCTGACCGTCTCCTGCTGGGGAGTGGACCATTCCGGGGAATCCGATCCGCCACCGGGCCAGTTCCGGGCAGTGTCGGCGGGCCGTAGCCACTCGTGCGGTCTGCGTACCGACCGGACCATCGCCTGCTGGGGATGGGGCGACAAGGGACAGACCGATCCGCCACCGGGCGAGTTCCGGGCGGTGTCTGCCGGCGGTGGCCACTCGTGCGGTCTGCGTACCGACGGGACCATCGCCTGCTGGGGATTGGGCGACAAGGGGCAGACCGATGCGCCCGAGGGCCAGTTCCTGGCGGTGGCTGCGGGCAGCATCTATTCGTGTGGGGTGCGTGTCGAACATACGGTCGTCTGCTGGGGCTTCGACAACGGCGGAGTCCTGGATACCCCAGACGACCCGCTCCTGTCAGTGGCCACGGGCAACAGCCATGTGTGCGGCGTCCGCGCTGATCAGACACTCACATGCTGGGGATTGAGCGACTACCACGACTTGGCGTCCGACAGCTGGGTGGAAGTCGGGAAGCTGGACGTCCCGGCCGGCCAGTTCCTCTCGGTAGCCGCCGGAGAGTACCACTCGTGCGGGCTGCGGGTCGATGGCACGGTCGCATGCTGGGGACTGAACATTGAGGGGCAGGCCGACGCACCCGCCGGCTTGTTCGGCCCCTAGCCGGCCCGCCCGTGTCCCGCATGCCTGGAGCGAGAGACTTGGTAGTCTCGAACCGGGTAAGCGGGCCGATTTGGCCGTAGTTCGGCGCGACCGTCTGCACACCAGCCCCGGCTGACGGCGACCCGCCGCGAGAATCTCGGGTTGGTTTTGTGGATCCAGTGCTCAGAACCAACCCGAGAAAATGGTTGGACGGCTGCCGGGTGGACGGCCGGCTACAGCGTCGGCAGTAGCTCGTCGAAGAGGGCGCTGAAGCGTTCGGAGGCGGCGGCTGCGGTCTCGATGACTTCGGTGTGCGACAGGGGCTGGTCGGAGATGCCGGCCGCCAGGTTGGTGCACAGAGAGATGCCCAGCACCTGGGCGCCCATGTGGCGGGCGGCGGTGGCCTCGGGCACCGTCGACATGCCGACCATGGAGCCGCCCAGCGCCTGGGCCAGGCGGATCTCGGCCGGGGTCTCGAACATCGGGCCGTGGAACCAGAAGTACACGCCCTCGCGGAGTGTCTGCCCCAGCCGGGCCGCGGCCGCATGGGCTTTGGCCTGGAGTTCGGGCGTGTACACGTCGGTCATGTCGGTGAAGCGGGGTCCGAGGCGCTCGTCGTTGGGGCCGGCCAGCACGCTGATCCCGGCCAGGTTCACGTGGTCGGTGATTATGGCCAGGTCGCCGGCGGCCATGCCCTCGCCGCAGGCGCCGGCCGCGTTGGTGAGCACCACCACCCGGCATCCGGCCGTGATGGCGGTCCGCACCGCGAACGTGATCGACTCGGGGTCGTGGCCCTCGTAGGCGTGGGCCCGCCCCGACAGCAGCAGCACCCGGTTGTCGCCCATCTGCGCCGAGTAGGCGGTGCCGGCGTGGCCGATGGCGGTGGGGATGGGGAACCCGGGAAGGTCCCGGTACGACACCGCCACCTTGTCGCCGATCCGGTCGGGGTAGCCGCCCAGCCCCGACCCCAGCACCACGCACACGTCGTGCCGCTCGCACCCGGTCCGCTCGGCCAGCACTCCGGCCGTCTGATGCAGCCGCTCATACAGATCACTCATGCGCTCCTCCTCTTGCCGGCAGTGACTAACACGTAGGACGGGTCAGGACACCGCCGTCCCCTACCAGGTCGGCGGTCACGGTGTGCTCCGGGTGAAGCGGGCGATGTCGGCGGCTGCTTCGGGGTAGGCCGCCGTCAGTTCGCGGCGGTCGCCCAGTTCGAAGCCGTCGGGGTCGTAGGGGGGAGCGAGCGTGGCTCCGGTGAGCGACCAGTCGCCGGTAGTGGTCGCGGCCATCCAGACCCCGGCGGGCACGGCCACCATCGGCCGCTGGCCGGAGCCCAGATCGTCGCCCAGCATCGGCCGGCTCACCGCTCCACCCGGTTCCAGCAGCAGCATCTCGACCGGAGCGCCCGCGTAGTGGTGCCACAGTTCCGGTCCGGGCAGCCGGTGCAGCGCCGAGAAGTCGCCCGGCCTCATCAAGTAGTAGATGGCCGACGACTTCTCGTCGCGCCAGGTGAGGGCCAGCATCCCGCCCTCGTCCTCCAAGGGCTCCAACCCCAACAGCTCGATCACCTCGTCGGCATTCATGGCGCGGTTCCGGTCAGTGTCCGGGTCTGGGCCTGGGCCGCGGCCACCGTCGCCGGGTCGGCGGTCACGGGCGGGGCTCCCGCCAGTCTCCGGGTCCGGGCCTCGGCTTCGGCCACTGCTTCGGGATCGGCCTTCACGGCCGGGCTCCGGTCAGTCTTCGGGCCCGGGCCTGGGCCTCGGCTACTGCTTCGGCCACGTCGAGGGTGAGCACCCGGCCGTCTTCCACGACTTTGCGGCCGGCCACCCATACCGCGCTGATCGCCCTCGGGGAGCCCGACCACACGATCCTCGATAGCGGGTCGTCCTCGGCCTCGATCACCGGGTGCAGCGCCGGCTCCGACGCCGACAGCGCCATCATGTCGGCCCAGCACCCCGGTGCCAGCCGCCCCAGACCGTCCCACCCCAGAACCTCGGCCGCGCCGGCGGTGGTCATCCGCAGCGCCTCGGCCGGCCCGAACGTCTGGGCGTCGCCCGAGCGGATCCGGGCGGTGCGGATGGCGGTGCGCATCTCCTCGAACAGGTCGAGGCGGTGGTGCGACGCCGGCCCGTCCGTCCCTATCGCCAGCCGCAGCCCGGCGGCCTGCATGTCGGTCACCGGGGCCACCCCGGAGGCGTGTTTGGCGTTGGAGCACGGGCAGTGCACCACGGCGGTGTCGTTGCGGGCCAGCACGTCGATGTCGTCGGGGGTCAGCCACACGCCGTGGGCTGCGATCACGTCGCCGTCGAGCAGCCCGAGCGACTCGAGGTACTCGGGTGCGGCCAGCCCGCCGGTGCGCTCCCGCACGGCGGCGTCTTCCCATTGCTGCTCGGCCAGGTGGATGTGCACCGGCATACCGGCGCCGGCTGCCCGTTCAGCGATGGCGGTCAGGCACTCCCGCGACACCGAGTAGGCCGCATGGGCCGCCATCCCCACGTCGATCAGGTCGCTTTCGGCCCACCGGTCCCGCAGCGCCACCATCTCGTCGAGCTGCTCGGGCCACGGCCTGGTAAGGGTGAAGTCGGGGTCTTCGATCACGCCGGGGGTCACCAGGCAGCGCATCCCGGCGTCGGTGGCGCCCTCGGCCACGGCCTGGCCGCTGAAGTACATCTCGACCGATGTGGTGATCCCGTTGGCCAGCAGTTCGAGTGCCCCGAGCCGCATCCCGGCTCGCACGTCTCCGGGGGTGAGCTTCGACTCGCGGGGCCACATCACCTCGTGCAGCCAGCGGTCCACCGGCAGCCCCTCACCGGCGCCTCTCAGCAGCACCATCGGCGTGTGGCAGTGGGCGTTGATGAGGCTCGGCATGAGGATGCCGGTTGTGTGCACGGTGGCGCCGGGGCCGAGTGCCGGCGCGTCCGCGGCGGGGCCGCACCAGGCGATCCGACCGTCGTCGCCCACGTCCACCGCGCCGCCGCTGATCGGTGCGGGGACGGCGCCGGCCGGCCCGTCCATGGTGACGAGCACGTCGCACAGGTACCGGTCCATCGCGCCCAACCCTAGAGAACCGCCCTGCCTCTCCCGAAATTCCTGTGGTAAAGGACCTGAGGGGTCCTCAACTGCAGGGATTTCGGCGGAGGGGCGGCGACAACTAGCCTCGACAGCCGATGGATGGCGGCAGTTTGCGGACGCTGGACTGGGCCGGCGGCCCGGACGGCGTGGTCGAGATGGTCGACCAGACCGCCCTGCCCGGCGCCTACACCGTCCTGCGCATCGACAACGTGCCCGACATGGTGGCCGCCATCCAGCGCCTGTCGGTCCGGGGCGCCCCCGCCATCGGCGTGGCCGGCGCCTTCGGTGTGGCCCTGGCCGTGCGGGCCCACGGCACCAGCGGCCCGGCGTTCGACGACGCCGTCGCCTCCCTGCGCCAGGCCCGACCCACAGCCGTGAACCTGGCCCGCATGGTGGACCGGGCCGCGGCCAGGGCTCCCGAGGGTTTCGACGCGGTGCTGGCCGAGGCCGCCGCCATCCGCGACGAGGAGTTGGCCGCCTCGCACGCCATGGGCAGCCTGGGCGCCGACCTGGTGCTCGACCTGGTGGGCCGGGCCGACATCCGGGCCATGACGATCTGCAACACGGGCGGACTGGCCGCGGTGGAGCGCGGAACGGCTCTGGCGGTGATCCAGACCCTGCACGAGCGGGGCCAACTGGCGGAGGCCTTGGCCCTGGAGACCCGCCCCCTGCTGCAGGGTGCCCGGCTCACTGCCTGGGAGCTGGACCGCATGGGCGCGCCTCACCGCCTGCTGGTCGACTCGGCCGGTCCGTTCATGCTGGCCAGGGGCCAGGCGGACGTGGTCCTCACCGGCGCCGACCGGGTGGCCGCCAACGGCGACACCGCCAACAAGATCGGCACGTTCTCGCTGGCCCTCGGCGCCCGCCACGCCGGGGTGCCGTTCATCGTGGTCGCCCCCGAGTCCACCGTCGACGCCGACACCCCCGACGGCGCCGGCATCGCCATCGAGGACCGGGGCACCGACGAGGTGGTGTCGCTGGCCGGGGTGGCCACCGCCCCCGACGGAACCGCAGCAGCCAACCCCGCCTTCGACGTAACCCCCGCCGAGCTCATAACCGCGGTCGTCACCGACCAGCGAGTAGTCCGCCTAGACCACAACCAAACCCCCGCCTAGCGGTCGGCCGCCTGAGACATGCCTGTGCAGTACGCGTTTGTGGACTTGCCGACCCGGGTGGAGGCTGCGGTGGCCAATGCGGCCCGGGCCGAGGCGGCAGGGCTTGACCGTTTCATGGTGCCCCAGGTCGAGCGGGCCGACCCGATCGCGGTGCTGGCGGTGGTGGCCGACCGGGTGCCCCGCATCGAGCTGGCCACCAGCGTGATCGTCATCCAGTCGACGCTGCCGGGGCTGCTGGCCCAGCAGACCCGCACCGTCAACCAGATCAGCGGCGGCCGGTTCACGCTCGGCATCGGGGTGTGCCACCAGCCCATCGTGACCGAGGCGTTCGGGCTCGAGTGGCGCCGGCCCTACAGCCACATGGTCCAGTACCTCGACGCCCTGCTGCCGCTGCTGACCGATCAGGCGGCGGATGCCGTCGGCGACCTGGCGTCGCACCGGGGCGAGATCCTGGTGCCCGGTCCGACTCCCAGGGTGATGCTGGCGGCCATGGGGTCGAAGATGCTGGCGCTGGCCGCGGCCCGCACCGAGGGCACGATCCTGGCCTGGACCGGGCCCCGCACCATCGAAGAGCACGTGCGTCCCACCATCGGCGACGCCCAGATCTCGGCCACCGTGTGGGTGTGCGTGACCGACGACCCCGACGGCGCCCGGATCCGCCTCGGCGAACTGCTGGCCGGCTACGGGACGCTGCCGTCGTATCAGGCCATGGCCAGCCGGGAGAGGGTGGCCGACATGATGGACCTCCTCGTCATCGGCAACCCGGATCAGGTCCGGGCCGAGCTGGCCCGCTACGCCGCCGCCTCCGCCGACGAGATCGCCATCATCCTCCAGGGCAACCGCACCGAGCGAGAAGCCGGCTGGGCCATGATCGAGGAAGGCCTGGCCTAAGGGCCGGGTGCCGGCGGCCCGGCGGGCGGAGCAAGCCAGGATGCCTCCACCACCACGGTTCCGGCGATCATGTCGTGCCAGCCCCGCCGGCCCCTGCCCCACAGCGGCGACACGTGGATCAGCAACCACAGCCCGGGTATGCCCACGTAAGGCATCGGCAGGCCGATCGCGGCGGCGACGGCCCACCCGAGCGTGCCGGCCCAAATCGGGACTGCCCAGCGCGCGACGCACCTGGACGCCGACGCGGCGCCGCCGTCCTGGTAGCGCACAATTCTCACCTGCTGGCCGCGCTTGCCGATGGTCTGTCCCGAACGGGCGGTCGTGACCGGCTCGTAGAGCAATGCCACCAGTGACGCCATGCCGACGATGAAGAGGGCCAGCAGGCTGCTGACCACGGCTTGAGTGTTCTCGTCGCCCCAGTTCCAGTCGGCGCCGAGGAGAAGCCCCACGACGACGGCTGCCACTGCAAGGAGAATGGCCGCCAGCATGATCAGCGCCATGACGATGCAGTCGTGGAACCTGGCCAGGAAACGCTCAGGGATGCCGGCCAGCGGGGCCTCAACCCCATTGCGCAGCGTCATCGTCCGTGGCCGTGCACGAGCGGATGACGAGAATCGAACTCGCATTCTCAGCTTGGGAAGCTGATGTTCTACCATTGAACTACACCCGCGAAGGGCCGCGAGCGTAGCCACCGCAGCGTCCGCTGCAAGTCCTAGCTGTAGCGCACGTAGACGGGGCGGTCGGTGTCGGACCGTTCGGGGTCGAACCCGTAGCCGAGCCCGTCGAAGTCCCGCAGCCCCCTCACCGATTTGACCCGGTTGCGGATGATCCACCCGGCCATCGATCCGCGGGCCCGCTTGGCGAAGAACGAGATCATCTTGGGTTCTGCGTCGCCCCGGCCGTCCAGGAAGGCGGGCGTCACCAGCCGACCCTCCAGCCGGGCCGCGTCCACCGAGCGGAAGTACTCGTGCGACGCCAGGTTCACCACCACGGCTGGTCCCGGGCTGGCGGCCAGGTCCTCGTTGAGCGCCTCGGTGATGCGCTCGCCCCAGTAGGCGTACAGGTCCCGTCCCCGGTCGGTGGCCAGCTTGGACCCCATCTCCAGCCGGTACGGCTGCATCAGGTCCAGCGGGCGAAGCACCCCGTACAGCCCCGACAGGATGCGCAGCACCTTCTGGGCGTGGGTGTAGTCCCGCTCGGTGAAGGTGGCCGCCGCGTCCATGCCCTGGTACACGTCGCCGGCGAAGGCCAGCAGCGCGGGCCGGGCGTCGGCGGTGGTGAACGGCGCCTCCCAGTCGGCGTAGCGGTCGAAGTTGAGTTCGGCCAGCTCGGCGGAGATGTCCATCAGCTTGGCGATCTCGTCGGGCGTCTTCTGGCGCATGACGTCCACCAGCGGCCCGGCCTCATCGAGCATCCGGGGCTGGGAGTGCTTGCGGGTGGGCAGCTTGGAGCTGTAGTCGAGCGCCTTGGCCGGAGAGACGACGATCAGCACCGGACCGTTATACCCCCACTAGGGAGTGGGAGCGCGATCAGGCTGCGGTGGCCTCGCCAGACGACACGGCTTCCGGCTCGCCGGCCCCGGCCTCGGCTCGGGGCTCGAGGTCGGGCAGGCACCGCCGCAGGTTGCGGATGCCCTGGTTGATGCGCTGGCGGTTCTCGATCAGGGCGAACCGCACGTGGCCCTCGCCGCCGGGTCCGAACCCCACGCCGGGTGATACGGCCACATGGGCCTCCCGCACCAGCTTCGACGCGAACTCGATCGAGTCCATGTGCCGGTACGGCTCAGGGATCCTGGCCCAAACGAACATGGTCCCCTTGGGCGGCTCGACCTCCCAGCCGATGCGGTTGAGGCCGTCGCACAGGGCGTCCCGTCGGCGCTCGTACACGGCGCAGGCCTCCAGCGGGTAGTCGGGCTGCTCCCTCAGGGTGACCGCCGCCGCGATCTGGATCGGCTGGAACGACCCGTAGTCGAGGTAGCTCTTGAGCTTGGCCAGCGCGGCCACCACTTCGGCGTTGCCCAGCATGAACGCCATCCGCCATCCGGCCATCGAGAACGACTTGGTGCACGAGTAGAACTCCACCGCGCACTCCTTGGCCCCGTCCACCTGCAGGATCGACGGCGGCTGGTACCCGTCGAAGCCGAGGTCGGCGTAGGCGTTGTCGTGCACTATCAGCATCTGGCGGTCGCGGGCCCAGTCGACCACTTTCTGCATGAAGTCGAGGTCGACGCAGGTGGTGGTGGGGTTGTGCGGGAACGAGATCACCGCCACCCGGGGCTTGGGCCGGCTGTAGTGCCAGGTGAGCTGCATCCGGTTGACGAACTCGTCGCCGTCGGCGAGGGGCACTTCCCGGATCTGGGCGCCGGCGAACAGCGGCCCGTAGATGTGGATCGGGTAGCTGGGGGTGGGCACCAGGCAGGTGTCGCCGGGCTGGAGCAGCACCCACATGAGGTGGCTGAACCCCTCTTTGGCCCCGATGGTGTTGATGACCTCGGTGTTGGGGTCGAGCTCCACCCCGAAGCGGCTCTGGTACAGGGCGGCGACGTTGCGCCGCAGCGCGGGCAGCCCCCGGCTGGACGAGTACCGGTGGTTTCGGGGGTTGCGGGCCGACTCGCACAGCTTGTCCACCGCGATCTCCGGTGACGGCAGGTCGGGGTTGCCGAACCCGAGGTCGATGATGTCGGCGCCCTCGTGGCGGAGCTGGATCTTCAGGTCGTTGATGATCGTGAAGACGTACGGCGGAAGGCCGTTGATCCGGCGGAACTCCATCGAACCGAAGGTAACAGGCCGGCCGACCCGAGCAAGTGACATTTGTCACGCCCCGGGCGCTGGGATAGAACCGCACCGTGATCCTGTCGGACCGCTCGATCCGCGAGGCGCTGGCCGCCGGCCGCATCGTGATCGACCCGCTGGACGACGACGCGGTGCAGCCGTCGTCGGTGGACCTGCGGCTGGGGTCCAGCTTCAGGGTGTTCCGCAACCACACGCTGGGCCACATCGACGTGAAGCAGGACCTGTCGGAGCTGACCACCCTGGTGGAGTCCGGCGGTGACGACGACCCGTTCATCCTGCACCCGGGCGAGTTCGTGCTGGGCGCCACCCTGGAGCGGGTGGCGCTGCCCGATGACTTGGTGGCCCGCCTGGAGGGCAAGTCGTCGCTGGGGCGGCTGGGGCTGCTGATCCATTCGACGGCCGGTTTCGTGGATCCGGGCTTCGACGGCCAGCTGACCCTGGAGCTGTCGAATGTGGCCAACCTGCCGATCACGCTGTATCCGGGGATGCGGATCGGCCAGATCAGCTTCCAGCGGATGACCACCCCGGCCGACACCCCTTACGGCTCCAGCGAGCTGGGCTCGAAGTATCACGGCCAGCGGGGGCCGGTCCCGTCCCGCTACTGGGAGAACTTCAAGTAGCGCGGGCTGCCGGGGTGACGGTCAGCCGGTGACCACCGGCAGGCTCTCCCAGCCTCGCACGGTGGATGTGCGGGCCTGGACTGCGTTGTCCCAGTCGACGTCCCAGACGGGCCAGCGCTTGAGCACCTCTTCGAGGGCGATGCGGCCCTCGATCCGGGCCAGCGCCGCGCCCAGGCAGAAGTGGATGCCGTAGCCGAAGGCGAGGTGGAAGTCGATGTTGCGGTGGATGTCGAAGGTGTCGCCGTGGGCGAACTTGCGGTCGTCGCGGTTGGCCGCTCCGTTGAGCAGCAGCATGACGCTGCCGGCGGGGACGGTGTGGGAGTGGTGCTCGACGTCGGCGGTCACCCAGCGGGCCTGGACGGGGGAGGGCGTCTCGTAGCGGAGGATCTCCTCGATGGCCTGGGGTATGAGCGAGCGGTCCTCGACCAGGGCGCGGCGCTGGTCGGGGTGCTCGGCCAGCAGCTTGCCGGTCCAGCCGATGAGGCGGGTGGTGGTCTCGTTGCCGGCCCCGTTGAGCAGCGAGATGAAGTTCATGACCTCGCCGCGGGTGAGCCGGCGGAGTGTGCCGGTCTCGTCGGTGAACTCGGCGTATAGCAGCTCGGTCATGAGGTCGTCGGTCGGGTTCTCGGCCCGCCACCTGATGTACTCGCGGAGGAAGTCGGTGGAGCTCACGTCGCCCGGGGACTCGTAGGAGAAGTCGGGCATGGTGCCGTCGTCGAGCTTGAGGTTGTCGCCGACGATGTCTCGCAGGGTGGTCTGGTCCTGTTCGGGGATGCCGAGGAGCATGCCGATGGCCCGCATCGGCATCTGGGCGCCGAGATCGGTGATGAAGTCGAACCGGCCGGTGCCGACGTGCGGGTCGAGGCTGCGGGCGCAGAATTCCCGCAGCTTGGCTTCCAGGGCGTTCATCTTCTTGGGGGTGAACACTCTCGACACGAGGCCCCGGTGGTAGTCGTGGCTGGGCGGGTCCTCGAAGATGATGAAGCCCGGCGGCACGTCCATGCCGCTCTTGATGATCTCGAGGACGGTGCCTTTGGCCGAGCTGTAGGTGCGCCAGTCCTTGAACGCGGCGGCGACGTCGTCGAACCGGCTCAGGGCGTAGAAGTCGTACCGGTCGTTGCGGTACAGCGGCGCCTCGTCGCGCAGCCGCTTCCAGGTGGGGTAGGGGTCGGCGTCGATCTCGAAGTCGAACGGGTCGTAGTACGGGTCGGAGCGGATCTCTGCCTCGGTGGTAGACATTGCCCCGGTCACGCTAGGCAGGAGGGCTGATCCGCGCAATGTCACTGTCCGATGGGTTCCGGTTCGACGGCAAGCGGGTGCTGGTGGTGGGCGGCGCCACCGGGATGGGCGCGGCCGCGGCCGAGCTGGCCCTGGACCTGGGGGCCGAGGTGGTGGTGATGGACCGGGCCGAGGTGACGCTGGACGGGGTGACGGCCATCGGCTTGGACCTGGCCTCGGAGCCGTCCATTGACGCGGCCGTGGACTCCTGCGGCGGACCGGTGCATGCCCTGCTGGCCTGCGCGGGGGTGGCCGACGGCACACCGGGCATCGAGCGGATCAACTTCGTGGGCCACCGCCATCTGATCGACCGGATGCTGGACGCGGGGATGCTGCCGGCGGGTTCGGCTATCGGCTTCATCTCCTCGACGGCCGGCCTCGGCTGGGAGCGGAACTTGGAGGAGCTCAGCGAGGTGCTGGACATGTCCGGCTTCGACGAGGCTGCCGCCTGGTTCGTCGACCATCGCAAGGCCGACTACTTCCACACCAAGCAGGCCATGTGCGCTTATGTGGCCACCAGGGCTTACTCGCTGCTGCGGCGGGGGGTCCGCGTCAACGCCATCTGCCCGGGCCCGACGGTGACGCCGCTGGCTGAGGCCAACAAGGAGCTGTGGCTGGAGTTCGGGGCCGACTACCGGGCCGACGCCGGCGTGGAGGCGTCCACGCCGATGGAGCAGGCCTATCCGTTGCTGTTCCTGTGCAGCGACGCGGCCGCTTACGTCACCGGCGTGACGCTGATCGCCGACGCCGGCTACATGAGCGCGGGACTCACCGGCGCCTACCCGGCCGCCACCGACGCCGCCAGGTTCCTGGCAGGCCGCTGGTAGCTATCCTCGGGGTCATGCCGAGACCTACGAAGCGCCGAGTGCCGGCCGGCCGTGTGACCGCCAAGGGCACCCGTCCCGACAACTACCAGCCCGACAGGCAGACCCACACCGGGTTCGACGAGCTGCCGCCGAGCCCCATCTGGGTGCCGATCCTGCTGTTCGGCCTGCTGGGGCTGGGTATGGCGACGATCATCGTCAACTACCTGGGCGTGATCTGGGACACCTCAAATGTGGTGCTGCTGGTGGGCTTGGCCTTCATCCTGGCTGGGATCGTCACGGCCACCCAGTACCGCTGACCGGCGCCCGCCCGCATATCACACAGTTGTAATTATCCCCCGATTCGTCCACAGCCTGTGGATAACTCGGGTCGCTGTCACTCGATGGGTGTCACCAGGTCCATCTCGTCCTGGCAGTGGCGGGGCGGCTCGGGGTCCTCGTCGGGGGCGATGGTCATACGGACCTCGGCGCCGCAGATGCTGCATCGGTACTCGATCTTGACCTTGCGCAGGATGCCCGGGTCCGGCGGCTCCGGCAGCGGCCGGGCCAGGTTGCGAAGCATGGCCAGGCCGAGTCGCAGCACCCCGTAGGCGATCACCACCGCGATCAGCACCTTGAAGAGGTCGGCCAGGATGGAGCCCACCACCAGGCCCGTCAGCGCCAGCAGCAGCAACCCGATGTTGACGGCCCTCTCCGACTTCACCTTCACGCCAGCCTCCCACCGCCGACTGCCCCGATGTTATGCAGCCGTCTCGTTACCTCCTTGTTCGTCTTCATGTGGGCCTCCCTCAGAAGCCGAGTTCGGTGGCTGCGGATCGATCAGAGACCCGGAACGAGCCAAGCCCATGATCAGGTCGTCCACCTTTGCCTCCAGCCTGTCGAAGCGCGCCTCCAGCCTGTCGAAGCGGGCATCGACCGTGGCGAACTGTGTGCTGGTGGTTGTGATCTGCTCTTCGAATCGTGTGTCGACGTGGCTGCGCAGGTCGCGAAAATCGGAGCGCAGCCAGCGGAAGCCCGCGCCGCACGCTGCCACGAGAGCGGCGAGCGAGACTCCCAGGAGCGTGGCGAGGACTTCGATTTCCATGGGAGTTACTGTAGCAGCCGACTATGACATAAACAACTGAAAGTTACTCAAATATCTGTTTGCCACACAATGGCCGCTGATCCGGTGGGGCCTGCGCTGATGGTGAGCAGCGGTCCTGCCGGGACCGCGAGCCCGTCGGTGATGAGGCGCAGTTCCTCGGCTGCTCCGGCGTTGCCGGTGGCCACCGCACCTCCGTCACGGTTGATGCGCTCCGCGTCGATGTCCAGGGACCGGGCCACCAGCATCGCCGTGGCCGCGTCGTGCTCGACGACGGAGATGGCGTCCACGGCGGCGAGTTCGACCCCGGCGTCGCCCAGCGCCCGACCGACCGCCGCGGCCACGTTGCCGACAGGGTCGAACGGGTCGCCCGCAGCCCGGCCCATCCCGGCCACCGTGGCCGCCCCGCTCGACGCCCGAGCCTCAGATCCGGCCTGCAGCAGCACGGCGGTCACGCAGTCGGCTGGGGGAGCGAAGGTGGCCGCGGTCAGTAGGCCGTCGTCATCGAAGGCTGGCGGCAAGTCCGCGGCATCGCCCCGGTCGCGTACCACGTCCGCGGCCACCGGGTCGCCCCGATAAACGCCCCGCCCCGCGGCGTCGCCCGGCCGGGCCGCCACCGCCACGATGGCCGGGCTCCTGTCCGCCTCTGTCCGACGGCGCCGGGACTCCTCGGCCGCGGCGTCGAGATCAGCCCGGCCGATGCCTGCGGTCTGAGCAGCCCTCTCTGACAGCCGGGGCGCCGGCAGCAGCCCCCCGACCTCCTCGAACTGCTCGGCCACTCCGCCCCACGGCGCCCCGTAGGTGCGGTTGAGCGCGGCGGCGCCCGGCGGCACCACCGAGCAGAGCCCTAGGCCTACCACCAGCACGGTCCGGGCCTGGCCGGCCCGTATGGCGGCCACCGCCGCCTGCACCGCGGCCGCGCCGCTGGTCTCGCCCCGGTCGATCACTGAACCGCCGACCGAGACCGGCCACCCGGCGGCCAGCACGATCGCCCGGGCCACGTCGGCCCCGGCCGCCCCCACCGGATCGCAGCACCCCACCACCACCTCGTCGAGCACGCCCGCGTCGAGTCCGGCTCGATCCAGCACCTCTCGGCCCACCACTCCGGCCAGCACCACCGGGTTCCAGCCGGCCAGCTCGCCGTCCACGGGCCGCACCGCCGTCCGGGCTCCAGCCACCATCGTCACAGCCACCGCTGGGGTCGCACCCACGGCATGAATGTCTACTCTCCGCCGGCCCCGCCAGCCGCCGACCGAGCGACGCACCCCGCCACCGGCGAGAGTTCGCGCCGGCCGGTGCTCGCGAGGGCAACCCACCGCCCCTTACTTTGAAGAACAAAGTCAGCTATCATTCTTCCGTGATGGGGAGACGCACCGCTGATACGACTCTCCTCGGAGTCGCCGCGTCTATCCCGTCCGCCGTCACGGCTGCGGCCAGGGTCCCGGTCGCAGACCGTGGCGGCTAGACACTCGCGCCACAAGAGTTCAGGGAGACCGCATGACAACCGCAATCGACAGCCCGCCCCAGACCGACCGCCACGTCGTCTGCACGATCTGTGACATCGGCTGCCAGCTCCGGCCCGTGGTCACCGACGGGAAGCTGACTCAGATCCTTCCCCACGAGAACCCGCTGCTCGCCCACAACATCTGCTTCAAGGGCACTGCCGCCCCCCAGATCCACAACCACCCCGACCGTCTCCGGGTACCGCTTAAGCGGGCCGGCGAGCGGGGCGACGACCGGTGGGAGGAGATCTCCTACGAGCAGGCGATGGACGAGATCGCCCAGAAGCTGATGGCGATCGTGGCTGCGCACGGTCCTGAGGCCCTGGCCGTGTCGACCTCGGGCTGGAACACCCAGGTCACCCACGGTGTGGATCGGCGGTTCATGAACCTGCTCGGCTCACCCAATTGGATCAGCGGCGTGGCGCTGTGCGCGGGCAACACCGCGGCTGTCAACAAGTTCACCTACGGCTGGATGCCGTTCCCCGACATCATGAACTCGCAGTGCGTGGTGCTGATCGGGCACAACCCGAAGCGGCACTCGTGGACGCCGATCTTCAACATGATCAACCTGGCTCGGCTCAACGGGGCGAAGCTGATCGTGCTCGACCCGCGGGTGAGCGAGCAGGCGGCCCAGGCCGACCTCCACCTCAGCCTTCGGGCCGGCAGCGACGCAGCGATGCTCCTCGGCTGGTTGCACGTGATCATCGATGAGGAGCTCTACGACGCCGACTTCGTGCGCGACTGGACGGTCGGCTGGGACGACCTCCGGGCCAGGGTCGCCGAGTATCCGCTCGAGCGGGTGGAGGAGATCACCGGCGTAGACCGCGCCCAGATCCGGGCCGCGGCCCGGATGTACGCCACGGCCGAGAGCGCGGTGATCCCCTGGACTCCAATCACCGACCAGCAGATCTCGTCGACATCCGGCATCCGGCTCCAGTCGATCCTGCGGGCCGTCACGGGAAACCTCGATGTGGTGGGGGGTGAGAGCCTCGGCGGGTTCAACCCCGACTACATCCCCGAGTCGAGGATGCAGTTCCATGAGGCCCTGAGCCAGGAGCAGCGCGACAAGCAACTCGGCTCCCGGGACCATCCGGCCTTCACCTACCGGGCGCAGGACCTGCTCGCCGACGCGACCGAGAGGGTGTGGGGGTACCGCTACGCCGATCTGGTGATGGGCTGCTACATGGCCAACCCGACGGCGGTGTTCCGGGCCATGGCCGACGGCGACCCCTACCCCGTGAAGGCGTTCATCACCCTCGGCAACAACACACTGCTCAGCTATCCCAACCAGCACCAGATCCACCGGGGGCTCCTTAACCAGGAACTGATCGTCGCCCATGAGATCTTCATGACGCCCACCGCAATGCTGGCCGACTACGTGCTGCCCGGCGACGTGTTCTCGGAGCGCAACCACATCGCCGACACGTGGAGCTGGACGACTCGGCTGACCGTCAACGAGCAGGTCGTCGATCCGCCCGCGGAGTCGTCGAGCACGTTCCGGTTCTGGCGCGACCTCGCCCACCGGTTCGGGTTCGGGGAGCACTTCCCCTGGGCCAACCTCAAGGACGTGCTCGATTTCCGGCTGTCGCCGTCGGGCAAGACGTTCGAGCAGTTCGTGCACGACTATTACATGCACTCGCCTGTTGCCGAGTTCCGTAAGTACGAGCGGACGGGGTTCGCCACCCCGTCGGGCAAGGTCGAGCTGGCCTCCAGCGTGCTGGCCGAACTGGGCTTCGACCCCTTGCCCTACCACCGGGAGCCGCCGGCGGCCCCCGACGACGACTACCCGTACGCGGTCTTCACCGGCGTGCGCGAGGACCCCTTCTTCCAGACGGGCCAGCGCAACATTCCGGTGCTGCGCCGCCGGGTGCCGCGGCCGAAGCTGTTCCTGCACCCCGACGATGCCGCCCGCGAGGGCCTCGTCGAGGGGGACTGGGCACGGCTCGAGACGCCGACCGGCAGTGTGGTCGCCGCCATCGGGGTGAGGGACACGATGAAGGCGGGCCACCTGCGGGTCCCCCACGGCTGGTGGTATCCGGAGATGCGGGGCGAGGCCGATCTGGCCGGCGCGTTCATCAGCAGCGACGCCGTGCTGTGCGACGACGTCGACGAGTGGCTCGACCACGAGCAGGGCGTTCCCCACTTCAAGGGCTTCCCCGGGCGTCTGGTCAAGCTGGACGAGCCCCCGGCCCTGTCCGAGCTGACACTGAACGGCTGAGCTGGCGTCTGGCCGCAAGACGCCCTAGCCGGAACGCTCTAGCCGGCCGCCGATTCCTCGTTTATTCGCAGTTCGAGGGAGCCGAGGTCCACCGGCGTGCCGTCTTCGCGCACCAGTCCGACCGTGACCCGCTGGCCGGTGTCGCGGTCGAACATGCTCACCAGCCGGTTCTCGTCGTCGACGAGATGCTCGTACCCGAACTCGGCCAGGGCCAGCTGGACATAGAGGAGACCGAAGCCCCGCTCGGTTAATTGGTACTCGTAGCGGTGACGCCGACCCTCGGTCTGATAGGGGACCTTGGCGAGGATGCCGTGGTCGACGAGCTTCCCCAGGCGATCCGCCAGCACGGCCGTGGACACGCCCAGGTGATCGAGGAGGTCGCTGTATCGACGGACACCGGCGAAGACGTCGCGCAGGATGAGCTGCGTCCACCGGTCGCCAACGATCCCGGTTGCCGCGGCGACACCGCAGTGCCTCGTGTTGACTTCCTTCCAGTCCATCGTTCTTCTTGAAGCCCTAGTTCTCAGCTGCCTCGTCGCCGACGCTGCCACCGTAATGGTTCACATTCGCTGCAGTTCACATTTGTTGCTTCTGTCAATTGCCAGGATCGCGATCACTTTATAATACAGAGTCAGCTATACTCGCACCGTACCCGGGTCTCGAGCGGACCCCTCAAGCAAGGGAGTCGAGACGCCTATGCCGGACTACCCACCCACCGAGACGGCCGTCCTCCTGGTCGATCCGCTCAACGAGTTCCTTTCTGAGGGCGGAAAGCTCTACCCGCTGACCGCGGCCACCGCGAGCGCGACCGGCACGGTTGCGAACCTCAAGCGCCTGGTCGACGGGGCCAGGGCTGCGGGACTCACCGTCGCATACGCGCTGCACCACGCCAACACCGGCGGCGACTACGACGGCTGGAAGTTCCTCAACCCGTCGCACCAGGGAACCAGGGACTTCGGGCTGTTCGAGGCCGGAAGCTTCGGTGTGGAGGTCCATCCCGACGTCGCCCCGCAACCGGGGGACATAGTGGCACAGGAGCACTGGACTGCGAGTGGGTTCGCCGGCACGGACCTCGACTACCAGTTGATGCAGCGCGGAATCGATCATGTCGTCATTGCCGGCAACCGAGCCAACACCTGTATCGACTCGACCGGGCGGTACGCAGTCGAGTTGGGCTACCACGCCACACTGATCTCGGACGCGATCGCGGCGTTCAGCCAGGAGGAGATGGACGCCACGATCAAGACGAACTGGCCGTCGTTCGGCCACGCCGTGCTAACGACCGACGAGTTCCTAGGAATGCTCAACTGACCCGCCGGCAGCTGGATTCCGACGGCTACACCGTCCTGGAGGGCATCCTTGACGAGGACGTCCTGGCCACCATCACGGCTGAACTGGAGCCCCATTTCGGTGCCGAGGGCTGGGGCCGGAACGACTTCGAGGGCCTCAGAACCGAGCGGACCTATGCGCTGCTCGTGAAATGCCCTTCGGTTGCGACGCTCGTCGAGCACCCCGCAATCCTCGAGCTGCTCGACGACCACCTGAGGCCGAGTCGCCTTCTCGCCACATGCCAGGCCACCCGGATCCATCCCGGCGAGACCGCCCAGCTGCTCCACTGCGACGACGACCTCGCCGGGGTGGCGCGGCCCCGCCCGCCATGGAGCGTCAGTGTCATGTGGGCGCTCTCGCCGTACCGGCCCGAGAACGGCTCGACGTTGATCGTGCCGGGCAGCCACCGCTGGGAGACCAAGCGACAGCCGACCGAGGGCGAAGCGATCTCGCTCGATCTCCAGCCGGGAAGCGCCCTCGTCTGGCTCGGCGGCATTTACCACGGAGCGGGAGCCAACCGCTCGGACGAGACCCGGACCGGGGTATCGATCATCTACTTCCAGCCCTGGCTGCGTCAGGTGGAGAACATGGTGCTGGCCGTCGGCCCGGACGAGGCGGCGAACTTCAGTACCACCATCCAGCGTCTGCTCGGCTACGGGGTCGTGGACGGAACGTTCTTCGGCCACGTCGACGGTCGGGACCCGATCAAGCTGATCCCAACAAGGGACAGCGATGAGGCGCCAGGCCCGACGGCTTCGACGAGCGGGGCAATCACGGACTGAGCGTTCCCGCCTGCTGCGGGTCCGAGCGAAGCCTGCGCTGCTGTCGATGTCGGCGTGGGCGCCGCGGGCAGGATCGGCGCCACGGGGGTGCCGGCAACCGTGTCTACACTCGCGCCGACCAGCCGCTGCAACGCGACCGCAGGACATCGGTCCACGGGGGGAGGGTCACCGTGAGCAAGCGCACAGCCGACATCGTCATCCGGGTGCTGACCGCCGTGACCCTGGTCGCCCTGGCGCTGGCGGTGTTGTTCTACGAGGACCTGGTCTGGGGCGACGGGTCCTACGCTGCCGTGGCACCGCTCTTCGCCGGCGGCGAGCACAGCGCGATCGACTCGCCCCGAACCTTCGACACCGCCTTGCTGCTACTGCGGTCCGCCCTCGGGATGATGATCTTCGTCCACGGCTACAACAAGGCGTTCCGGGGCGGCAAGCTCGCCGGCACCGGCCGCTGGTTCGAGTCGATGGGCATGCGCCCCGGCAAAATCCACGCCACCCTGGCCGCCGGCACCGAGATGGGCGTGGGCGTGCTGCTCGTCCTCGGCCTCCTCACCCAGCTGGCCGCAGCCGGGCTCATCGCCTTGATGGTGGTGGCCTTCTGGACCGTCCACCGCGACAAGGGCTTCATGATCACCGGCGAAGGCTGGGAGTACGTGGCCCTGATCGCGGTCATGAGCCTGGTGTGTGCCATTCTCGGCCCCGGCGCGATGTCGCTGGACTACGAGCTCGAGATCGCCCACCGCCTCGACGGCATGACCGGCCTTGGCATCGCCCTGCTGCTAGGCGTCGGCGCTGGCGCCGCCCAGCTCCTGCTCTTCTTCCGCCCCCCGAGGCCCGACCCCGCCGCCGAGGATGGCTGACCCACAACAGCCGCAAAGGAGCCTGTGGCTCCAGGTCTTATGGAAGCCCGAGTTCCGCAGCACCCGCGAGAAGGTCGTCTATTACTCCGTCAGCCATGGGTTGGTCCTTCTGTTCCTTTTCTTGGTCATCTATATGGAATGGCTGGGTTCGGTCCTCTTCGCCGTCGCGTTCGCTGCAGGCGTGCTGATCTTGCACGCCGCTGTCCTGGTGGTCTGGCTGACCTGGGGCCGCGAGCGGTTCCCCCCGCAGTCATCCGACGGGAGCCCAGCCTCCTAGATCCGGGGGCGAGTCCTGGGACGTAGCCATGGGCGGCTGACCCGGCCGGCGGCGAGGTCAGCGCCGGCGTGGCCGAAGATGGCGCCCAGCACCATCAGACCTCCGACCACCGTCGCCACCGGCGGGGCCTCGGCCAGCACGATCCACGCCAGCAGGATCGAGAACGGTGTCTCGCTCGACCCCAGCAGGCCAGCCTCCGCGGCCGGGATCAGCCGCACCCCCTCGGCCCACAGCACCAGCGACACCGCGAACACCGCCCCGAAGAACACCAGCATTGGCATCTGGTCGCCCGCCACCCCGAGTGGGTCGGCCACCACCAGCGCCACCACGAACAGCAGAACCCCGGCCGTGCCCAGCGCCAGCACGGTGTCGGCGCCCTCGAATCGGCGGATCAGCACGATCAGCAACGCCAGCGTCAGCGCCAGGATCACCGCCCGCAGGTTGCCGTCGAGGTCGCCGGGTCCGAGGTTCCCGGCCACCGTCAGGGTCACGCCCGCCAGAGCGATCACCGCGGCCACCACTGTCGAGCGCCGCAGCCGCTCCCGCAGGACCAGCCACGCCAGCCCGGCGGCCAGGAACGGCACGGTGGCCAGGATCACGCTGACGTTGGCGACCTCGGTGCGTTGCAGGGCGTCGACATACAGGATCATCGACATCGCGGCCAGCCCGACCAGCAGCAGCCCCGAGGGGCCGAGGGTTGCGCCGAGCCGCAACTGGTCCGGCTTGCTGCCGATGCGGCCCCGCAGCCCCACGTAGATCAGCGCCGCGCCGCCGCCGAGCAAGCTCCGCCAGCTGGCGAGCTGCCATGCGTCGGCCTCGATGCTGCGGGAAATGGCCCCGGTGCTGCCGAAGCCCAGCCCCGACACGAGCATCAGCGCCACCCCCAGGCGCCGGGACCGCGGTGATGGCACCCGCGGGTCTGGAGCCCCCCGGTCGATGGTCAACTCAGGGACAATTCGGGGGATAAACCGCTAGCTCGCCGCGGCCGCGGCGGGCTCGTAGCCGACCTGGCAGAAGCCGTGGTTGCAGTACCCGTACGGGTTCCGGGCCAGGTACTGCTGGTGGTACTCCTCGGCGTAGTAGAAGGGTCCGGCGTCGACGATCTCGGTGGTGATCTCGCCGAAGCCCTTGGCCGTGAGCGACGCCTGGTACCGGTCCCTCGACGCCGCCGCGGTCTCCCGCTGGGCGTCGGAGTACACGTAGATCCCGCTGCGGTACTGGGTGCCGACGTCGTTGCCCTGGCGCATGCCCTGGGTGGGGTCGTGCATCTCCCAGAACACCTTCAGCAGCTGCTCGTAGGGCGCCGCCGCCGGGTCGTGCACCACCAGCACCACCTCGTTGTGGCCGGTGCGCCCGGTGCACACCTCGTGGTAGGTCGGGTTGGGCGTCACGCCGCCCGAGTAGCCGACCGCGGTGGTGTGCACCCCGGGCATCTGCCAGAAGAACCGCTCGGCGCCCCAGAAGCACCCCATCCCGAACATGGCCTGCTCGTGCCCGTCCGGGAACGGCGGCTCCAGCGGGGTGCCGAGCACGAGGTGGCCGTAGTCCTGCACCGGCATGGCCTCGGCCCTCCCGGGCAGGGCGTCGGTCTCGGTCGGCATCCGCGTCTTGTCGCGTCGCAACAGCATGTCGCGACTGTATCGCCGGCTGCCCCCCGAGGTTTCAGGAACCCGTCGGGCCGTAGTCCCGGCCCCCCGGTTTCTCGGGGCGGTTTGTGGGTCTGGGCGACCCATTACTCACCCGAGATCCGGCGGGGGTGCAGGCGGCTAATTTCTCGGGTTGGTTTTGGGTGTTGACCGCGCATAACCGACCCGAGATTTCCCGGCACCGTGCCACGGCTACCCTCTGCGCAATGCTCGACACGCTTATCATCGGCGGCACGCTCGTTGACGGCACCGGCGCCGACGCCCGGCCCGCCGACATCGGCATAGCCGACGGCCGGATCGTGGCCGTGGCCGGCCCCGGCGAGCTCGCCGACGCCAACGCCGCCGAAACCATCGACGCGACAGGCCTGGTCGTGTGCCCCGGCTTCATCGACCCCCACACCCACTACGACGCCCAGATCTTCTGGGACCCGAGGGCCACCCCGTCCAACACGTTCGGCGTCACCACCGTGGTCGGCGGCAACTGCGGGTTCTCGCTCGCCCCACTCAGCCACCCGTCCGACGGCGAGTACCTCAAGCGCATGATGGTGAAGGTGGAGGGCATGGAGCTGGCCGCCCTCGAACAGGGCGTGCCCTGGGACTGGGAGAGCTTCGCCGACTACCTGCGGGCCGTCGAGAACAGGGGCATCGGCGTGAACGCCGGCTTCATGGTGGGACACTGCGCGCTGCGCCGGGCGGTCATGCGCGACGACGCCGTCGGCCACGAGGCCAACGACGACCAGATCGCCCTGATGCGGGCCCTGCTGGCCGAGTCGCTGGCCGCCGGCGGCCTCGGCTTCTCCACCGGCCGCAGCTACACCCACAACGACTGGGACGGCCAGCCGGTGCCCAGCCGCTGGGCCTCCGAGGAGGAGGTGCTGGAGCTGTGCCGGGAGACGGCCACCCACGACGGCACCACCCTCGAGTGGGTCGCCGACGGCTGCATGAAGGGCTTCAGCGCCGAAGAGACCGACCTGATGACCCGCATGTCGCTCGAGGCCCGGCGCCCGCTGAACTGGAACGTGCTGACGATCGACTCGGCCCGTCCCGACGACTACCGCAACCAGATCGCGGCCTGCGAGCAGGCGGCCGACGCCGGGGCCATAGTCATTGCCCTCACCATGCCGATCCTGGTCGGCATGAACATGAACCTGGGCACGTTCTGCGCCCTGCACATGCTGCCCGGCTGGCCCGACACGTTCGGCCTCCCCATCGCAGAGCGCATGGAGGCCCTGCGCCGCCCCGAGACCCTCATCGCCCTCGAGAACTCGGCCGCCAGCCCGGAGGCGGGCGTGTTCAGCCGTCTCACCGGCTGGTCCGACTACCGCATCGGCGACACCTACTCGGCCGCCAACGAGGGCCTGAAGGGCCGCCGCATAGGCGACATCGCCCGGGAGCGGGGCCAGCGGGACTTCTTCTGCCTGGTGGACATCTGCCTGGCCGACGATCTGCGCACCGTGCTGTGGCCCGCCCCCACCGACGACGATCCCGAGAGCTGGCGGCTGCGGGCCGAGGCATGGGAGCATCCGGCGGTGATGATCGGCGGCAGCGACGCCGGGGCGCACCTCGACCGCATGGCCGGCGCCTGCTACACCACGGCGTGGATCGACGACTGCCTGCGGGGCCGCCGGCTCACCACTCTGGAGAACGCGGTGCACCATCTCACCGAGGCGCCGGCCCGGCTGTTCGGCCTGAAGCGCCGGGGACGGATCGCGGAGGGCTGCTTCGCCGACGTCGTGCTGTTCGATCCCGACACGGTGGGCGCGCTCGAGCCGGTGCTGGTGGCCGACCTGCCGGGCGACGGCAAGCGCCTGTGGTCGGAGGCCACCGGGGTGCGCCGGGTGATGGTCAACGGCGTCACCACCGTGGTCGACGGCGAGTCCACCGACGCCCTGCCGGGCACGGTGCTGCGGTCGGGCCGCGACACCGAGACCGTCCCGGTAGGTATCGCAAGAAACTAGGAGTTACCCATGGCCGAAGGCTCGATCGAGATCTACGAGACCGAGGACCGCACGTTGCCGCCGCCGCCGGACTTCGCGGCCGCGGCCCAGGCCGCCGACCGGTCGATGTACGACGAGGCCGCCGCCGACTTCGAGGCGTTCTGGGCCGGCCAGGCCCGGGACCTGCTCGACTGGCACACCGACTTCCACACCACGCTGGAGTGGGACCTGCCGTTCGCCAAGTGGTTCGTGGGCGGCCAGCTCAACGTGTCGTACAACTGCCTCGACCGCCATGTGGCCGCGGGCAGGGGCGACAAGGTGGCCTTCCACTGGGAGGGCGAGCCGGGCGACACCCGCACCATCACCTATTCCGAGCTGCTCGACGACGTGCAGCGCTTCGCCAACGTGCTGCTGCGCCTGGGCCTGCGCAGGGGCGACCGCATCGCCGTTTACATGCCGATGATCCCTGAGCTGGCCATCACCATGCTGGCCTGCACCCGCATCGGGGTGGCCCATTCGGTGATCTTCGGCGGCTTCTCGCCCGACGCCATCACCGACCGCTGCGCCGACGCCGAGGCCCGGCTGGTGGTCACCGCCGACGCCGGCTACCGCCGGGGCGCCCCGTCGGCCCTGAAGCCCAACGTCGATCTGGCCCTGTCGGCCGGCGCGCCGTCGGTGGAGCACGTGGTGGTGGTGGACCGCTGCGGCACCGACCCGGTGATGGTCGAGGGCCGGGACCTGTGGTGGCACGACCTGATGGCCGAGGCCGCCCCCGACTGCCCGGCCGAGCCGATGGACTCCGAGCAGCTGCTGTACCTGCTGTACACGTCGGGCACCACGGCCAAGCCGAAGGGGATCATGCACACGACCGGCGGGTACCTGACCCAGGTGGCGTTCACCCATCGCTACGTGTTCGATCTGCGGCCCGACACCGACGTGTTCTGGTGCGCGGCCGACATCGGCTGGGTGACCGGCCACAGCTACATCGTGTACGGGCCGCTGGCCAACGGGGCCACGTCGGTGATGTACGAGGGCACGCCGGACACGCCCCGCCCCGAGGAGCGCTCCGGCGACCGGGCCGGGTGGGCCAAGGACCGCCTGTGGGACATCATCGAGCGCTACGGCGTGACCCAGCTCTACACCGCGCCCACCGCCATCCGCACGTTCATGAAGTGGGGCGAGCAGTGGCCGGCGGGCCGGGACCTGTCGAGCCTGCGGGTGCTGGGCACGGTGGGGGAGCCGATCAATCCCGAGGCGTGGATGTGGTATCACCGCCATATCGGCGGCGAGCGCTGCCCGGTGGTGGACACCTGGTGGCAGACCGAGACGGGCGGCCACATGATCACCCCGCTGCCGGGGGTGACGACCACCAAGCCGGGTTCGGCCACGCAGCCGTTGCCGGGGGTGTTCGCCGAGGTGGTGGACGACGGCGGCAACGTGGTGGCCGAGGGCGGCGGGTACCTGACCATCATCCGGCCGTGGCCGTCGATGCTGCGGGGCATCTGGGGCGACCCGGAGCGCTACCGGGAGACGTACTGGTCGGAGTTCGAGGGCCGCTACTTCGCCGGCGATGGTGCCCGGGTGGACGCCGACGGCTATCTGTGGCTGCTGGGCCGGGTGGACGACGTGATGAACGTGTCGGGCCACCGGATCTCCACCACTGAGGTGGAGTCGGCCCTGGTGGACCATCCGGCGGTGGCCGAGGCCGCGGTGGTGGGCGCCAAGGACGACATCACCGGCCAGGCGATCGTGGGCTACGTGATCCTGGTGGGTACGGCTGTGGCGTCGGACGAGTTGCGGGAGGAGGTCCGCCAGCATGTGTCGGTGAAGCTGGGGCCGACGGCGAGGCCGAAGGCGGTGTTCCTGGTGCCGGACCTGCCGAAGACCCGTTCGGGCAAGATCATGCGCAGGCTGCTGCGTGACGTGGCCGACGGCCGGGATCTGGGCGACACCACCACGCTGGCCGATCCGGGCGTGGTGGCCGAGATTCGGGACCGGGCCGCAGAAGCCGCCGACGAGGAGTGACCGTTCGCAAGCCGCCCCACAATTTCTCGGGTGGGTTTTGTGGATAGAGCACCCATAAACAACCCGAGATCTTGAGGACGGGCTGGACGTGACGAGCACACCGGATAACTGGTACTTCCGCGACGGCGGGGCGCCGGCCGGCGGGCCGCTGGTGATCTTGGACCTCGACGGCATCATCTCGGACGCCACCCACCGCCAGCACTACCTGCGGGGAGCCTTCAAGGACTTCCGGGGCTTCTTCACCGCCGCGCCCGACGACCCGCCGTACGAGTCCGGCCTGGCCCTGGCCGCCTCGGTCGCCGACGACCACACGGTCGCCATCCTCACCGCCCGCCCGCACTACATGGCCGACGACACCCGCAGCTGGCTGGCCGCCAACGATGTCCGCCACGACCTGCTGATCCTCCGCCCGGAGCACGGCCGGGGCTCGAGGGGCCCGTCGGCCGACTTCAAACGCCACGAGCTGAGCCGCCTGCGGTCCGCCGGCTACGAGATAACCGCGGCCATCGACGACGACGAGCGGATCATAGAGATGTACCGCTCCGAGGGCGTCTTCGCCCTATACGTCCACTCCGGCTACTACGAGCGAGACGACGCGGCGAGGACCATTTAGGAGCCCAAACCGGCTCTTACCTTCCGCGGGTAGGTTGGGGACGCAAGCGGAGGTGACGGACGATGTTCAACGCGGCGAAGACGTTCACGCTGCTGG
>VXWX01000099.1 GCA_009835735.1 Acidimicrobiaceae bacterium
ACAGCTACATCGAGCTGTGGCAGTACCACGCCCCCGCCCGGGTCGGCGACGATCCAGCCGAGCGAGGCGCCCACGAGTTGGGGCTGCGCCATCTCGCCATCGAGGTCGACGACGTGCATGCCGCCCTCGACCGGTTCGTCGAGCTGGGCGGCACCCGGACAGGTGACCCGCTCCGCTTCGACCATGGCGGCGAGGCGGTGTACTGCCGGGACCCCTTCGGCACGATCATCGAGTTCATGTCGGTGGTGGAGACCCGCGAGTCACTCGACGACTTGTAGAGCGGTCCCTTCAGTCGTCGAACAGGCGCATGGGGTCGCCCATGTCGTGGTAGCCGAGGTAGCCGCCACCCACCGCCGAGGCGTCGTACAGCGCGTAGCCGAGCAGCTCCTGGGCCCGGCGGGGCAGGGTCCGGGCCACCTCCGGCGGGATGTTGGTATAGCTGTTCTCCACCGGCCGCAGCCAGCCGCAGCAGTAGCCGGTTGACAGGGCCCGGCGCCACCGGTCCGGGGTGCGGTTGGCCCCGCCGGCGTGCAGCGTGTCGCCCCGGAAGAACAACACCGAACCGGCGGGGAGCGAGCAGGCGGCCACCTCGTGGGGGGCCGGCTGGCGACCGGGCTCCCAGCGGTGGCTGCCGGGCACCACCAGCGTGCCCCCCATCTCCGGGGTTATGTCCACCAGGGCGGCGATCGTGTTGACGATCATCGGAGCCGGCGGGTGCGCGAAGTTCCAGGCGTCGTCGTCGCGATGGAACGGCTGGGCCGACTCACCCGGTCCGATGTCGATGACCTCGCCGTCGTTGAGGATGAGGGTGGGACTGATCGGCCCCACCACCGCCTCGGCGAAGCCCAGCAGCCGCTCGTCCAGCATGATCTCGACGAAGCTGGGCGCCTTGGCGCACAACCCCTGGAGCCGCCTAGTTCGCCGTCCAAGAAACTCGTCTGAGGCGTCGGAGCCGGAGTCGGTGCCGGCGTGGGCACCGAGCCAGGGCTCCAGCTCAGCGTTGAACCGTTGGAGCAGACCGGGCGCCAGCCAACCGTCGACGATCACGCCCCCGTCGCGCTCGTTGGCCTCGACGATGTCGTCCGTCGTGCAGTCGGCAGGCAGGCGGGCGATCTCAACCATCGGACAGGTTTCTACAGTAGTGAGACGGGCTGCGACGAAGGGAGCCGACATGAGTGAGTCTGACTCCAGCCGGGGCGGCGCGATGCGGCGCGAGGACCCGGACTTCCTGGAGCACTGCTACCGCCGGGTGCTGGGCGAGCTGGGGTTCTCGGCCGAGCATGCGGCGGTGGTAGCGCACTGCGTCTCCGACGGGGACCGCAACGGCAAGCTCACCCAGGGCATGGGCGTGTTCGAGATCCCGGTACTGCTGGCCCGCACCGGCACCATGGACGTGACCGCGGTTCCCGAGGTAGTGGACGAAGGACCGACCTGGCTGGTGATAGACGCACGCCGATCCTCGGGCCAGTGGGCGATCACCATGGCCACCGAGGCGGCCATGGCCAAGGCTCGGGAACACGCCGTCGCCATCGCCTTCGTGCGCGACTTCAACGACGCCGGCGCCTTCGGCACCTACGTCCGCATGGCCGCCCGGGAGGGCATGATGGCCATGGCCACCAACAACAGCCTGCCGCTGGTGTCGCCCTGGGGCGGGATGGAGAACGTGCTGTCGGGGGCGCCGTTCGCAGCCGCGTCCCCCGGCGGCGAGCACCCACCGATCGTCACCGACATCCAGGCCATCGAGGTCCACGACGGCAACCTCAGCGAGGCCTACTTCCAGGGCAGGCGGCTGCCGGGGCCGTTCCTGGTCGATCCGGACACGGGCGAGCTCACCGACGACCCGGCCCCCTACTTCAAGCAGATGGAGGACTACGGTCGGATCTCGGACTGCGAGGCGCCGTCGGTGTTCGGCTCACCCCGGCTGTACGCCTTCAACCTGTTCACCGAGATGCTGGCCGGGCTCATCAATCCCGGCGCCCGGCTGAGCCCCGAGATCGCCGGACCCCCGTCCTACTGGCTGGAGCCCCGCGACGAGGCCCTTACCGGCGGGGCCTGCGTGATCGTCATCGACCCCTCCCACTGGATGCCCGCCGATGAGGCCGGCCGCAAGTCCGACCGGCTGGTGGAGGCGGTGAAGGGAGCCAGGAGGCGCCCCGGCGTCGCCGAGATCTTCCTGCCCGGCGAGCGGGGCTGTCGAGCCATGGACTCGGGCGGCCCAGTGGAGATCCTGCCGGCTCACTGGGAGTCGTTCGTGCAGATCGTCGAGAGTGTGGGCTTGGGCATCGACAGCCTCCGGGCCGAGTTCGCCGGCTAGCCGCGCAGCCACTAGGAAGTTCCGTGATGGAGTTCCGCTTCGACCACATCGGGTTCCTCACCCCCGACGTGGACTACAGCTTCGGCGTTTACCGGGTGCTGGGCTGCGAGTTGACCGAGCGGACCTACCGCCGCGGCTGCCACGACGTGGCCTACGGCGGCGCGGGAACCGACGTGCTGCTCGAGTTCCAGGGCCCGCCCCTGCTGCCCGAGTCCGAGGACTACCTGGCCCGCCAGCCGTGGAGCATCGAGCGAGTGGCGCTGATGTGCGACGATGTCGAGGCGGCCTACGCTCGGCTCATGGCCGCGGGCGTGCCGTCGGCCTGGGAGCCTGAGCCGTTCATCATCGACGGCGTGACCCTGGCCGTGGCCGCGGGGGTGTGGTCGCCGGAGGGGCTCATGATTGACCTGGTCGAGCACCGAGACGTGGCCGTCCCCAGGACCGCCCGGGGTCCCCGCGAGGAACTGGCCCTCCACCATGTGTGCTTCGTGACCTCGGACCTAGCCCGGGCCGAGTCCTTCTGGATCGAGCACTTCGGGCTGGTCAAGACCTACGACTTCACCGCGCCGCTCCCGGACGGGGGTAAGCAGGGGTTCGTGATGCTGAGCGACCCGTTCTTCGACGCGGCCGGCCACGAGTTCAGCCTGGAGATCATCGGCGGCGCCTTCGACACCATCGACGGGCCGGTGTTCGAGCGGCGGGGCAGCTGCTACGACCACATCTGCTTCACCACCGGCGACGTGACCGGGGCCTGGCAGCGGGCGGTGGATCTGGGGGTAGAGCCCCTGAGCGAGCCGGCCTACTACCCGGAGTACGACAGCACCATCGCCTGGCTGTACGACGCCGACGGCACCCACGTCGAGTTGATGAGCCCAGTGCCGGCCGGTCTGATGGTCGACGCCCACCGCCTCGGCCGGTGTGCCAATAGTTGGGTGGACGACTGGCAGCGCAACCCGGTCGTCCTCCCCCGCCGGGGCGACACCGCCATGCGGATGAACCGGGCGGGGAGCGTCGCATGAGGGCCGCCGTCTATGACGCGCCCGGTCTGCCGCTGCGCATCGTAGAACTCGCTGATCCCCGCCCCGGACCCGGCCAGGCCGTGATCCAGGTGTCGGCCTGCGGGGTCTGCGGCTCAGATCTACACGCCACGACGCCCGAGGGCGATCTGGCCCGCAGGGGCGCGGTGCTGGGCCATGAGGTCACCGGGGAGATCGTCGAGGTCGGCCCCGATCCGGTCGGCGACTGGGCGGTGGGCGACCGGGTCTACGTGATCCCGATCGGATCGTGCGGACGCTGCCCCCACTGCCTGCTCTCCCGTCCCGAGGAGTGCCCGGACCAGCTGACCTTCGGAGCTCTGGGCCCCGATGAGCCCGACGGCGCCTATGCCGAGTACCTGACGGTGTCGCTGTCGGACCTGCTGGCCGTGCCTGAGGGCGTGAGCATGGAGGTGGCCGCGCTGTGCGAGCCGCTGGCCACCGGGCTGATGTGCGTCCGCCAGGCGCAGCTGGAGATCGGCGACCGGGTGCTGATCCTGGGCGCCGGCCCGATCGGGCTGGCCGCCACCGTCTGGGCCCGGTTCTTCGGCGCTCGCCGGGTGGTGGTGTCGGAGCGGGTCGAACACCGCCGGGAGCTGGCCCTGCGTCTCGGCGCCACCGACACCGTCGACGCCGGCTCAAGCACCGACGTCGCCGTACAGTTCGCCGACCTCACCGGAGCCGGGCCCGACGTGGTGATCGAGGCGGTGGGACGACCCGGGATGCTGAATGCGGCCATCGCCGCGGTCCGGCCCCAGGGAACGGTGGTGACCGGCGGGGTGTGCATGGAGCCCGATTCCTTCGACCACCTGCTGGCCTACTCCAAGGAGCCAGTGATCCGCACTGCCCGCGTCTACACCAAGGCCGAGAACCAGTTCATCCTGGAGATGGTCGCGGCCGGCCGGATCGATCCCGCCCCGATGATCTCGCACCGCATCGGGCTCGACGAACTGCCCGCCGCCTTCGAGGCCCTGAGAACGCCGACCGACCAGTGCAAGGTCATGGTGATGCCGTGATGGCTCGATGCAACCTGTCGACCTCGCAGCGGCAGCCGTGACCGTCGAGCGGGGCAGCGCCGAGGGCCAGTGGCTCACCTGGCTGGAGCGGATCTCCGCTGACGGTCCCAGTACCGATCCTGAGGCGCTGGAGATCTGGGGCTACACCGACCAGCCCAGCTACGCCCCGGGCGAGACGGTCGGCCTGCACGTTTCTACGTCCGCACCGATCTGGGGCTTCGAGGTGTGGCGGGACGGCCACACCTTCGAGAAGGTCCACGAGCAGCGCGGCCTGGCCGGTGCCCATCATCCGGTCGGCGACGACGTGGTCGCCTCGGGCTGCGGCTGGCCCCAGGGCGCCTCCTTCGAGATCCCGACCGGCTGGGCCTCCGGCGGCTACATCGTGGTGCTGCGGGGCGAGCGTGACGGGCAGGAGGTCACCCAGGACGCCTTCTTCGTGCTCCGTGCGGCCGAGCCGGGCCGCGGCTCGAAGCTGGCCATGGTGGCGGCCACCTACACCTGGCAGGAGTACAACGACTGGGGCGGAGGCTGCGGGTACTTCTCCGACGAGTACGTCGACCACACCGCCGACCCCCTCGAAGTGCGCGAGAAGAGCTTCAAGCCCCGCCTGAGCTTCGACCGACCCTGGTCACGGGGTCTGATACGCACGCCGGTGGGCGTGCCCCGGCTCGCCCAGCCGCCGCCTCCGGTGGGCGCCGCCGTCGGGATCCCAGCCGCGGACTGGGCCATCAGCAACGGCTACTCAGTCTGGACGGTGGCCGCAGGCTGGGCCCGCTACGACGCCTTGACGTTCCGGTGGCTGGAGGCCAACGGCTACGAGCCCGAGCTGCTGTCGCAATGGGACCTGGACCGCGACCCGACGGTGCTCGACGGCTACCGGGCGGTGGTCACCACCGGCCACGACGAGTACTGGTCGGCCGGGGGCCGTGCGGTCCTGGACCAGTTCATCGAAGGCGGGGGCCGCTACGCCCGCCTGGGCGGCAACATCGTGTGGCAGGTGCGCATGGAGGACGGCCTGCATACCCAGGTATGCCACAAGTACGCGGCCCACGCCGACCCCGAGCACCAGAGCGACGACATCGACCGGCGTACCGGTGCGTTCGAAGCCCACTACATCGACCGGCCCCCGGTCACCACCTTCGGCGCCAACGGCTTCCGGGGCGTGTACTCCCGAATGGGCGGACTCTCGCCGAGGGGCGCGGGCGGGTTCATCGTCTACCGGCCGGGCCACTGGGCCTTCGACGGAGCCGACGTCTACTACGGAGACGTGCTGGGCAGCGACCTGCCCGTGGTCGGCTACGAGACCGACGGGGTCGCCTACACCTTCCGCCACGGCCTCCCGTATCCCACCGGCGACGACGGCGCCCCCGAGGGTCTGGAGATCCTGGCCCTCACGCCGGTGACGCTCGAAGAGGAGGACCACGGCCAGGCCGGGAACCTGATCTCGATCGCCGACGGCGACCTCGCCTTCGCAGCCGAGGCCCTCTTCGGCGAGGACACGCCCGAGGCCCGCGATCGCATCCGCTACGGCAGCGCGGTCATCACGGCCATGGCCAAAGGCTCAGGCGAGGTCTTCTGCGCGGGAACCACCGAGTGGTGCCATGCCCTGGCCCAAGGCGACATTCAGGTCGAGGCCATCACCCGCAACGTCCTCAACCGCTTCCTGGACTAGACCCGGGTCTCACTCCTGGGGGAGCAGGTAGATCTTTCCGCAGTCCTTGGTGAGCGCGACCTCGAACGCTTCGGCGGCGCGGCTCATGGGGTACGTATGGGTGACGATGGTGTCGATCCAGCCCTGAACCTCAGGGTCGCCCAACATCCTCAGCAGGCCGTCGCGGTCGCGGAAGCGCACGTCGTGGCCACCGGTCCAGTTGATGTGACGGTCCATCATGTCATTCAGGATGCTCACCGAGTAGCCCTCCGACCCGGTGAAGCCCATCGAGAACAGGGTGCCATAGCGGCGAAGGCCTGCCATGCAGCGGTCGAGGTAGTACGGCGCGCCCGAACACTCGAAGGCCGCGTCCGCTCCCCGGCGGTCGCCGGTCACCGCATGGATCTGCTCGAGCCAGTCGGGACTGCCGGGATCGATCACGGCCGTCACCCCGAGCCGGCGGCAAAGGTCCATGCGATACGGGTTGCGGCCCAGCACTACCACCTGCGCCCCCCGGTGCAGGGCATTGGCCACCGCGCCCAGTCCGATGAAGCCCACCCCGCCCACCAGCACTACGTCTCCTGCCTTGACGCCGGCCTCCTCGGCCGCCGTGTAGGTGCAGCCGAGCGTGCAGTTGGCTGCGGCCGCGTGGTGGAACGACAAGTCGTCAGGCAGTCGCACGACCATGTGCTCGGGAGCCAAGCGGTAGCGGGCCATGCCGAAGCCGCCCGAGGCGCTGCCGTTCACCTTCTCGATGCCGAGCAGCCCGGCAGTCACGTCCTGGGGGGCCATGCCGTCGTCGTAGCCCTCGTAGGGGATGGCCAGGCAGTGAGTTGGTGACAGCCCCTGGGTGCACACGAAGCACTCCTGGCAGCTGTTGCCCTGGAACACCACCACCCTGTCGCCGATCTCGAAGCGCGACCCCGGTGATGTATCCACGATCGTGCCGACGCCCTCGTGGCCGAGGTGTTCGGGGCTGTCGTGCCACTCGAACTGGTGGTCGCGGTAGATGCGGCCCTCGTTGC
>VXWX01000165.1 GCA_009835735.1 Acidimicrobiaceae bacterium
TGGAGCAGCTCGCGGTGATCTTCGCCCGGCAGAAGGAGACGGCGGAGGGGGTGATAAGCGCCATTGGCGCCGGCATAGACGGCACTACCTGGCAGGGGGCCAGGGCCGACCGCTTCCGGCAACTCTGGGAGACCGAGTTCCGGCCCAACCTGCGGGCGCTGTGCGACGCGCTGGGCGAGCACTCGACGTTCATCTCCGCCGAGCTCCAGGCGGGCGTCAGCGCGCTCGACACGGTCTAGCCGCCGCGACGGCGGTCGAGTCCGCCGCACAACGAGACCGCGGGGACGGGGAGCCGGTGAGGGTCCGGCACCGACTCGACGGCTTGGAGCAGACCGTGGAGATCGACTCCCGCCTCGACGGCTACACGGTGGCGGACCTCGCCGCGGCGCTCCGCGGCGTAGCCGACCGAGCCGGCGACCGCGTCGGGGACGGCCTGCGCATCGACGGGTGCTGGCACGGTCCCGACACGCCGCTGTCGTCGGTCCCGATCTGGGAGGGGACGCTGCTCGAGATCGCTCCGGGACGTGAGCAGCGCCCCTCCCAATCACCACAGGTGCATGGCAACTGGTCCGGCCGCCGGGCCGCGCTGGTCGTGACCGGGGGCCTGCGGTCCGGCACGCGTCTGCTCCCCCCTTCGAGCAACACCTGGGTGATAGGGCGTTCGGAGGACTGCGACCTGGTGCTCGACGACCCGACGGTCTCCCGCCGCCACGCCCGTGTGACGGTGAGCCGGGCCGGCAAGAGGCTTGTGATCGGCGACCTCGGCTCCCGCAACGGGACAGTGGTGGCCGGCCGGCCCGTGGCTGCCCCGACCCGAGTGCCGATCCGGGCCATCATCCGTCTGGGCGCAACCTGCCTGCAGTGGAGGACGCCGGTGAAGGACCGGCCCGCGGCCGCGCGCGCCGGGTTGGGCGCGGCCGCCGGACGGATCCCGTTCAACCGGCCGCCCCGTCGCCGGCCGCCGACATCGCCGGCGCCGTTGCGAGTGCCGGCCGAGCCGCCGGCCCGGCCGGAGCCCGAGGCTCTGTCGTGGGCGGGCATCGTCCTGCCGGCGGCGGTCGGGCTCGTGCTGGCCGTCGTGTGGAGCCCGTTCATGGCGGTGTTCGCGGCTCTCGGGCCGCTCATCACGGTGGGCACCTGGCTGGAGCGGCGCCGACGGGTCGCTCGCTCCCATGAGCAAGCTTGCGCCGCCGTAGTGCAGAGGGTCGAGAACTTCGTTGCTGCGTTGCCGGCGGCCCACGCCGCCGAGCGGCGCAGGCGCATCGCCCTCGTCCCGGATCTGGCCGAGTTGGTCCGCCGGGCCGAGACGCCGTCACAGCGCTGCTGGGAGCGCCGCCGCGACGATCCCGACGCCATGCGGCTCGGTGTTGGCACCGCGGAGGTGCCCTACACGCCACCGCTGGAGGTGGACGGGGGCGGACTGGCCGCACCAGAGGCGCTCAAGGCTCTGCACGAGATCGAACTCTTGGCCGATGTGCCGGTGGCGGTGTCCTTGCTGCCCGGCGAGGTCGTGGGTGTGGTCGGCCCGCCACCGGTAGCCCGGGCCGTGGCCCGCAGCCTTGTCCTTCAGGCCGCGGTGCTTCACGGTCCGGCCGACCTGGCCATAGCGGGCCTGATGCCGGGGCTTGCCACCGAATGGTCGTGGATGGGCTGGCTTCCTCACGCCATCGACATCGGGGGCGAACCCGGAGCGCTGGTGGCCACAGAATCCGGTACTACCGCTGCGGCCGCGGAGGCGGCAGCCGCGACCACCTGCCACCGGGCATTGCTGGCCGTCATCGACGGTGTCGAGACGCTCACGGGCCGCTCGGCGCCGGGCCGGACGGTGCTCGGCCACCAGCAGTGCGCCGGGATCGTGATCACGAGTGACGCCTGCGACCTGCCCTCCAGTTGCACCACCATCGTGGACATCGACCACGACGCCGGCCGGCTGAGGCTGGTGGATCCTCGATCCTCGGCGGTGATGGGTCCGCTGGTGGCGTGGGGTGTCACGGTCGCGACCGCCACTGGTGCCGCAGCCTGCCTGGCCCGGCTGGACGACCCCGAGTTGCGGGCTGCGACCGCCAACCTGCCCGACTCTATGTCCCTGCTGGACCTCCTCGGCAGCGAGCCGACCCCCCACACGGTGGAGAGTCGATGGGCCGCCACCCGCGGCACGGACGACCTGCGGGTGCCCATCGGAGCGACCGCCGACGGACCTCTGGTGCTCGACCTGGTGGCCGACGGCCCCCACCTGCTCGTTGGGGGCACTACCGGTTCGGGCAAGTCCGAGTTGCTGCGTTCCATGGTGGCCGGGCTGGCCCTGTCCGCGGACCCCGACCATCTGGCCTTCGTCCTCATCGACTACAAGGGTGGAGCCGCCTTCGACCGCTGCGCGGAGATGCCCCATGTCGCCGGCATGGTCACCGACCTCGATGACCGCCTGGCCGAGCGAGCGCTGGTGTGCCTGGAGGCCGAATTGCGCCATCGCGAGGAGCGCCTGCGAGCTGCGGGTGCAGAGGACCTGGCCGCATTCCGGGCCCGAACCGGTCACGCGGGCGGCGATCCCCTGCCCCGGCTGGTGGTCGTGGTGGACGAGTTCGCCACGCTGGCTGCCGAGCTGCCCGAATTCCTCCGCTCGCTGGTCGGGATCGCGCAGCGGGGCCGCAGCCTCGGCGTCCACATGGTGCTGGCCACCCAGCGGCCGGCCGGGGTGGTGACCGACGACATCAGAGCCAACACCACATGTCGGATCGCCTTGCGGGTGACCGACCGACACGACTCCAACGACGTGATCGATTCGCCCGACGCGGCCCGCATCCCACGCCAACGGCCCGGCCGGGCGATGGCCCGCTTCGGACCGGGTGAGCTCGTTGCGTTCCAGTCGGCGCTGGTGACCGGCACTACACCCCGATGCTCGACCGGCCTGCGGGTCGGACCGGCCGGCTCGCGCCCCATCCAGATCTCCGGCGACGAGCACAGCGACCTCGACTCGGTGGTGGAAGCCGTTCGAGCAGCTCATCACAACCTCGGGGGCGCTGAGCCCCGCTCGCCGTGGCCGGCGCCCCTCCCTACCGAGGTCGACGCGACGGGCCTCGCCGAAGCGGCCGGCCCGGGCCGGCCCGCGGCCTGGCTGGTGGACGATCCCGTCCGGCAGCGGCAGTTCCCCGGCGGATGGCAGCCGGCCGACGGCCACCTGGCGGTTATCGGCGGCCCCGGGTCGGGCACGACCACCACGCTGGTCGCGGTCGCCCTCGACGTGTGCCGCATCCGCAGCCCTGATGAACTGCACGTCTACGGGATCGACCTCGATGCCGGCACGTTGTCGGCGCTCAGCAGCCTTCCCCATGTCGGCGCAGTCGTCGCCCCGACAGAGGGTGATCGGCGAACCCGCCTGTTGCGCCTCCTCGACGACGAGGTTGCCGCCCGGCGAGCCGGCAGCCGGTGCGGGCGTCCTGCCGAGGTGGTGCTGCTGGTGGACGATCTCGCCGGGCTGGTCCGCGCCCACGACCCGGTACGCGAGCCGGAGCCCCACGACCGGTTCGCTCGCATATGGAGCGACGGCCCGGCGGTGGGGGTGCGGGTGGCGGTGAGCATCGGCCGGGCTGCGGACCTTCCGCCCGATCTTGCCGCTTCCGCCGGCGTGGTCCTCGTTCACGCCACCTCTGACACCAGCGACGGCCTGCGCTTCGGGCTCAAGCAGCCCACCGCCCATCTCGTCGCGGGTCGGGCTGTCAGGGTCGGGGACGGCTTGGAGGTTCATGTCGCCCGTCCTGCCAACGGCGACCTGGCCGCAGCCGCGACGGCGCTGGCGGCCGAGTTCCCGCCGACCATGCGTGAACCTGTCCGGGTCGGGTCCCTGCCCCAGCACATCGGCGTGGAGGACCTGCCCGCCGGCGCGCGTGCCGAGAAGCGCCGCATCCACATCCGCTTCGCCATCAGCGATCTCAACCTCGAGCCGGCCGGACTCACTCTCCACGACGGCGAGCACGCCCTGGTGCTGGGACCTCCCCGCACCGGACGCACCAACGCACTGGCCGCCATAGGCGCAGCCGCCCGCACGGCCGGTGCGCACGTGGTGGTGGTGGCCGACCGGCCCGGCAAGCTGTCCACCCTGCTGGGACTGGAGGCCGTGCCGGCCGGATCGCTCGCCGAAGCCGCCGACGAGGAGGGTCGCCGCCTGTTGCTGGTGGACGATGCCGACCGAGTCGGCGATACAGCCGGATCGCTGGCCGGACTGGCTGCGTCCACCGCCGGACGCAGCCATCTGGTGGCCTCGACGACAGCTGACCGGCTCCGCTCGTCCTACGGCAGCTGGCTCCATGAGATGCGGTCATGTCGCGCCGGTGTGCTGTTCAGGCCCGGCCCCCTCGACGGCGACCTGCTCGGCGCGACCGTGCCCGCCCGCCTGGTGCCGGCACCGGTGCCGGGACGATGCCTCGTCATCGCCGACGGGACCGCCGAGGTGATGCAGGTAGCACTTGCGGCTCCGGCTGCCTAGCGTCGCGACACAACCAGCTGAGCCTCGGGAGCACCGTTGCCGCATCCGAACATCCACATCGAGTCCGCCGGAGCCATCACGACCGTCACCGTCGACCGGCCTCGACGCAAGAACGCCTGCACACCGGCCATGTGGGCCGGGCTGCGGCACGGGTTCCGCGACATCGCCGAATCGTCGACCCGGGTGGTGGTGCTCACCGGAGCGGGCGGCGACTTCTGTGCCGGTGCCGACGTGGGGCCCGCAGACGACACCGAAGCGGCCGGAGACCAGCCACCCCGGCACCGCATCGACCACATGCGCGACATCGCCGACACGGTGATGGCCATACACGACTGTCCTCGTCCGGTGATCGCCAAGGTCGACGGGGTAGCGGTGGGGGCCGGCTTTGGCATGGCTCTGGCCGCCGACATGGTGTGGTGCTCGGAGCGGGCGCGGTTCTCGCTGATCTTCGCCAAGCGGGGCCTGAGCCTCGACTTCGGAACGTCGTGGCTGCTGCCCAAGCGGATCGGGCTACATGAGGCCAAGCGCCTGGCCTTCACCGGGGACATCATCGACGCCCGTCGGGCCGCGGAGCTCGGCATCGTCAACGAGGTCGTCGCCGCCGAAGACCTCGACGCTGCGGTGGACGAGATGGCGGCCACGCTCTCCGCCGGTCCGCCCATCGCGCTAGCCAACTCCAAGCGCTTCCTCAACAATGCCTCCAACATCTCGCTGTTCCAGGCGTTGGAGGCCGAGGCCCTCGGCCAGGGCGTGAACTTCGCCACCGGAGACACCAAGGAGGCCATGCGGGCCTTCGTGGAGAAGCGCGACCCCGCCTTCGAAGGCTGGTAACCCCGGCCCGCACAGGGGCCGGGCGAAACATCCGATTCGACTCTGTTGTCACGCCCGCGCCGGGCATAAGATCCGCGCATGGTCGAGGCGCGAGCGTCGGCCCGGAGGGGGCGCGGCCGGATTCGCCAGCGCGCGTCGGAGACGGCACCGCTGCCGGTGATCGCCGGCGTCCGCAGGGAGATCCCCCCGTACGTGCTGCTGCGCGACGAGGGGCTGGAGCTGATCGAGGCTCGCACGGACCAGCTGCTCAAGGAGGTAGGTGTCGAGTTCCGCGGTGACCAGCGCGCCCTGGAACTGTGGCGCGACGCGGGCGCTGATGTGAACGGCCCGCGGATCCGCTTCGATCCGGGCCATGTGCGCTCGATCATCGACTCGTCGGCGCCCCGGTCGTTCGTCCAGCACGCGCGGAACCCCGATCGGTCCGTGCTCATCGGCGAGAACAACGTGGTGTTCGCCCCGGCCTACGGGATGCCCTTCGTGCGCGACCTCGACCGGGGTCGCCGTTACGGGTCGTTGGACGACTTCGAGAACCTGATCAAGCTCACCTACTCAACGCCATGGCTGCACCACTCAGGGGGAACGGTCTGCGAGCCGGTGGACTTGCCGGTCAACAAGCGCCACCTCGACATGGTGTATGCCCACCTGCGCTGGACCGACAAGCCGTTCATGGGATCGGTGACCGCTCCGGAGCGGGCCGAGGACTCCGTCGAGATGGCCCGGATCGTCTTCGGGGCTGACTTCGTCGACGAGCGATGCGTGGTGATGGGCAACATCAACATGAACTCGCCGCTGGTGTACGACCAGGCCATGTCGGGTTCGCTGCGGGCCTACGCGGCTGCCAACCAGTGCCCGGTGGTGGTGCCGTTCGTGCTGGGCGGGGCGACCGCTCCGGTGACCATGGCCGGGGCAATCACCCAGGCGCTGGCCGAGGTGATGGTCGGGGTGGCGCTGGGCCAGCTCGAGCGTCCCGGCTCGCCGGCGGTGTTCGGGAACTTCCTCACGTCAGTCGATCTTCGCTCTGGTTCTCCGACCTTCGGGACCCCAGAGCCCGCCCTGGGCTCGTTCGTCGCCGGGCAGCTAGCCCGACGGGTGGGCTTGCCCATCCGGTGCAGCGGGGGGTTCACCAGCTCGAAGGTGCCCGACGCCCAAGCCATGCAGGAGACCGTCAACTCGCTGAACACCGCAGTCCTGTGCGGAGCGAACTTCGTGCTGCAGGCGGCCGGTTGGCTCGAGGGGGCGCTGACGATCAGCTACGAGAAGCTCATGCTCGACGCCGACCACCTGGGCGCCATGCACACCTTCCTGCGGGGGCTGGCCCTCGACGACAACGCCTTCGCCATGGACGCCTTCGCAGAGGTCGGGCCGGGCAGCCACTTCTTCGGCGCGTCCCACACCCTCGCCAACTACGAGACCGCCTTCTACGAGAGCGAACTGGCCGATGTGCAGTCCTTCGAGAACTGGCTCGATGCCGGCGAGCTGGATTCGGTGGTCCGGGCCAACCACAGGTGGAAGCAGCTCCTCGCCGACTACGAGCCCCCACCGCTCGACGACGCGGTCGACGAGGCCCTTCGGGACTTCATGGCCCGGCGCAAGCAGTCAATGCCCGACATCTGGGCCTGAGCACAACCGGCGATTCGTTCGACGAAGAGTGGCCCCACCAAATATTGTTAGGTTTACTTGACAAAACTTGCAATACAGCCTATATTGCTGGCCATGCGATTCCGAACAG
>VXWX01000135.1 GCA_009835735.1 Acidimicrobiaceae bacterium
GCGGGCTCATGTGGGCCAAGCCGGTGGCTGTGACCGCGGCCCAGCAGGAATGGGGCTCGCCCAAGGGGTTCGGCCGCCAGCACAGCCGCGTACGGCGGGCGCCGGAGGCTCTGGGACAATTCCCGCTGTCGTGTCTGGCCGAGGAGATCGACACGCCCGGGCCGGGCCAGATCAAGGCCTTGCTGGTCATCTGCGGCAACCCGGTGATATCAGCCCCCGACGCCGGCCGCTTGGACGCGGCCCTGCCCCAGCTCGACGCCATGATCTCTCTCGACAACGCTCTCAACGAGACGTCCCGGCACGCCGACGTGATCCTGCCCGGCCTCTCGGCGCTGGAGCAACCCCACTGTGACGAGCTGCTGTGGGGATGGGCCACCCGCTCGGCCACCAAGTGGTCGCCGCCGCTGTTCCCGCCCGCAGAGGACCGGCCGCACGAGTGGGAGATCCTGCTCCGACTGGGCGCCATCTGCGCGGGGATGCCGCCAGACACCGACGCGGCTGCCATCGACGACGGTTACTTCTCGAACCTCGCCGCACTCTCGGGCGCCGACCCGGCGGCGGCCCTGGCCGCCTCACCGGAGCCCGGCCCGGAGCGTCTCAACGATCTGGCCATCCGCACGGGCCCGTGGGGCGACCGCTACGGCGAGAACCCCGACGGCCTGACGTTGGAGAAGCTCAAGGAGCGCCCCGACGGCGTCGACCTCGGCCCGATGGTGCCCCGCATCGACGAGATCGTGCTCCACGACGATGGCAAGATCGACCTGGCTCCCGACCACATCACCGCCGACATCGGCCGGTTGGCCGACCGCATCGACCGCCCTGTCGAGCCGCTGGTGCTAACCAGCCGCCGCCACCTGCGCTCCAACAACTCCTGGATGCACAATGTGAAGGTGCTGGTGAGCGGCAAGGACCGCTGCACCCTGCTCATCCATCCCGTTGACGCGGCCGCCCGGGGCGTCACCGACGGGGACACCGCCGTCGTATCGTCCTCCAACGGCTCCATCGAGGTGTCCGCCGAGGTCAGCGACGAGATGATGCCCGGGGTGGTGTCGCTGCCCCACGGCTGGGGCCACGACAAGCCCGGCACCCGGCAGTCGGTGGCCCGCGAGCACGCCGGCGTCAACAACAACCTGCTGGCCCCGCCCGACTTCCTGGACGTGCCGTCGGGCAATGCAGCCGTCAACGGGATCCCCGTCGAGGTCGTGCCGGCATGAGAGAAGGTCTCGGATGACTCTGGATCGCCTGATGATCGACGGGTCGGTCGCGGTGGTGACCGGTGGGGCCAGCGGCATCGGCAAGGGCATCGTGACGGCTCTGCTGCGCCGGGGCGCCCGGGTGGTGATCGCCGACATCGAGGAGCCGGTGCTGGAGCACGCGGTGGAGGAATTGTCGCCCCTGGGGCCGGTCGAGGGCGTGCGAACCGACGTGAGCGACGAGGAGTCCGTCACCGCGCTCACTGACCGTGTCTTTGACACCTACGGGGGCTGCAACCTGCTGTTCTGCAACGCTGGGGTCACCTCGGGCGGCGGCGGCAAGCCGTGGCAGCAGGAGCCAAACGACTGGCGCTGGTGCTTCGGCGTCAACGTATTCGGGGTGGCCATCTGCACGTGGGCGTTCGTTCCCCGCATGATCGCCGGCGGCGAGCCCGGTCAGGTGATCGTCACGTCATCGGGCGACGGCGGGTTCGCCCCGGTGCCGACCGCCTCGGTGTACGCCTCCTCCAAGGCGGCGGCAAGCTGCTTCACGGAGGCCCTCAACCACAACCTCATCAACGAAGGCACCAACCTGCGGGCGTCAGTGTTCTACCCGTCGGGCGGAATGATGGACACCGGCCTTTTCAACGCCCAGCGCAACCGTCCCGAGCACCTGCAGCGGGTGGGGGAGGGTACGGGAAGAGGCAGCCTCACGTTCGAGCAGCTCAAGGAGATCGTGGCCGAGATGCGCGGCGAGGAGCCCCAGGTCGCCGACCTCGACGAGCTGGGAGAGTTCGTGGTCGACGGGGTGGCCGAACGCCGCTACATCATCGCCCGGGACCTGGACGAGACGGCTGAGCTGCTGCGCTCCCGGGCCGAGGCCATTGGCCGAGCGGAGATGCCTCCCGGCCACAACCTCGCAACCTGAGCGGAACCGAATTGGCAGCCCAGGATGCCCGAAACGGCACTTTCTGCTGCCAATTCGGGTAGGCGGCCGGCCTTCAGTCGGCGCGGGGACCGCCTCGGGTTCCGGGCCAGCGGGAGGCGCCGATGGTGTCGGCATGGGGCCAGAAGGCGGCCGGATCGAGGGGACCGGCGTTGGTGATGCTGCGGGCCTTGGCCTGGTGGGTCACGAGCTGCGCCGACAACTGCTCCCGGATCGGCAGGTAGCGAGCGACCGGATCCCACGGGCTGTCGAGGAGCTTCAGCTCGCCGTCGATGCTCTCGATGTGCTTCTGCTCGAAGGTGGTGGCCACGTCCACCACATGGGGCGGGAAGTCGTAGGAGCCGTCGGCTCCGCCTATGGCCCGGGAGTACTTGATCCACCACTCGTGGTCGCTGACGTCGCCGGGCGCTACTTCGACTGACCCGGCTACGTCGCCGCTGAACTCGACGAAGGTGTAGCCCTGGTGGGTGGCCCGGGCCGCCACGTGGTCGCCGAGGCGGTAGTAGTCGATCTCGCACAGGAACTTGGGCTGGCCGTTGGTCTCGTGGCTGATGGACACGGCCGCCTCCTGGTCGATGCCCATGCCGAGGTTGTATTGACCGGGGGTGCCGCGCCAGGAGGCCGGAACCTTGATGCTGATGCCGAACTCCGGCTCCCCGAGGATGGGGACGCAGTAGACGCCCACGGTCACCACCGGCTCGCCCGGAACAAGTCCGGGCGGCACGAGCTGTTCAATGCCTGAGGGGTCGGTGAGATAGGTGACAACCAGCTTGGGCCAGCCCGCCACCTCGCCAGGCCGGTTCATGGGGGTCTCGGTCACATCGTCTCCTGTCGTGGTGGAACGAGTTCAGCGTATTGGAGCCGAGCATTCCCGGCAGACTGGTTCCATGACCATGAGCGTTGATCCGTTGTTCGACCTGTCCGGCAAGGTGGTTGCCATCACCGGCGGCGGCCGCGGGCTGGGACGGCAGATGGCCGAAGCGTTCGCGCGTCGCGGGGCCCGCGTCGCCATAGCTAGCCGCAAGCGGGAGGCATGCGAGGCGGCCGCGGCCGAGATCTCGGCGGCCACCGGTTCCGACGTGGTCGGGCTGGGACTGCATGTGGGCCGCTGGGAGCAGTGCGAGACCTTCGTGGAGGAGGTGGCGGATCGGCTCGGACCGATCGACGTGCTTGTCAACAACGCGGGAAGCTCGCCGCTGTACCCGTCGCTGGCCGGCGTGTCCGAAGGGCTCTTCGACAGCGTGATCGGGCTCAACATGAAAGGCCCCTTCCGGCTGTGCGCACTCGTGGCTGCTCAGATGCAGGCCCGTGACGCTGAGGGCAGCATCATCAACGTCTCCAGCATCGCGGCCGTGCAGCCCTCCGCCATCGAGGTCCCGTACGGGATGGCCAAGGCGGGGCTCAACAACCTGACCGTCGCGCTGGCCCACATGCTGGGACCGAAGATCAGGGTCAACTGCATCATGCCCGGGCCGTTCCTGACCGACATCGCCAAGGCTTGGGATCTGGAGGCGTTCGCCGAGACGGCCCGCGAGCGCATTCCGCTGGGGCGGGGAGGACAGCCCGACGAGATCGTGGGCGCCGCGCTGTATCTGGCCTCACCGGCCTCCAGCTACACCACCGGCGCCATCATCAAGGTCGACGGCGGCCTGGCCTGGCCCCCGGCCTGACCGATCAGATCCGTGCCAGTCGCCCTATTCTGCCGGTCGTGAACGACTCCACCGCTGAAGGCGACCCGGTCGGGAGCGACGACGTCTCATCCGCTCTCGACCCGGGGAGCGACGCCGAGGTGCGCGACCAACTCCCCGCCGATCTCGATGCGGCCGGATACGTGGGGCCCTACCTGTTCCCCAACAACAGCAGGCGCCGCATCGCGGGTGCGCTCTACCTGCTGATAGGAGCGGCCGCCATCGTGATCCTGCTGGTAGCCGGTAGCGATGCCGTGCTCGTCAACGGCGGCTTCGGGGTGGGCGGCGCCGCCCTCATCCTGTTCGGCCTGTACTGCATGCAGGCGGGCTGGGATCTCGCCGTCGACGAGAACGACGCCCTGGTCGCGGCCACCAGGGAGGTGGGCTTCCCCGTGGGTCACGCTTCGGCGCAGCTCGCGTGGCGGGGCTTGAGAAGCCGCCCGACGTGGCGCATCCTCCTGTACTCCAACCAGGCGCCCCCCGACCGCCGCGGCCTAGTCCTGGTGGACGGAGTGGACGGTGAGATCATGGGTTGCTTCGTAGAGGACAACCCCGAAGACTGGACCGGCCTAGAAGCATGAGTCCCCGCAGGGGAACCCGCGACCCCTAGGCGGGGGATGCCGGTGTTCGACTTGCGAGCGAGTAGGGCGAAGCCCGTGCGAGCAAGCGGACACCGGTAGCGCCCGCTGGAAGGACACTGCGGAAGCCCGTGCGAGCAAGCGGACACCGGTAGCGCCCGCCGGGGGACACTGCAGCAAGCTGGTAGCGTTCAACCTCAGCCAACCGGAAGGCCGGCGAATGTTCGACGGAAACTGGCGCGAGGCAGTGGACCGAGGCCTCACGCCGATCGGCGTCTCGCTTCGCCGCACGGGAGTGACCGCCGACATGGTCACCATCACCGGCATCGTCATGGCCTCCGGCGCAGCCGTCGCCATAGCTACCGGCTACCTGCGGCTGGGCTTCCTGCTGCTGATACTCGCCGGGATCCCCGACGCCCTCGACGGCGCGGTGGCCAAGGCCTCGGGCACCTCGTCTCTGCGGGGGGCCTTCTTCGACTCGGTCTCGGACCGTCTCACCGACGCCCTGCTGTTCGGCGGCATCGCCTGGTACCTCGCCGACACCCGGCCCGGGCACATCATGATGCTGCCGGTGGCGGTGATGAGCCTGGCCATGATGGTGTCATACCAGCGGGCCAAGGCCGAGTCGCTGGGCTACGAAGCCAAGGGCGGCATCATGGAGCGTGCCGAGCGCTTCGTCGTGCTCGCTTTCGGTCTGCTCTTCAACGAACTGCTGATATGGACGCTGTGGGTGATGGCCGTGCTCACCGCGGTCACCGCGGTGCAGCGGTTCGTGAAGATCTGGAGGCAGGCGTCCGAGGGCCGGCCGGTCCGTCCCCGCTCCCGTCGCCGTTTCCGCCGCACCCGCACAACGCGGGCTCAAGGCCGCGTCGCCGAGACCGCTCGGCGGGCGCGGATGCGCAACCGCCCGCCGACCGACGCCGGCTGAGCCTGAAGAGGCCGAGCGGACAGAGATGCCGTCGGCCTCGGCGTATCGGGCCGCCGAGTTCTTCGCTCGCCACGCGCCCTCGCCCGTTGCCCGGGCTGCCGCGCTGGCCGGCGGGGTGGGGGTCTCGATTGCGAGCCGCGACCGGCGTCTGCTGGTGCGGCGCAACCTCGAGAGGGCGCTGGGCCGACCGATGAGTCGCCGCGAAGCGTCCGTGCGGGTGACGGCCACGTTCGACTGGTACGCCCGTTACTACCTTGAGAGCTTCCAGCTCCCGGGGCTGGACGCGTCGGCCATCGACGCCGGCTTCGGCTACGAGGGTGTCGACACCATCGAGCGCTCGGTTCGCTCCGGTGTCGGTCCGATCCTGGTGATGCCGCACCTCGGCACATGGGAATGGGCCGCCTGGTGGCTCGCGCTGGTCCCGCGCATGAAGGTGACCGCGGTGGTGGAGCCGCTCGAGCCTCCTGAGGTGTTCGAGTGGTTCACCTCATTCCGGCAGCGGTTGGGCATGGACATCATTCCGGTGGGACCGGACGCGGGCGGGCGTCTGGTTGCGGCCATCAAGCGAGGGGACGTGGTTTGCCTGCTCGCTGATCGCGATGTCACCGGCACCGGCGTGGCTGTCGAGTTCTTCGGCGAGCGGACCAGGCTGCCGGCCGGTCCTGCCGTGCTGGCTCTGCGGACCGGCGCGCCCCTGATCCCCGCCGCGGTGTACTGGCGGGGCAGGACCCGCCATGCCATCGCCGGGCCTCCGGTCGACACACAACGATCTGGAGGCATCCGCAGCGACACATCCCGAGTCGTCCAGGACTATGCCGCCGCGCTGGAGGATCTCATCAGGGTCGCGCCCGAGCAGTGGCATCTGATGTCACCCAACTGGCCGAGCGACTACGAGGCGCTCGGACTGCCTGTCCCAGACTCGCTGCAAGGCCTCTAGCCTCAATAACCAGTGCGGATCGGAATCATCTGCCCGTACAGCCTCACCGTGCCCGGCGGTGTCCAGATGCAGGTGCTCGGGCTGGCCCGGGCTCTGAGCCGCAGCGGGCATCCGACTCGGGTGCTCGGACCATGCGACGGCCCGCCGCCGGACACCAACGTCACGCCGCTCGGCAACAGCCTGCCGACGATCGCCAACGGCTCCATCGCTCCGGTGGCCCCCGACCCCTCATGCCAGCTGCGCGCTATCCGAGCCATGCGGGACGAGTCCTTCGACGTGATCCACCTCCACGAGCCGCTGGCGCCCGGTCCGACAATGACCGCGTTGCTGGTGAGGCCCGCTCCCCTCATCGGCACCTTCCACGCCGCGGGAGGCTCGCTGGCCTACGACCTCCTCCCTCGAGCAACCCGCTTTCTGGCTGGCCGTCTCGACCACCGGGCGGCGGTCTCGCGCGATGCACGCGACATGGCGGCCGACGCCCTGGGCGGCACCTACGACCTGCTCTACAACGGAGTGGAGTTGGCCCCCTACAGGATCGCCGAACCGGCCCAGGCCTCCGGTCCGACGATCCTGTTCATCGGACGGCACGAGCCCCGCAAGGGCCTCGGCGTGCTGCTCGAGGCGCTGCGCATGATCCCTGGAGACGTGAGGCTCTGGATCGCTGGCTCCGGCTCGGAGACAGCCGCACTGCAAGCCCGTTCGGCGTCCGATCCCCGCATCGAGTGGCTAGGAACTGTCACCGACAGCG
>VXWX01000035.1 GCA_009835735.1 Acidimicrobiaceae bacterium
TTTTTTTTCTTCCCCCCGCCGTCATTCGCGATCATGCGTTGTCACGTGGGCTCGGAGATGTGTGGGGCGAGCGGGTTGAACTCCAGGGGCTGTGTCCGAGGGTTTGGGACTGGGGGGCGGTGCTGGTTCCAGACCTACCAGCGACAGCAGGGCGTCGAGGCGGCATTGGGACCGGGTGCGGGCATGAGGGTTATCGCGGCCGCTGTCGGCGCGGTAGAGGCGATCGGCCAGGGCCTCGACCAAATTCTGGAACTGCGCGCCCGACACCTGGTCGAACTTGGCGATGCCGGCGACCATGCCGCCCTCCCCGGCGCCGAACATCAGCGAGCGGTTGCGACGCTGCCACTGGTGAAGGCGTTGCAGGTCGTCGCCGGTCTGGCGGCGGCGGACCCAATCCCGGGCCTTGCCGGAAGCCACATCGGCGGGCACGGACTCGGTCTCGGCTAGCAGTCCTACATCACCGTCGACCGCCTCGGGCGAGGTCTCGGCGGCCGCCCTCGCCAGCGACGACGCGTGCTCGCCGGTCAATCGTCCAGACGACAAGGCCTCCCGCACGTTGGGCATCTTCCCGAGGATCTCGGCCCGCCGGACCCGGTGCTTGGCCTCGCGGGCCGAGCAGCCCGTCTGCCGGCGCAACGTCTCAGCGGTGCTGGCCTCGCTGGCCCCGAGCCGCCGCATCCCGGCCGCCATCCGAGCCTCCAGCCCGTCGAGCACGGCCCGGGCCGCGCCGATCTCGCCGGCGAGAAAATCGAGGCCGGCTCGGTCCAGGACCGTCACGTCTATGGCCTGCACTGCAGCCCTGAACTCATCCCACATGGTCGTCATCCCCCACAGGCTCATTGAACGAACAACTGCTGGCCGAGACGATGGGCAAGGCACACCCGCCGCTGGTGGACCCGGCCGAGCGATCGTCGGCGAGTTCCGCCGAAGCGATCCGCAGCAACCTTTTGGCTTGAAACATCATGGACAGACATTAATACCCCCCTGTGACATTGGGATAAACGCCCAGGTCACGGGGCATCAATGGCCGCTGCAGGCGAGCCGGACGTTGTATGGTGACGGCACCATGGAAACCATGCAGCTGTCTCCGCTGCGTCAAGAGCTTCTCGAGATCCTGAAGGAGCGGGGCCACCGGCGGCTCGATCAGCCGATCAGGCTCGCCTCGGGGGCGATGTCGTCGGACTTCATCGACGGCAAGGAGGCTCTGGCCGAGTGGCGCCACCTGCGCCTGGCGTGCGAGGCCATCGTCGAGACGGTCACCGAGGCCGGCCACCGCTTCGACGCCGTCGGGGGTCTCACCTTGGGCGCCGACGCCCTGGCGGTGGGCATCGCGGCGGTCCACGACTGCCGCTGGTTCTTCGTGCGCAAGGAGGCCAAGCAGCGGGGCACCCGGCGCTGGGTCGAGGGCGCCCAGATCGGCCCGGGCGACACGGTGCTGCTGGTGGACGACGTGGTGACGACCGGCGGGTCGATCTTCAAGGCGCTCGACATCGTCGACCAGACCGGTGCCACCACCGTTGCCGCCGTCACGCTGGTCGACCGCAGCGGCCTGGCCGGCCCCCAGTTCGAGCAGCGGGGGATCGGCTACTTCCCGATGATCACCTACGACCTGCTCGGCATCGACCCCGTCGAACCGGTAGCAGCAGCCGCCAGCTGACCGCGGGCCGGTGGGGGCCGGCGGCGGCTAGCTCGCCTGACGGCGGTCGGGAGCGGGATCCTCGGGAGGCGCCTCGCTGCCCGGCGGCGGCTCGGGGCGTTGTAGGGCGAATCCGCCGGACGTCATCAGGTAGCCCTCGATGCGGGCAACCCGCTCCCGCGTGTCCGCGACATCGCGGCCCATGAGGTCGAACTTGTCCCTGAGCCCGCGTATTTCGCTCATCAGCAGGCCGATGGTCGTCAAGGTCGATCCGAGGACCGACCCCACGATTGTGATCATCAGTACAACAGTGTCGGCTTCCATCGTGCTGGTGCCTCCGATCCCTTCAAGACGCTTTGTGGGGCAAGCCGGAACCTCGGCTTGCGAAGGCAATACGGACTATATCCATTGTTTTCGATACATGCAATGGATCATGGTGTCCCGACGCGCTCAAGTCGAACAGGCATATCAGGGTTGAGTAGGGTCGCGTTGTGGTCCGGCGGCTGGGGGTTGTGGCGGTGGTCGTTGCGGTCGCCGTAGTCGGGTTGGCGCCGGCGGCGGCCGCCCACCCTGCGGACGCCCAGCCCGTCCAGCCCGCCCAGCCTGCGGACATCCAGGCCGTGCAGGCTGCTGGTGGGTTTGTTGACGTGACTGGGGGCGTGCATAAGCCGGCTATTGATGCGCTGGTTGAACGGGGGCTGTTCGACGGGACCGAGTGCGGCGAGGACATGTTCTGCCCTGGCGATGAGATGAAGCGCTGGACTATGGCGGTCTGGCTAGTGCGGGTCCTCGACGAAGCCGAGCCGGCCGCCGCAACCGAGTCGAGCTTCGCCGACGTGGACGTCGGCAACCGCTGGCTGGCCCACATCGAGCGGCTGGCCGAGCTCGAGGTCACCCAGGGCTGCCTGGTCGATCCGCTGCGGTTCTGCCCGGACCGGTCGGTGAACCGGGCCGAGATGGCCACGTTCCTGGAGCGGGCGTTCGACCTCGAGGCCGCCGACCCGGCCGGGTTCGCCGACACCGCCGGCAACTTCCACGAGGCCAACATCGACGCCCTGGCCGCGGCCCGCATCACGGCCGGCTGCGCCAGCGAGCCGCGCCGCTACTGCCCCGACCAGCCCGTCACCAGAGCCGAGATGGCCACGTTCCTGGCCCGCGCCCTCGGGCTCGTCGAGATCCCCGAGCCTGCCCCCGACCCCGACGACCCCGACCCCGACACCGAAGACCCCGCCAGCGAGGACGGCTCGGCCGAACCGGCAACCTTGATCACCACGGTGGTCACGGGCGGGTACCACTCATGCGCCCTGCTGTCCTACGGGGCGATCGTCTGCTGGGGCGACAACTACTACGGGCAGTCCGCCCGGGCCCGAGGGGCCCTTCACCGCCGTGACCGCCGGGACGTTCCACACGTGCGGGCTCCGCACCGACGGCACCGTCCTGTGCTGGGGCAGCAACGCCGACGACCAGGACGAGTACGTGGGCCAGGCCGACGCCCCCGACGGCACTTTCACCGCGGTGAGCGCAGGCGGCGAACACACCTGCGGGATCCGCACCGACGGCACGGTCGAATGCTGGGGCAACAACCAGCACGGCCAAGCAACCGCCCCCGCAGGCGGCTTCACGGCAGTCGAAGCCGGAGGCTCGCACACCTGCGGGGTACGCACCGACGGCACCATCCAATGCTGGGGCAACAACGCCTACGGGCAGTCGAGCGCCCCCGAAGGGACCTTCACGGCGGTCACTGCGGGCTGGGGGCACTCGTGCGGGCTCCGCACCGACGGCACCGTCGAATGCTGGGGCTTCAACAACGACTTCAGCGGCAACTTCGCCGGCCAGGCAACCGCCCCCGCGGGGACCTTCAGCACCGTCGACGTCGGCGACCTGCACTCGTGCGGGCTCCGCACCGACGGCACCGTCGAATGCTGGGGCTTCAACGATCACGGGCAGACCGACGGTCCCGGCCAGATCAGCACGGTCGCACTGGGCTCATCGGTGTGCCGGCCGTACGGCACGCCCTCGCCCCACCACACGGCGGGGTTCCCGCTGCCGGGCTGGGCGGTCCCGTCGATCGGCACGATGCGGGTGGCGGTGCTGTTCGTCGACTTCCCCGACGCGGTGGCCACCCACTCCACCGAGGTGGAGGCCGCCCTCGGCCTGCCGTACGCGGAGGCCTATCTGGAGGCGGCCAGCTACGGACAACTCGACGTCGAGTTCGTCGCCTTGCACCGCTGGCTGCGGGCCGAGAACAACTACGACCACTACGCCCAACCGGGAGCCCTGGGGGACGCTCGGGTGGTCGTCGACTCCGAAGCGGTCAGGCTGGCCGACCCCTCCTTCGACTTCACCGGGTTCCACGCGGCCATGACGGTGCTGCCCAGTTCGCACTTCGCCGGGGGCGAGAACAATCTGTACGGTCTGAGCACGGACGAGGGCCCGGTCGGACCGGTGTCGCGGGTCAACAATTTTGCTCTCGACGACCCACGTGAACCCTTCCGGTGGGGCGATGTCGCCGCTCACGAGTTGATGCACGGGCTGGGGCTGCCCGACCACTACCCCTACGACAGCAGCGTCCACCAGCCGCCCGAGCCGTCGGGGTCGCAGGCGGAGGTGGTGGTGCGCGGCGACTTCGGTCTGATGGGCCTGACGGCGGTCTTCCGGGCCCGGGCCGCGGACCGCCGCCACCGGATCGATTGGGTCTATCCCAACGGCTCCACGGCCACCAGCTACACCGAGACCTTGGGCGCGGCTGAGATGCTGGGGTGGAGCCGGTGGCAGGTGGGCTGGCTCGACGAGTCGCAGGTGCGCTGCATCGACACGCCTAGTGCCCGGGTGAGGCTGAGTCCGGTGGCCGATCCCGGTGCTGGGGTGGCGATGGCGGTGGTGCCCCTGTCCGAGACCGAGATGCTCGTGATCGAGAGCAGGCGCCTGATCGGCTACGACGCGGTGGAGATGGAGCGCTTCCCCAACGGGGTGGTTGCCTCAGTCCCGAGGCTCGCCGTCGAGGGCGTACTGATCTACACCGTCGACGCCTCGCGGCTGACGGGCCAGCTCCCCGTCAGGCTGGCCGGCGACAGCGGCAACGGGCAGGTCGACGCCTACCCGATCCTCGTCCGGGGCGAGCGGGCCTTCGTGGCGGGTTACACCATCGGCGTGGTGGCCGCCGACGGCAACACCCATATCGTCCAGATCATCAAGGGCCAGCCCTGAGAGCCGGCAGCGGTCGGGGGTTGCCGCTGGGTAGGGTCACGCCGTGACCCGGTTGGTGGTTGCGGTGGTCGTAGCTGCGTTGGCCATCGTGGGGTTGGCGCCGGTGGCGGCCGCCCAGGATGTGCAGGAGGACGCCGGGGCACACCGGACCGCTTCACCGATGTGACTGGGGGCGTGCACCAGCCGGCTATTGATGCGCTGGCCGAGCTCGGCCTGTTCGACGGCACGGAGTGCGGCGAGGACATGTTCTGTCCCGGCGATGAGATGAAGCGCTGGACTATGGCGGTCTGGCTGGTGCGGGTCCTCGACGAGGCCGAGCCCCCCGCCGTAACAGAGTCCAGCTTCGCCGACGTGGACGCCGGCAACCGCTGGCTGGCCCACATCGAGCGCCTGGCCGAGCTCGAGGTCACTACGGGCTGCCTGGTCGACCCGCTGCGGTTCTGCCCGGACCGGTCGGTGAACCGGGCCGAGATGGCCACGTTCCTGGAGCGGGCGTTCGACCTCGAGGCCGCCGACCCGGCCGGGTTCGCCGACACCGCCGGCAACTTCCACGAGGCCAACATCGACGCCCTGGCCGCGGCCCGCATAACGGCCGGCTGCCAGTCCGACCCCCCGCGCTACTGCCCCGACCAGCCGGTGACCCGAGCCGAGATGGCCACGTTCATGGCCCGCGCCCTGGGGCTCGTCGAGAAGCCCGCCCCGATCGAGGACGGCCCGGCCACGGACCAGCCGACCACGGAGACCGAGGCCACCCAGGACGACACGACCGACCCGGCCACGGAGGCCGAGGACGACACGACCGACTCGACCGCCACCGGCCCGACCGACCCGGACCCGTCGATGTGCCGGCCCCCGGGCACGCCGTACACCACGGCCGGGTTCCCGCTGCCACCGGAGGCCGCACCGTCGATCGGCACGTTGCGGGTGGCGGTGCTGTTCATCGACTTCCCCGACGCTCAGGCCACCCACCGCACCCAGGACGAGGCCGCTCTGGGGCTGCCGTACGCGGAGGCGTACCTGGAGTCGGCCAGCTACGGGCGCCTCGACGTCGATTTCGTCCCCCGGCACGGCTGGCTGCGAGCAGAGCAAAGCTTCACCGAGTACCTCGCCGAGGTCGCCGTCGGGGACATGCGTGTCTTCGCCTCGGCCGAGGCGATCAGGCTGGCCGACCCGTCCTTCGACTTCACCGGGATCCACACCGTCATGACCGTGCTTCCGAGCTCGCGCTTCCAGGCGGGCGACCACACCTTCGGCAGCGAGCACACCGACGAGGGAGAGATGAGGCTGATGGCCGGGATCAACACGGTCCCCCTCGACGAGTCCCGCGACCCCGAACCGTGGGGCTACGTCGCGGCGCACGAGCTGGCCCACAGCCTGGGGCTGTCGGACCTCTACCCCTACGACGACGCCCGCCACGAACTGCCGGAGCCGCCGGCGCCGAGGATCTGGGTGCGCAGCGAGTTCGGTCTCATGGGTCTGAACACGTCGTTCGTGGCCCATCCCGACGACCGCCGCATCGAGATCACGGGGCGCGGCAGCTTCGGTCGGCGGCTCACCGGCCACACCTTCCAGCTCGAAGCCCTCGAGATGCTGGCGTGGAGCCGCTGGCAGCTGGGGTGGATCGACGAGTCGCAGGTGCTGTGCCTCACCGCCGACCGGTCGAGGGTGGTGCTCAGCCCGGTGGCCGATCCGGGCGATGCGGCCGTGATGGCGGCGGTGCCGCTGTCGGGCACCGAGGTGCTGGTGGTGGAGGTCCGGGTCAAGGTCGGCTACGACGCCGCGCAGGAGGAACCCCACACCGACGGCTCGCTGCTGACGGTCCCGGCCCTGGCGACCGAGGGGGTGCTGGTGTACACCGTGGACGCTTCGCTGGGCTCGGGCCAGCTGCCGCTGGTGATCGTCGGCGATGCCGGCAACGGGCAGGTGGACGACTATCCGATCCTCACCCGGGGCGACCAGGTGGCAGTGCGGGGCTACACGGTGACGTTGGTGTCGGACCGGGGCGGCGCTTACATCGTCGCGATCTTCAAGATCGACAGCTGACCCCAGGGCGGCCCCCGGCCCCAGGC
>VXWX01000034.1 GCA_009835735.1 Acidimicrobiaceae bacterium
TGCGAGCGCGCGCTGTCAGGCCAGTACTTCCACGAGCAGGACGGCGTCGTTCACGACGCCAAGTATGGCCGCCGAATCGACACGAGGCAACCGCGACGGGTCACCTGTCATTTCCACCTCGACTCCCGCTCTTGTTCGCTTCGCTCACGGGCCGCTCGGGCCACGGCCTCGCCCGTATGCGCCGGATTCGTTCGCCTACCCGCTCGGCCTCTTAGCCTCGCGCCGATGTCCCGGAGGCTGCGCTGGACCAGCGACGACACCGAGATCTGGCGGTTGGCGTGGCCTGCGCTGGGCGCGCTGGTGGCCGAACCTCTCTACGTGTTGGCCGACACGGCCATCGTGGGCCGCCTGGGCACTCCCCAACTCGGCGGCCTGGCCGTGGCGGCGTCGATTCTGCTGACCGCTCACGCCATGTTCGTCTTCCTCGCCTACGGCACCACCGCCGCGGTGGCCCGGCTACTGGGAGCGGGCGAACATCGGCGGGCGGCCCACCAGGCTGTGCAGAGCATCTGGCTGGCGGTGACCGCGGGGGTGGTCCTGGCCGTGGTCGGGTTCGTCCTCGCGCCGACCCTGGTGGACGCGCTGGGGGGCGACGACCCCGAGGTGCTCCACAACGCTCTCGTTTACCTGCGCATCTCGCTGTTCGGGCTGCCGGCCATGCTGGTGATGCTTGCCGGCGTGGGCTACCTGCGGGGCGTCCAGGACACCAAGCGACCGTTCGCGGTGGCCCTGGGATCGGCAGTGGGAAACTTCCTGCTCGAGGTGGTGCTGGTCTATGGCTTCGACCAGGGGATCGGTGCCTCAGCCCTGTCGACGGTGGTGGCCCAGACTGCGGCCGCGGCTGTGTTCGCGTGGTGGATCAAGCAGGCCGTGGCCCGCCACCAGGTAAACCTGCGGCCGGATCCGGTCGCCATTCGCCGACTGGCGATCGCGGGCTGGGATCTATTAATCCGGACCTCAGCCATGCGGGCCGGCCTGACGGTCACCGTGGCGATCGCGGCCCGTATCGGCACCGACGACCTGGCGGCGCACCAGATCGTGTTCGAGATCTGGACGATTCTGGCGCTGATCCTGGACGCGGTTGCCATCGCCGGGCAGGCACTGATCGGTCTGGCCCTGGGCGCCAACCAGCCCGAACGAGCCCGGACGCTGGGTCGGCGCATGATCGGTTGGGGAGCGGTCTCGGGAGTGATGACCGGCGTGGTGGTGCTGGCCCTCTCACCACTGCTGCCTCACGTATTCACATCGGATGGGGCAGTGATCGCGCTGGCCGCCTTCTTGCTGCTTCACGTCGGCTTCGGTCAGCCTGTCGCCGGAGTGGTGTTCGCCCTCGACGGCGTGTTGATCGGCGCCGGCGACTTGCGCTTCTTGGCCGTCGCGATGGTCGGAGCGGGCGCGGTGCTGGTATGTGGCGGGCTACTGGTCGTGGCCGCCGGCGCCGGTATCGGCTGGCTCTGGGCCGCCCTGCACGCCTGGATGGCAACCCGCCTAGTTCTGATGCTGTGGCGCTTCTCCGGCTCCGCCTGGCAGGTCACCGGCGCCGACCGCTAGGAGCCAGCCCTCTCTCCCAGGAGACGGTTGACGGCGGCTCCGTCGGCCTGGCCTCTGGTGGCCCGCATGACCTGGCCGGTGAGGAAGCCGGCCAGCTTCTTGCGCTCAACTTCGTCGCCCCCGCAGAACCTCGACCACGCCTCGGCGTTCTCGGAAATGACCTGATCGACTACGGCGGCCAGATCGTCGCGAGCCATGGCCTGGAAGCCCCGGCGCTCAGCGATCGCGTCGGGAAACCCGCCTCCCTCGGCCATCTCGGCCAGCACCTGCTTGGACTGGGTGGCGGTGAGGCGGCCCGAGGTCTCCATGGCGACCAGCGCGGCCAGACCCTCGGGGGTGACCGGCGACCAGTCGTCGACGGCCAGGTCATTCGCCACCCGGGTGGCGGCCACGCCCGGATCGGCCCCGGCCGCCATGGCCGCCCGTACCAGGCCGTCCTGGCCCCGCTCCACCAGCAGGGCGGCATCCTCAGCCGAAACCGCTCCCCCTCCGTCGGCCGCAAGGTCGGCCCGGCGGGCGGCCGGCAGCGGAGGCAGGGCGGCGTCGATGGCCGCGACCGTCTCGGCCGCCGGCGCCAGCGGCACCAGGTCAGGATCCTGGAAGTAGCGGTAGTCGTCGGCGTCCTCCTTGGAACGGCCCGGCGTGGTGCGCCCGTTCGCCTCGTCCCAGTGGCGGGTCTCCTGGCGGGGCCGTTCACCGCCGCACCACAGATCCACATGGCGCTGCGCCTCGTAGACGATGGCCCGGCCCAGCGCTCGCAGCGAACTCAGGTTCTTGATCTCGCAGCGCGTTCGCAGTTCGTCGGCGCCGGCCGGGCGGACCGACACGTTGGCGTCCACCCTCATCGATCCCTCCTCCATCCGGGCGTCGGACACGCCGATGGCCAGCAGGATGGCCCGCAGCTCGCGCACGTAGGCCCGGGCCTGCTCGGCGGTACGGATGTCGGGGCGGCTGACGATCTCCACCAGCGGGACGCCGGCCCGGTTGTAGTCGACCAGTGCATAGTCGGCGTCGTGGATGCGCCCGCCCCCGCCGATGTGGGTGGTCTTGCCAGTGTCCTCCTCGATATGGGCCCGCTCGATACCGACGGTGTGGCCGTCGGGCAGCTCGAGGCGGCCGTCGGTGTTGGTGGGCTGGTCGTACTGCGATATCTGGTAGTCCTTGGGCATGTCCGGGTAGAAGTAGTTCTTGCGGGCGAAGACGGCTCCCCGGACCTCGCAGCCCAGAGCCCGACCCAGCCGCATTGCGAAGTCCACCGCCGCCGCGTTGGCCACCGGCAGCGAGCCCGGCAGCCCCAGGCACACCGGGCACACGTTGGTGTTGGGCTCGTCGCCGAAGCGGTTGGCGCAGCCGCAGAACAGCTTGGTGGCCGTGCTCAGCTCCACGTGGACCTCCAAGCCGACGACCAGCTCCCAGTCCTCGGGCACCGCCGGCTCTCGCCCGGGAACAGCCGGGCTCATGGAGCGCCCCCGTCGGGGGGTGCGGCCTTCTCCAGCACGGCCGCGGCCCGAAGCAGGACCGGCTCCGACAGGGCCGGTCCCATGAGCTGCACGCCCACCGGGAGGCCGTCGTCGCCGCAGCCGAAGGGCACCGACACCGCCGGGTGGCCCGTGAGGTTCGACGGGATCGTGCACACATCGTTGAGGTACATCAGCAGCGGGTCGGCGGTCTTGGCTCCCAGCTCGAACGCGGTCGTCGGCGCGGTCGGGCCCAGCAGGACGTCCACGCCGGCGTAGGCCGCGGCGCACTCCCGCAGCATCAGCGTGCGCACCCGCAGGGCCTTGGCGTAGAAGGCGTCGTAGTAGCCCGCCGACAGGGCGTAGGTTCCGAGCATGATCCGGCGCTTCACCTCGGCGCCGAAACCGGCCGTGCGGGAGCTGACATTCATCTCCGCGGCGTTGGCCGCGTCCACCCGCAACCCGTAGCGCACCCCGTCGTAGCGAGCCAGGTTGCTGGACGCCTCGGCCGGCGCGATCAGGTAGTAGGCCGAAAGGCCCAGCACCGCCGACGGCACCGACACGACGGTGACGGCCGCGCCCGCAGCCTCCAGTGCGGCGGCGGCGGCATCGACCCGGGCGATGACATCGGCCGCGACGCCCTCAACGGCCGAGACCCCGTCCAGCCCGTCGGCCTCCTGAAGGCGGGCGCTCCCGGCGCACAACTCGGCCACCAGCCCGACCCGCAGGCCGTCCACACCCTGCCCCAGCCCGGCCACGACCGGATCGCGGGCGCCGTCGATCGAGGTGGAGTCGAGCGGGTCGTGCCCCGAGATGGCCTCGAAGCAGGCTGCTGCGTCGGCAACGTTGGACGCCATGGGGCCGATCTGGTCGAGCGACGAGGCGAACGCGACCAGCCCGTAGCGCGACACCGCGCCGTAAGTGGGCTTGAGGCCGACCACACCGCACAGCGCGGCCGGCTGCCGGACCGACCCTCCCGTGTCGGACCCGAGCGCCAGCGGTGCGAACCCCGCGGCCACTGCGGCGGCCGACCCCCCGCTGGAGCCACCGGGCACCCGGTCGGTGTCGTGGGGGTTGCGGGTGGGTCCGAAGGCGGAGTTCTCGGTGGACGAGCCCATGGCGAACTCGTCGAGGTTCGTCTTGCCGACGATGACCGCTCCGGCGGAGCGAAGCCGCTTCACGACGGTGGCGTCATATGGGGGGCGCCAACCCTCGAGCATCCGTGACGAGCAGGTGGTGGGCACTCCCCTGGTGCACAGGTTGTCCTTGAGCGCCACCGGCACGCCCGCCAGCGGCCCGACCGCGTCGCCCCTCGACACTGCGGCGTCCACCTCCCGGGCGGCCGTCCTCGCCTCGTCGGCCAGCACAAGGTTGAACGCGCCGATCTCGGCGTCTCGCTGGGAGATCCTGGCGAGGTGCTCGTCCAGCACGTCCAGGGCCGTGCGTTCTCCGGACTTCACCGCCGCGGCGATCCCCAGGGCGGTCACGGTGCCTCCTCCACAGGCGCGAGCCGCACCGACACCCGTCCGATCACGGCGCCTCGCCCAGGATCGGCGGCACCCGGAACTGGCCGTCGTCCACCGACGGAGCCTGGGCCAGAACTTCGTCCCGGTCGAGCGACGGCCGAACCTCGTCGGCCCGGGTCACGTTGACGAGCGGATGGGGATGCGAGGTCGGTGCGATGTCGGTCACGTCGAGCGCCTCGACATCGGCGGCGTGGTCGAGCACCGCGGAGAGCTGCGCCGCGAGCTCGTCGAGCTCTTCGTCGCTGAAGCGCAGGCGGGCCAACCGGGCCACATGGGCCGCCTCGTCGCGGGTTATCCGGCCGGACACGTCGGAAGGATAGGCCCGGCGCCTATCCGTCGGAGCCCTCGTCTCCGGAACCCTGGCTCTCGGACTCGAGGCCTTCCTCTCCCTCCGCGCCCTCAGCCGGCTCCTCAGGCTCCGGCGGCGGCATGGGGCCCAGCGAGACCCTCACCTGCACGGTGCTGCCGATCGGCAGCGAGTTGCCGCTGGCAGGACGGAAGGCGATCACCGTGCCTTCAGGCACCTCGGCGGAGAACTCCTGCACGAGCCGCGGCACCAGCTGGATCGCATCCAGCGCGTCGGCGGCCGCGTCCAGCTCCCGGCTCTCGGGCACCCTGGGGACGATCCGATCGGCCGGGCCCTCCGAGACCAGCAGCACTACGTCGCTGCCGACCTCTAGTTCGAAGACGCCGTCGGCTACGTCAAGACCGATCACGTTCCCGGCCGGGACGACATCGTCGTTGGCGAGCGTCTCGCCGGCGAAGTCGAGGCCCGCCGCCTCCAGTTCGTCGGCTGCATCGTCCACCGTCATGCCGTAGACGACGTCCAAGTCGGCGACCAGGATCAGCGGCTCGCCCAGCGAAACGAACACGTCCAGCGTCTCGCCGTCACCCAACGGGGTGCCGGCGGCGGGCTCGGTGCGGAGGATCGTCCCGCGCTCGATGTTCGGCGTTCGCACCAGTACCTCATTGACCTCCCAACCCGACTCGGCCGCAGCCGACGCGGCCGCGGCCTGCGGGTGGCCTTGGAGGTCGGGAACGGTGGGATCGGATGCGACTGAGAGCCAGGCCCAGACTCCGCCGGCCGCGCCGCCCAGCACCAGGATGGCGGCCAGCACCAGCCCAGGCCAGCGGCGGCGGGGGATGTCGTCGTGGGGGATCGCCAGACGCTCCGACACCGTCGGCCCGATCTGCTCGAAGGCTTCGCTGCGGCCAGGGGTTGGACCCGCATCAGCGGGCGGCGCCTTCGAGATGGCCAGCGGAAGCGGGTCGGGCCGCGGCAGCAGGGGCGCGATCCGCAGCAGTTCGGATGCCAGTTCGGCGGCCGTCAACCTTCCGATGGGATCGGCTGCGATGGCGCGCTCCAGCACTGCTTGAAGCGGGCCGAGGGCGGTGATGGGTATCGGGTCCAAGCCGCCGACATCGACGGTCAGGTTCCTGGAGCCGGTGACCGCCTCGCAGAGGACCATGGCCAGATCGTGGACGTCTTGCGCCTGTTCAATCCGGGAATAGCTTGCCGGCGCGCCACCCGGGTCGGCGGCGGCGGTCGCCGGCGTCGCAGCCGGATCCGCGGGCTCGGTTGCGCCAGCATCAACAGTCTCGGCCGCCCGTTGAGCAGCCTCCTCAAGGGCCGCGGCCAGGCCGAGGTCGGAGATGTAGGGCCTGGCGCCGGAATCGAACAAGACGGCGAAAGGCGTCAAACCGAGGTGTGCCCGGCCGCCCTTGTGGATGTTCACGAGGGCTCGGGCGGCCTCCAGCCCGACCATGAGCGCCTGCGACGGAGTGAGCCGGTAGCCCTCGCGCAGGAGCGCAGCCAGGCTGCCGCCGGTGAGATACTCCGTCACCGTGTATGGCTGCGGATCGACGCCCCAGTCGTATACGGGCAGCACCCGAGGATGGCTGAGCGCTGAGGTGGCCCGCATCTGGTCCGCGAAGCTCTCCGTGAAGCCGGCGTCCTCGGCGGTGTCGGCTCGCAGGATCTTCAGCGCCACTCTCCGGCGCAACGTGAGGTCCTCTGCCACGTAGACGCGAGCGTTCGACCCTTCTCCGACGAATTCCAGCAGCCGGTAGCGGCCGCCGAATGCCCGCCTCGCCTCTTGGTCGGAGATCATCGCCGTCACGGTACCGCCCAAGGTGCCACCGCCCGGCGCTTCCCGGGTCGCACTCCGGCCCGGTACCGTGCGATCTGCGATGACTACCAACGGCCGCGAACCCGAGCAGCCACCTCCCCCGCGCAGCTCACTACGGATCCGGGTGAGCATCGCCGCACTGGCCCTGTTCGGGATCCTGGGCTTGGTGGTGGCTGCCCTGGTCGGCTCAGGCGACGACGGCGCCGACGAAGCGGTCACTGCGAGCCCCGCGGTGGACCGCGTGATCCCGAGCCCCGGAGACGAGGTTCTCCAGCAGCAGCGGGTGGCTGTGGTCCTCGACGCCCGATACCGGCTCTCCTCGCTGGTCGTGTATCAGAGCGAGCAGCTCACCGGCGGTGTCGACGTGACTGCTCAGGTCGACCACATCGAAGGCCTGAACCGGTTCGAGTTCGTCCCCGGTGAAGGCCGGCTCATCGAGGCCCTATCACCCGACACCAACTGCGCAGTAGCTACCTTCGTGCTGATCGCCCGACCCGAGGAGGCCGACACCGCCCGCTGGTGCTTCGAAGTGTCCTGACCCTCCGGATCCACGAGTCCCCGGCTTCCACATCCGAACTTCTGTCAAAAACCCACCGTATAGGTGGAAAATCAACGGAAGTTCGTTGAGTAGATTCGCCGAGGGGTCCAACCCAGGGCGCTAGCCCACCGACGTGGCCCCGTCCGGCTCGATCCCCGGGCCCTCGCCTCGGGCCAAGGCCCTCAGACGCTCTAAGTCCTCGGGGTCCGCCATCTCGATCACGGCATACACCGGCTTGCGGGGCCCGGTGACTGCCTCCAAGGCTCGGTACCCGGCGCTGTTGGGGGCTGGCCGGTCCGTGGTCAGCAACACGAGCCGTCCGCTCAGCCCGAGCGTGTGCAGTACACCAGCGCGGCCGAGAGCCTTCCAGAGCGTGTCAGTGCGCCGAAGCCCTGGGCGCTGCGTGACGCTGAACGCACCTGAGACGTCGAAGAGCCACCGCTCGCCCCTGCGATCTTGAGCCGAGAAGTTGACCTCAACGCCGCCGTCGAGCGCGGGTTTGTCATGGATCTCACGGAATCCACAATCAAGAAGGACTCCTCGAGCCAACTCCTGAGCCTTGCGCCCTTCTCGAACGGCGCGGGCCTGGAAGTCGTCGTCGGAGTTGAGGTGATCGGAGTCATTGCCCGGCGTTCTGGAGCCGGTGAACGCTGACGTATCAGCATCCTCCGCGAACAGGCGGGACTGTTTGCCGTTGCATGAAGGCGCAACCGTCACCTTCCATCGCTCTGCATCCGAGTGCCCGTCGAGTTGCTCGCGTTCAGACCTGATGCGCTCCTCGGCCAGGGCGACGTAGTCAGCTTCGGTGTCGAAGCCGACGTAGTGGCGTCCGGTTCGCACCGCCGCAACCGCAGTGGTCCCAGCACCCATGAAGGGATCCAGCACTAGGTCACCGCGGTAGGTGTAGAGGTCGATGAGGCGCTGCGGCAGTTCCACCGGGAAGGGCGCAGGATGCCCTACTCGAGTGGCGGAGGCGGTCGGAATATCCCACACGTCGGTCGTGGCCTCCAAGAACTCGTCAACAGGGGCCGTGCCTTCCGAGGGCAGCCCCTGAGTGGCGCGCTCGGCCGCTGGCACGGCCCGATCGAAGCGACCTTTGGAGGCGATCACTACACGCTCGGTCAGGTCTCTCAGCACCGGGTTGCTGGGCCGCTGGAAGCTGCCCCAGGCGCAGTTGCCGGCCGCGCCCCGGGCTTTGCGCCAGATCACTTCTCCTCGCAGCAGTAGGCCCAAGCGATCCTGGAGAATCGTAATGACATCGGCCGACAGAGAGCGGTACGGCTTCCGCCCCAGATTGGCGACGTTGACGGCGATGCGCCCTCCCGGCTCCAACTTGCGCACGCACTCCGAGAAGACGGCTTCGAGCATCTCCAGATAGGCGACATAGTCGGCGGGAATGTGACCCTCCCCTACCGCCTCCTCGTACTCCTTCCCCGCGAAGTACGGGGGTGAGGTGACGACCAGCGCCACCGAGTTGTCGGCGATGTCGCCGTAGGCGTCCATGTCGCGGGCGTCGCCGACCCAGAGCTCGTCGCGGCAGGAATGCCGAGCGATCTCGGAGTCGGAGTTGATCTCGGGTGCCGTGAACCGCTCATAGAACGCCGAGGAGTCGTGGCCCTCCCGCCGGCTCACGCCGAAGCTAGACGTGGCTGTTCCGCCCCTTCGTGCCGGTGTGCTCATCGGTCCGAACCTACATCGCCCCTGTGTCACGGTGGCGGACGCGCCCGCCATGAATGGCTAGGACAGCCGGCCGGTCTCCAGCAGTTGTTGGAAGGCAGCCTCGTCGATCACGGGGACTCCTGAGGATTCGGCCTTGCGGAGCTTGGAGGCGCCCGGGTCGGCGCCCGCCACCAGCGCGGTGGTGCGGCCCGACACCGAGCCTGGGGCCGAGCCGCCCCTGGCCAATATGGCTTGCTTGGCGCCGTCGCGGCTGAAGCCCTCCAGTGTGCCGCTCACCACCACCGCCATGCCGGCCAGGGTCTGGGGCAGAGGCTCACCCTCTCCCTCGCCGCCCGGCTGCTCGGCCTGCATGCGCAGCCCGGCCGCTCGCAGCCCCTCGACGAGCTCGCGGTTGTTCGGGTCATCGAACCAGGCTCGCACCGACGCCGCGATGATCGGTCCGAACCCCTCCACTTCAGCCAGAGCCTCCTCGTCGGCGGCCAGGATGCTGTCGATGTCGCCGAACGACGCGGCCAGCACCTGGGCATTGACTTGGCCGATCTCGGGGATGCTGAGCGCGAACAGCAGCCTCGACAAGGGCTGCTGCTTGCTGACCTCGATGGACTGGCGGAGATTGTTCACCGAGATCTGGCCGAAGCCCTCCATCTGCTCGATCTTCTCGTAGTCGAGTGAGTACAAGCCCACGACATCCTTCAGCAGGCCCTCGGTCACGAAGCGGTCGATGTTGCGCTCGCCGAGGAACTCGATGTCCATGGCGGCCCGGCCGACGAAGTGCTCGATGCGGCCCCTGATCTGGCGGTCGCACGAGTAGTTGACGCACTGCGTGGCCGACATGCCCTCGGCCCGCTGCAGTGGCTTCTCGCACACCGGGCAGTCCCGGGGAAACGACCACGGCTCCGACCCCTCCGGGCGCTCCGACAGCACCGGTCCCACCACCTCGGGGATCACCTCGCCGGCCCGGCGCACGATCACCGTGTCACCGGGCCGCACGTCCTTGGCCGCCACCTGGTCCTCGTTGTGGAGCGTGGCGGTCGCCACCGTCACCCCGCCCACGAACACCGGCTCGAGCCGGGCGAAGGGCGTGGCCTGCCCCGACGGGCCGATCGACACCTCGATGTCGAGCAGCTTGGTGGAACGCTCCTCAGGCGGGAACTTGTAGGCGACGGCCCAGCGGGGGGCCTTGGCGTCGACCCCCAGCTGTGTCTGGAGCGCGAGATCGTCGACCTTTACGACCAAGCCGTCGAACTCGTAGTCGAACTCGTGGCGGCGGCGCTCGAAGTCGGCCACATGGGCCTCCACCGCAGCCAGATCGTCCAGGCAGGCCGCGTGCTCGTTGACGGGCAGGCCCAGCGACGCCAGCCACTCCAGCGTCTGCATGTGGGAACTGAAGGCGGGCCCGCCCTCGGCGTAGCCGAGCTGGTAGCACCAGAACGACAGGCCCCGTTCCGCGGTCACCCGGGCGTCCTTCTGGCGAAGCGAGCCCGCCGCCGCATTGCGGGGGTTGACGTAGGCCTTCTCTCCCCGCTGGATCTGGCGGGCGTTGAGCCTCTCGAAGGTGGAGAGACGCAGGATCACCTCGCCACGCACTTCGAGGACTGGGGGGGCCGGCCCGCTCAGGCGGATGGGTATGTCGGCGATGGTGCGCACCGAATGGGTGACGTCCTCGCCGGTCCGGCCGTCGCCCCGGGTGGCGGCCCGCACCAGCACGCCGTCGACGTACTGCACCGAGATGGCCAGCCCGTCGAACTTGAGCTCGACCGCGTACGCGTCGACCGAGGTGTCCTCCATGGTGGGCAGGGCCTGCTCGCCACTCGGGCCGGTCGTGCCGGCGGTCAGGGCGCGATGCACCCGCTCGTTCCAGGCTCGCAGCTCTTCGAGGTCGAGCGCATTGTGCAGCGACATCATGGGCTGCTCGTGGCGCACCGGCGCGAACACGGTGTCGTCGGGCGGGGCGCCCACGCGCTGGGTGGGTGAGTCGGGATGGACCAGCTCGGGGTGACTTGTCTCCAGCGTCTTCAACTCGTTGAGCAGGTCGTCGAAGTCGGCGTCGGGTATCTCGGGCTTGCCCGCGTAGTAGAGCGCCGAATGGTGGTTGAGCAGCGCCTGCAGCTCCCGAACGCGCGCCGCGGAGCCGGGGGTTGTGCCCGCGTCTGCGCTGGCAGGTTCGGCCATCGCCCGAGGCTACATCTGCCCTGTGCCGCGCTTTCGCTGCTCGGTGCCACAATTGCGGCCGTGCCAGGCGATGCGCGCTCCGCTGAACGGAGCCGGACCCGGACCGCGTTGATGGTGCGGGCCGGCGCGCTCGGGGCTTGGCTTGTGGTCGGAGTGCTGGCGTTGTTCGGGGACCTGATCCACGCCGCGCTGCGCCCTGACGACAACGCCGCCCACACGACCGTGATCGTCGCCATGTGGCTGGCCTACGCCCTAGTGCTCGCCGGGCTGCTGATGCCGGGGCCTCGGGCACTGACCGTGGCCCGCATCGGCGTGCCCGCCGGCACCCTGGAATTGGCACTGGCAGCAGCCGACTCGTCGGATCCAGCGGCCGTGGTTGGGAATCTGGCCTGTGTGGTCGGCACCCTCGTCGTGTTTCACCCCGTCTACGCCGAGGCCCAGGTAGATGCGGCCAGCTACGGCGACGAGCGCCGTTTCCTGCTGCGCCCGCCCGGACCTGTCATCGTCGCGCTGGTCCTGCCGATGGGGGCGGTCACGGTGGCCGGCGTGGCCGTCGGGCCTCTACTGCTGGCCGACCGCGGCTGGGCGGCCGGGATCGTGGCTGCTGCAATCGGGCTGCCGGCGGCCGCCTTCGCGGCCCACACTCTGTACCGGCTGGCCCGGCGCTGGCTGGTATTCGTCCCCAACGGGCTGGTCGTTCACGACCACTTGGCCGTGGCCGAGCCGCTGCCCCTGAGCCGCCGCGGCATCGACTCGATCGGCCCGGCCCGCGCCGACACCGACGCAATCGACCTGACCGCCCAAGCTTTCGGCATGGCCTTGGAGCTCCGCCTCAGCGAGCCCGCGAAGGCCAGCGTCATGACGGGTCGCAACCGCAGCGAGGAGCGCTCTCTGGCCGCCCTCCTGATGTCGCCCAGCCGTCCCGCAGCCGTGTTGGCCACCGCCGAGCGCCGCGGCCTCAGAATCGCCTGACGCCCGCTTGCTGGTGTCGCGCGGTGAAGCCGGTCGGTTGCATCTCATCGCGATGCCAGTTAGCATGAAATATACACAGATATCATTTAAGGAAGTTCTGAGAGCGACGGCATGGGAACGTTTGACTGCCAGGTCTGGATCGAGAGCGCCGATGGCCAGCGGACACTGGAACTAGAGGCGATGGTGGACACCGGCTCGACCTACACGATGGTCCCCGCGCGACTGCTGGACGAACTCGGCGTGAAGCCGATCCGCCAAGTGGGCTTGGTGCTGGCTGACGGGCGGCGCGCCCGCTACGACATCGGCGAGGCAAGAGCCACCATAGACGGAGAGAGTGTCAACACTCTGGTGGTGTTCGGCGAAGACGGCGCCCGGCCGTTGCTGGGTGCCTACACGCTCGAGGGGCTGGGCATGGCAGCCGACCCGGTGCACGGCAGACTCGTCCCCATGCCAAACGCCTGGGCCTAGGGCTGGCTCGGCCCCGTTTCCAGCCGTCACTACCCCTAGGGCGAGGTGCTGATCCGATGAGGCGCCGCAGTGCGGGCGGCGGTTCCGCCACCGACCACGACATCGCCCGCATAGGCGACCACGCTCTGGCCTGGGGCCACTCTCCGGCGAGGCTCGGCCCAGTTCACCGATGAACCGTCGATATCGATGGTTGCGGACTCGGCTGGGCCATGTGCTGAGGTCTGCACACCCACCGGTCCCCGCACTGGCCCATTCGTCCAGCGCCAGTCCTCCAACGGCGTGACCGCGCAGTCGAGCGCGGCTCGATCCCCCACCGTGACCGTCGACGACTCGGCGTCCACATCGAGCACGTAGCGGGGCGATCCGCCGCCGACCGCTCCCAGGCCCCGCCGCTGGCCGACCGTCACCAGCTCCAATGCCTCGACCGTGCCGATCTCGGAGCCTGAACTGTCCACCAGCCGACCCGGGCGCAGCGGGATCCGCCGGCCGAGGAACTTCCGGCGGCCCGCCGACGCGGTGATGAAGCACACGTCCTGGCTGTCGGGCTTGCGGGCCGTGACCAGCCCCCGAGCCTCCGCCTCCCGCCGCACATCGTCCTTGGTCGTCTCCCCCACCGGCAGCAGCAACCGGGCCAGCACAGACGCGTCGAGCATGTGCAGGACGTACGACTGGTCCTTGGCCTCGTCGACGCCCCGGGCCAGTCGCGGCCCGCCGGCCCCGTTGACGATGCGGGCGTGGTGGCCGGTCGCCACCAGGTCGAAGCCGAGCGCGTCGGCCCGGCGCAAGAGCCGGCTGAACTTGATGTGCCGGTTGCACTCGACGCAGGGATTTGGTGTGAGGCCCGCGGCATGATCGGCCACATAAGGGGTCACCACATGGCGCTCGAAGTCGTCTCCGAAGTTGAACACGTGGTGTTCGATGCCGAGCTGGTCGGCCACCCAGCGGGCGTCGTCGACGTCGGACACGGAGCAGCAGCCGGTGTCGCTGGGCCCGCCCCACAGCTTCATGGTGACGCCGGCGATGTCGTAGCCGGCCTCGAGCAGCCGCGCCGCGGCTACCGATGAATCCACCCCGCCCGACATGGCCACCAGGACCCTCGCCCCGCGGGCGCCGTTCGGCGACCCAGCCATCTCAGCCTCCGCCGAAGCGGTCGAGGCGTCCGACCGACTCCGCGATCACATCGACGGCCCGCTCCACGTCGGAGGCGGCGCTGGTATGCCCGAGCGACAGCCGCAGCGACCCCAGCGCCACATCGCGGGGCACCCCCATCGCGGCCAGCACGTGGGACGGGTCCTGCGCTCCGCTGGAGCACGAGGAGGCGGCCGAGGCCCGCACGCCCTCGGCGTCGATCAGGAACAGCAGGGCCTCGCTCTGCACGCCGATGATGCACACGTTGGCGATGCCGGCCGCGATGTGGCTGCGGTCACCGTTGGTGCGGGCCGCCGACACCTCAACCCGGTCGCCGAGCCGGTCGACTAGGCCGTCGATCAGAGCGTCGCGGAGGACGCGGAGCCGCTCAACGCTGACTTCGCGCTGCTCGACGGTCTCAGTCAGCGCTGCCGCGAACGACACCGCGCCGGCCACGTCGGGGGTGCCGGCTCGACGGCCTCGCTCCTGGCCACCCCCGACGATCAGAGGGTCGAGTTCCACGCCGTCGCGCACCACCAGCACGCCGGTGCCCACCGGCGAGCCCACCTTGTGGCCGGTGACCGAGATCATGTCGTAGCCTGCGGTCTCCGCGGCCACGTCGATCCAGTTGGGGGCCTGTACCGCGTCGGTGTGCAGCCACGCCCCCGGAGCCAGATCTCGCACGATGTCGGCCACTTCCCGCAGCGGCGCGATCGAACCAGTCTCGTTGTTGACCGCGATGGCGGACACCACCGCCACGTCGCCCTCGCGGCACCGAAGCACGCCGGCCAGGGCGTCGAGGTCGACGATGCCCCGCTCGTCCACGCCCACGAACACGCCGCCAGAGCGCTCCACCGGGTCGTGGACCGCGTGGTGCTCGGCCTCGGTGGTCAACGCCACCGCCTCCGGGCCCCGGGCGCCGAGTGCGCCCCGAACGGCCATGTTGTCGGCCTCGCTGCCGCCGGAGGTGAACACGATCTCGCCCGGGTCGGCGCCGAGAGCCGCGCCCACCTGCTCGCGGGCCCGGTCCAACGTCCGACGAGCTTCCCTGGCTGCCTGGTGGGATCCGGTCGGGTTGGCGTGGTGCCGCTCGGCCGCGGCCAGCCACGCGTCGCGAGCCGACGGCCTCAGCGGCGTGGATGCGGCGTGGTCGAGGTAGATCTCCTGCGGCTCGGAGGTGTTGGGCACGTTGCCATCCTACGTAGAGGCCACCCCGTCGATAGCGCCGGTGCTCAACTCGCGGCGGCGATCAGCGATCCCGCGACCAGCAGTGCCGAGAACATGCCGCCCAGGGACACTGTCGCCCAGACCGGAGCGTTGCGGCGCTCCAGGACGAGCATCAATGCCCCCAGGACGGCGCCCGCGATCAACCCGCCGAAGTGCCCGCCGATCGATATGCGTGGGATCAGCAGCGTGAAGACGATGTTGAGCATCAACAGGGGCGCCAGCGGCGAGCGCCAGATGCTGCCGCCGACGGACCGGTGCACCAGCACGGTGGCACCCATCAAGCCGAACACGGCTCCCGAAGCCCCCACCGTCGGCGAGTTCGGCGCCGACAGCAACAGCGCGCCGAACGCCCCGCCGAGCATCGACACGATGAACAGCGACAAGAACCGAGCCCGCCCGAAGCCGGCCTCGAGTATCTGCCCGAGGATCCAGAGGATGTACATGTTGAAGGCCAGATGGAAGACCCCGTCGTGCAGGAAGGCCGAGGTGACCAGCCGGTAGTACTCACCGGCATCGACGCCGATCCATTCGAGGCGGCCGCCCCGCAGTGTGACCGCCCTCGCTAGGAGGCTGCCGTCTTCGAGCACGCCCCCGTCGATCCGTGTGATGCCCCGGGCCGATCGGCTGGCAACTACCGAGTACAGGAAGCCCAGCCCGTTCAACGCCAGCAGGATTTGCGTGACCCATGGGCGTGATGGGCTTCTCACCATCATCGGTCGAACGGTCATCGGCCGTGCGCCGCTCTGGACCGTGCACTCCGGGCAGTGAAAGCCGACTGACGCCTGGTGCATGCAGTCCGGGCAGATGGGACGCTCGCAGCGCTGGCAACTGACCCCACCGCGGCGGTCGGGGTGCCGATAGCAGCGGCGCTCAGGGGGCCGGGGCACCACCTCCGGCGTGTCGCTCACGGCCCGGCACCGTAGCGGCGCAGACCGGCTCGCCCACTAGCGTCGCACCGGTGAGCGACGCCGTCGGCCGGCCAGGCCGGTTTGATCCTGACTCGGAGGCGATGGTGCCGATCGAGAGGCATTCGCTGCTGTCGGACCAACGTACGGCGGCGGTCGTCACGCCCGATGCCCGGGTGGTGTGGATGTGCGAGCCCCGGATCGACTCGCCTCCACTGCTGGCCGAACTGCTCGGCGGCCCGGACGCCGGCTTCTTCTCGGTTCTCCCCCTCGAACCGGGCGGCGATCCCGCCCAGCGCTACATCGGCCACTCGATGGTGCTGGAGACCTCGTGGGACGCCATGTCCGTCGTCGACTATCTCGACTGCTCCGAGGGCCTGCCGACCGAGCCCGCCGGACGCAGTCGCCTCGTTCGGGTGCTGACGGGCACGGGCCAGGCCCTGGTGGAGTTCGCGCCATTCCCAGGCTCCGGGAGCAAACAGCTGGAATGCCTCGCCGACGGGATCGAGGTGCGCGACGGCGATACGCACCGGGTGCGTCTGCGGTCGTCCCCGGGTCTGGAATGGCACATCGAATCCCATGGACGAGGCGACATTGCCCGGACTGAAGTGGATCTTTCGGCGGGGCCGGTGGTGCTGGAGTTGCTGTGCGGCACCGGTGCCGGCGAGCACGCATCGGCGGAGCCGCAGCGGCGCTCGGCCACGATCACACACTGGCGGACCTTCCTCGACCGCCTCGCCGTGCCTCCGCTGCAGACCGAGCTTGTGCGCCGTTCCGCGCTGGTTCTCAAGGCGCTGTGCCACGGGCCTACCGGCGCGATCATCGCCGCACCCACGACCAGCCTGCCCCAGGAACTCGGCGGATCCCGCAACTGGGACTACCGCTACTGCTGGATGCGCGACGCCTCGATGACGGCCGCCACGCTGGTGCGGCTCGGGTCGATCGACGAGGCCATGGACCTGCTCGACTGGCTGCTGCGGCTCGTCGGCAGCGGGGGCGCGTCACTCGACCGCCTGGCTCCCATCTACACGGTCGATGGCGAGGCTCTTCCGCCCGAGCAGCCCGAACCCGACCTGCCGGGCTACGCCGGCAGCCGTCCGGTGCGGATCGGCAACGCGGCCGAACAGCAGGTCCAGACCGACGTGTTCGGACCGATCATGGAGCTGATCGGGCGACTGGGCCGGGCCGGAGCCCCGCTCGACGAGCGCCACTGGCGACTGGTGGAACTGCTCGTGGACGCGGTGAGGCGCCGCTGGCAGGAGCCCGACCAGGGAATATGGGAGATCCGGGCCGCTCCCCGCCACCATGTGCACTCCAAGGCCATGTGCTGGATGGCAGTTGACCGGGGGGTCGCCCTCGCCGGCACGGTGTTCGATCGCTCCGTTCCGGAGTGGGAGCAGTTGCGCGACACCATCGCGGCCGAGGTCCTCCGCGAGGGGTGGAATCCCGATGTGAGGGCCTTCACCGCCGCCTACGGCAGCATCGACCTGGATTCATCGGTGCTGGCCATGGGCCTCTCAGGGTTGGTGCCGCCCGACGACACCCGCTGGGTCTCCACCGTCGAGGCCATCGAAGCGCAGCTGCGCCACGGCCCCACCGTCTACCGGTACCGGCGCGATGACGGCCTGCCCGGCAAGCCCAGCGGCTTCAACCTGATGACGTGTTGGCTGATCGACGCCAAGATCCTGATCGGCGACCTCGACGGCGCCCGGGCCCTCTTCGACGACTACAGCGCGCTGGCCGGGCCGACCGGGCTTCTGTCCGAGGAGCACGACCCCGTCACGGGCCAGTCCCGGGGCAACTTCCCGCAGGCCTACAGCCACCTGGGGCTCATCGAGAACGCTCTCAACCTGGCCGAAGCGTCCGACCTCTAGAACCGTTCCGATCTACAGCGAGACGGCCATCTCGCTCATGCCCAGGGCGTTGATCTCGATCACCTCAGTGACCCCGGGCACGCGGTCCCGCATGATCCGCTCGATGCCGGCCTTGAGGGTCTGGGTGGACGCCGGGCAGGTGACGCAGGCACCGTGGAGTTCAACGGTGACGATCCCGGTGGACTCGTCCACGTCGACGAGATCGATGTCGCCCTCGTCGGCCTGGATGGCCGGCCGGATGATCTCGATGATCCGCTCGACTTCCGCCTGCACGGGGCCCAGTCTCGCAGCACACGGCCCCAACTCCGACCCCGCCCCCTCGTAAGCTCGCGGGATGAGCCTGACGGTGCTGGCCCATCAGGGCGGATGGGACGAGGCGCTTCTCGTGGCCGGACCGCTGCTGCTGTTCGCGGGCATCGTGTGGCACGCCAAGCGACGGGCGGTCAAGCAGTCCCAGACCAACCCGGGCTCCGATGAGTGACCTGCGGGTCTCCTCGACCTATTCGGCCCGCACGTCGGCGCCGAGCGACGCCAGGTCGCCGGCTAGGTCCTCGTAGCCTCGGGCCACGTGATGGGCGTCGGTCACCACGGTGGGTCCGTCGGCACCGAGCCCGGCGACGGCCAGTGCGGCCCCGGCCCTGATGTCGTGCGCCCGCACCGGTGCACCCGAGAGCCGCTCCACACCCCGCACCACCGCGTGGTGGGCGTCGGTGCGGATGTCGGCACCCATGCGACGCAACTCGTCGACGTAGCGGAACCGTCCCGGGAACAGGTTCTCGGTCACGATGCCCACGCCCGAGGCGGTAGCCATCATCACCACCAGGAAGGGCAGGTGGTCGGTGGCCACGCCCGGGTAGGGCAGCGTGGAGCAGTCCACCGAGTCGAGGCGGCGCGGCGCTATGGCCCGGATGCCGTCGGTGTCCGGAGTGATCAGCATCCCCATCTCGGTCAGCTTCTGGCTGAGCAGTTCCATGTGGTCGTAGCGGGCGCCGGCCACGAACACATCACCCGACGCCACGCCCAGCGCGGCCAGGTAGGTTGCCGCCACTATCCGATCGGGAACGACCGAGTGGTCGGCGGCCCGCAGGAACTGAGCTGTTCCGGCCCCTTCGACCTCGAGCGTGGACGAACCCGCACCCTCGATGCGGGCCCCCATCCGGCCCAGGAACTGGCAGAGGTCGGATATCTCCGGCTCGCGGGCCGCGTTGTCGATCACGGTGGTGCCCTTGGCTGCCACCGCGGCCATCAGCAGGTTCTCGGTAGCTCCCACGCTGGGGAACTCGAGCACCACCCGGCCCCCGAGCAGCTCAGCTGCGGAGGCCTCGATGTAGCCGTGCACCACATCGACCTGCGCGCCCAGCTCCACAAGGCCGCGCACGTGCATGTCGATGGGCCGTGGGCCGAAGTCGTCACCCCCGGGCAGGGCCACTCTGGCCTCACCGCTGCGGGCCAGCATGGGCCCGAGCACGACGACCGAAGCCCGGAACCGCTCCACGATGTCGTAGGGGGCGACCGGGGTGATCTCGGCAGGCACGTCGATGCGGATCGCCGCGTCATCGGTCGGATCCCACTGAACAGCGCAGCCCACGGCCCGAAGGAGCTCGGCCATGAGGTCTACATCGACGATGCGGGGTACGTTGCTGAGGCGGTAGGAGCCTTCGGCCAGCAGTGTGGCCGCCATGAGCTTGAGCACCGAGTTCTTGGCTCCAGCCACAGTCACCGTGCCCTCCAACGGGGGCCCGGAACGAACGACTATCCGCTCGATCGTCACCCTCAAAGCCTATGACCGCGGAGGCTCGATGACCGTCTTGCGCATCGTTCGGCGCGGCAGCGCGGCCGAGATGGAGCGCGAGCGGGCCATGCGGCTGGAGCCCCGCGACGACATCGTGGCCGAGCATCCTGCGGGCGATGACCGCTACGAGGCCATAGACGGTCCTTTCCGGCACTACGAGCGCCGCTTGCAGCTGACCGAGCTTGACTCTGGCCACCCCGGCGCCACTGACGGCGAGCGGGACGGCGGACGGTACGAGCTCGTCGAGACCATTACCTACCGGCTCGCGGTGCCGGTGTGGGCCTGGCTGTTCCATTTCCCGGTAAGGCACGCGCTGCGAAACCGCAGGGACACCTACGCCTACTGGTGGGCGCCCCCCGACCGGATCGACGCCCGCGCCTCGACCGTGCTGGGCCTGCTCTGCACCGTCCAGGTGCTGGACGGCTACCTGGGCACCGTCCTCTCCCAGACCCTCACCTTCGCGGCCGACGAGTTCGGCCACGGCAACACCGCTCAGGGGATCGTGCTGGCCGTCGTTCGGGTCGGCGTGCTGGTCGCGCTGGCCAGCGTGGCGCTGGCCGACCGCCACGGTCGGAGACGCCTGCTGCTCGCGACTGGGGTGGCCAGCTGTGCCGTCACCGCGGTCGGAGCGCTGTCACCGGGACTGTGGTTCCTGGGAGCCACGCAGCTGCTGGCGCGGGGACTGTCGACCGCCCTTGGGATCCTCATCGTGATACTCGCCGCCGAGGAGATGCCGGCTCGGTCGAGGGCCTGGGCGATGTCGGTGCTGGTGCTGTGCGCCGGACTCGGCTCCGGGATGGCAGTGTGGGTTCTGCCGGTGGCCGACCTGCACATCTCGGCATGGCGTGCGGTTTACGTCGTTCCGCTGGCCGGCGTGGCCGTCATGGCCTGGGTGGGGCGGCACCTGCCCGAGAGCCGCCGCTTCGAGGTTGCCGGCGGCGGGTTCCGCCCCAGCGACGATGGCTCGGCCAGCAGCGCCCCCGACGCCGAAGCCGCCGAACGTCGCCGCAGGCGGCTGGCGCTGCTGGCGGCCTCGGCGTTCCTGATCGCCATGTTCGCCGCCCCCGCTTCGGGGCTGCGCAACGACTTCCTCAAGGACGAGCGGGAGTTCTCGGCCGCAGCCATCTCACTGTTCACGGTGGTTACGAATACGCCCATCGGCATCGGCGTCCTCGCGGGCGGCTACCTGGCCGACCGGCGGGGTCGCCGTCCCGTCGGCGCGGCCGGCCTGGTGGCGGGCGCTGTGTTCGTTGCGTGGGCCTATTTCACCGACGGCGCCGCGTTGTGGTCGCTGACCCTGGCCGGAGGGGTGCTGGGCGCGGTGGCTGTACCCGCGCTCGCCGTCTACGGGCCGGAGCTGTTCGGCACCTACCGGCGGGGCCGGGCCAACGGCCTGATCGTCACCGTCGGCGTGGCCGGCAGCGCCCTGGGCCTCCTTGTGGCCGGGTGGCTGTCCGACTCGCTCGATGGGCGGCTGGGGCCGGCGCTGGCCCTGCTGGCGGTCGGTCCGCTGGCGGTGGCCGCCCTAGTCGTGTGGAAGTACCCGGAGACCGCCGGCCAGGAGCTCGAGGACCTCAACCCCGAGGACAGAGACCGGGGTGATCCGCCGGCCGGCTAGTCCTCAGTGTCGAGTCCCGGGTAGGGCGGCTTGGCCGCGCAGAGCTCCTCGGCGTCGGCTCGAACCGCAGCCACCGCGGCGTCGTCCGACCGGTTGCGCAGCGCCCGCGAGATCAGATCGGCGATGGTGGCCATGTCGTCGGTGTCCATGCCCTGGGTGGTGACCGCGGGCGTGCCGATGCGCACGCCGGAGGTGACGAACGGCGAGCGGGGGTCGTCGGGCACCGTGTTCTTGTTGAGGCTGATCCCGGCGGCGTCGAGGGTGGCCTGAGCCTCCTTGCCGGTCAGGTCGGGATCGAAGGTGCGCAGGTCCACCAGCATCAGATGGTTGTCGGTACCACCGGAGACAAGCCGGAAGCCGTGCCCGGCCAGGGCGGAGGCGAGGGCTCTGGAGTTCTCCACGATGCGGGCCGCGTAGTCGGCGAACTCGTCGGTGGCCGCCTCGGCGAAGGCCACCGCCTTGGCCGCCACCGCGTGATCGAGCGGCCCGCCCTGGATGCCGGGGAACATGGCCTTGTCGACCGCCGGCGCGTACTCGGAGCGGCAGATGATGGCGCCGCCCCGGGGCCCTCGCAGGGTCTTGTGGGTGGTGAAGGTCACCACATCCGCGTACTGGGTCGGGTTGGGGTGCACACCGCCCGCGATCAGCCCCGCGATATGCGCTGCGTCGAACATCAGCAGCGCGCCGGCCTCGTCGGCGATCTCCCGCAGAGGCTCGGGGTGGATCAGGCGGGGGTAGGCGGTGGCGCCGGCCACGATCAGCTTGGGCCGCTCGGCCAGCGCGAGGTCGCGCAACTGATCCATATCGATGCGCTCGTCGCTGGCGGTGACCCCGTAGGACACGAACCGGTACTGCAGACCCGAGAAGTTGACCGGGGACCCGTGGGTGAGGTGCCCGCCATGGTCGAGGCTCATACCCAGCACGGTGTCGCCCGCCTCGATGAGGGCGTGGTAGGCGCCCATGTTGGCGATCGCGCCGGCGTGAGGCTGCACGTTGGCGTGATCAGCGCCGAACAGCGAGCAGGCCCGGCGGCGCGCCAGGTCCTCGACTTCGTCCGCCACCATGTTGCCGCCGTAGTAGCGCCGGCCCGGATAGCCCTCGCTGTACTTGTTGGTGAACACCGAGCCGGTGGCGGCCATCACCGCTGGACTGGCGAAGTTCTCGGACGCGATGAGCTGGATGGTGGTGTTCTGGCGGCGAACCTCTCGACGCATCAGGTCGAAGACAGCCTCGTCAGCGGTGGGCCAGGGCATTAGTTCCTCGATTCTCCTTCGGCGGGGGCGCAGCGGCCGGGATGCCTGGCCGCACGGTAGCGAGGCTCAGGTGGCAAGCGGCGCCGCTCCCGTCGTGAAGATCAGCCAGAGTTGCCGAGGGCGTCAAGCTTGGCGATGCGTGCCTGATGGCGGCCGCCGTCGAAACCAGCAGCAAGCCAGGCGTCGAGCGCCTCGCGGGCGACCTCAGCACCGGTGAGCCGCTCGCCTATGCACAGCACATTGGCGTCGTTGTGGGCCCGGGCCAAGCGGGCCGAGGTCACGTCGTAGGCCACGGCGGCCCGCACGCCCGCGATCTTGTTGGCCGCCATGGCGATGCCGTTGCCGCTGCCGCACACGCACAGGCCCAGGTCCGCCTCGCCTGCAGCCACGGCCCGACCGACCGCCGCGCCGAAATCGGGGTAGTCCACCCTGTCGTCGGAGTGCGCGCCGCAGTCGGTCACATCGTGGCCGGAGGCCCGCAGATGCTCGGCCAGCGCCTGCTTGAGCCCGTAGCCCGCATGGTCGGCCCCCACCGCGATCCGCACGGCGGCCATCCTAGGGGTCCGAGCCGGAGGCGGCCGCGATGATCTCGTCCAGGTTGATCGGGCCCTCTCGCAGCACTGCTGGGGTCGATCCGGTCACGTCCACGACCGTGGAGGAAGCGCCCGGGCGCGGGCCGCCGTCGATGACGAGGCTCAAGGTCGGGAACAGGTCGGCCACACCCTGGGCAGTGGCCGGGGTCAGTCCCCCGTGGAGGTTCGCGCTGGTCACCGCCAGCGGTCCCGGTCCGGCGATGGCCTGCATGGTCTCGTCGCCCGGCAGGCGCACCCCAATAGTTGAGCCCTTGCCGAGGTGCGGGGGCGCGCTGGCCGTACGGGCCGCCACGATGGTGAGCGGGCCGGGCCAGAAGTGCTCGGCCAACCTCCGGGCCGGCTCGTCGAGCTCCACCAACGATGCTGCTGCGGCCACGTCAGCGACCAGCACCGCGATGGTGCGGTCGGCGGGGCGCTGCTTGAGTTCGAAGAGTTGCTCGATCGCGCCGACGTCCGCCGCGTCGGCGGCGAGTCCGTACACGGTGTCGGTGGGCACGCCCACCGGCTCACCGGTCCGGAGCGCACTCAGGGCCGCGGCTACCGCGGCCACCCGCTCCTCGGCGTTGACGGCTGGCATTATCCGCTGAGAACTCAAGGCAGCCGCCCCATCACCACTCGCTCGAGTCCGGCCAGGTCGCGCTCGACCCGCACGTCTTCGAACCCGGCGCTCGAGACGAGAGTGGCCGACTCCTGGGCTCGATGCGATGCCGCCTCCATGACCAGAGCCCCGCCCGGGCGCAGCCACTCCGAGGCTCCAGCCACTACCTGCTCGACCGCCTCGCGACCGGTGGGCCCCGACCACAGCGCAACGGCCGGCTCCCAGTCGGCCACGACCGCCGGGAGCTCCTCGCCGGTGCCGATGTAGGGCGGGTTCGACACCACCACGTCGATCGACCCCTGAAGCGCGCCCGGCAGGGCCTCGAACCAGTCGCCCTCATGCAGAGTCACCCGGGCCGCCGCCCGTCCCAGACCGGCGAGGTTCGCGCTGGCCACCGCCAGCGCGTCGGCCGACACGTCGGTGGCGTACACCCTGGCGGCAGGGCACTCCGCCGCCACCGACAGCGCGATGGCGCCCGATCCAGTGCCCAGGTCGACCACGATCACCTCGGGGTCACCGCCCGGGGCGATCGAGCGGTTCGCCACCTCGTCCGCCGCGAAGCCGGCCACGACCTCCGTCTCCGGCCGGGGAATGAGCACCCGGCGGTCGACCATCAGGTCGAGGGTCCTGAAGCTCCACGAGCCCACCACGTACTGCAAGGGCTCGCCCGCGCCCCGCCGTTCCAGCATCGAATAGAACCAAGCCGCAGCCCGTTTCGTTGCCGGCTCGTCGAGAACGCTCTCAAACTCCGCGGGAGCTGCCCCGGCCGCGGCCTCCACGATGCGCCGGGCGTCGATGTCGGGCGAGTCCACACCGTCGGTTCCGGCCAGGCACTGCCTCGCCTCGTCGTAGAGGCTGCGCCAGCAGACGGCATCGACAGTGGAGACCACCGGCATCCCGCTCGGTCTCAGCCGTTCTCGCCGGCGGCCAGCAGCGCCCGCTGCTCGTCCTGCACCAGCGCGTCGCTCAACTCGTCGAGCTCGCCGGCCAGCACCCGGTCGAGCTTGTAGAGGGTGAGCCCGATGCGATGGTCGGTGACCCGGTTCTCCTTCATGTTGTAGGTGCGGATCTTCTCGGACCGGTCGCCGCCGCCCACCTGGCCCCGGCGCATGGCCGACTGCTCGGCGGAGGCCCGGTCCTGCTCGGCCTGCAACAGCCTCGACCGCAGCACCCTCAGCGCCTTCTGCTTGTTCTGGAGCTGGCTCTTCTCGTCCTGCATGGCCACCACCAGGCCGCTGGGCAGGTGGGTTATCCGCACCGCCGAGTCGGTGGTGTTCACCGACTGTCCACCCGGTCCCGACGAGCGGAAGACATCGACCTGCAGGTCGGCCTCGTCGATCTTCACGTCGACTTCCTCGGCCTCCGGCAGCACCGAGACCGTCGCGGACGACGTGTGGACCCGGCCCTGCGACTCGGTGACCGGTACCCGCTGCACCCGGTGGGTGCCCGCCTCGTGCTTCATGCGGGTCCAGGCCTGATCGCCGGAGATGAGTCCGCTCACCTCGGTGTACCCCCCGAGGTCCGACGGCGAAGCGGCCAGCGGTTCCAGCTTCCAGCGCCGTCGCTTGGCGAACGCCTGGTACATGCCGAACAGGTCGCGGGCGAACAGGTTGGCCTCCTCGCCACCGGCCGCGCCGCGTATCTCGACAATCACGTTGCGGCCCTCGTTGGGATCGGGCGGGAGCAGCAGGACTCTCAACTCCTCGGCGGCCGCCTCGGCGGCCGTTTCGAGCTCGTCGATCATCTCGCGCAGCTCGGTCCTCTCGGCTGCGTCGGCCACGGCATGCATCCGGCGAGCCTCGTCGAGGTCGTCCTGGACCGAGCGGAGCCGCTGTCCCGTGGCCACGATCTCGCTGAGCTGCTTGTGGCGGCGGCCCAACTCGGCCAGACGGCGCGGGTCGGACTGCACCGCGGGATCACCCAGGCGCATCTCAACATCTCGCAGCTCGTTCTCGAGGCCGGTTATCCGCTCCAGCATGGATTCGAGACTACCGGCCGTACCGCTGCGCCCTGGGCGGCCTCACAGGGGATCAGAGCGAGGCCAGGAAGGAGTTGACCGCGGCCACTATCTCGGCGTCGACCCGCGGTTTGGGGTTGTGGCCCTGGCCCTCGAGCCAGTGGACGGTCACATCGCCGGAGATCGATCCGATGTGGGCCGCGAACTCCTCGGGCGTGCCGAAGGGGTCCCGGTCGCCGTTCACGAGAAGCGTGGGCACGTCCATGCCGCTGAAGTGCTCGACCCGCAGTTTCTCGGGCTTGCCCGGGGGGTGCAGCGGGTAGCTGAGCAGCACCAGCCCGGCCGCGGGCAGCCCCTCGGCCACCGCCATGGAGCACATGCGGCCCCCCATCGAGCGCCCGCCCAGCACGAGCCGGTCGGTGGTGGTCCCGAGGTCGGAGGCGAACGCTTCGGCCTCGGCGCGGACTTTCCCGATCAGCTTCGGTGCCCGGTCCGGGAACCGCCTGCCCTCGCGCCGGTACGGGAACTCGACGCGGCGCACCGGCAGGTCTAGACACTCCTCCAAGGCGACGAGGGTGTGCTGGTCGGCGCCCCCGCCCGCCCCGTGGGTCAGCACCAGCCCGGCCACCGCGGTGGCCTTGTTGTCGGAGCCTGGCTGCATGCCTCGAAGAATACGTTCGGATGGCATGCCTGCCCTCGGTGGCAGAACTAGCGTCCGGCCATGGACAGACCCAACATCCTGGTGGTCATGGCCGATCAGCTGGCCCCCCACTTCACAGGTGCCTACGGGCATCCTCTGGTTCGCACTCCCGCTATGGATGCGCTGGCCGAGCGGGGAGTCCGCTTCGACGCCGCCTACTGCAGCTCGCCGTTGTGCGCACCGTCGCGGTTCTCGATGATGTCGGGGCGGCTCGTGTCGGAGATCGGGGCGTTCGACAACGGAGCCGAGTTCACGGCCTCGATCCCCACCATGGCCCACTACCTGCGGCTGGCCGGTTACCGCACCACGCTGTCGGGAAAGATGCACTTCGTCGGACCCGACCAGCTCCACGGCTTCGAGGAGCGCCTCACCACCGACGTCTACCCGTCCGGCTTCGCCTGGGCCGCCAACTGGGACGCGGCCGCCCAGCATCCCGGCAAGTGGTACTACGACTTCGAGTCGGTGACCGGGGCCGGACCGGTGCTGGCCAACTTCCAGATCGACTTCGACGACGAGGTCGGGTTCACCGCGGTGCGCCGCCTCTACGACTTGGCACGGCCCCACACCGATGAGCGGCCGTTCTTCCTGGTGGCGTCGTTCATCCATCCCCACGACCCCTACGAGGCCCGTCCCGAGTGGTGGAGCCTCTACGACCACGACGACATCGACCTGCCCGATCCCATCCGCGACGAGGAGGTCGACCCCCACACCCTGCGCATCCGCCGGGGAACCCAGGGCGACACCGCCGGCTATACGGCGGCCCACTACCGCACCGCCCGCCACGGGTACTACGCCGCCACCAGCTACTTCGACTCCTGGCTCGGCCGCCTGGTCGATGCGCTGGCGGAGACCGGCCGTCTGGACGACACCGTGGTCATCGTCATCAGCGACCACGGCGACATGCTGGGCGACCGGGGCGTGTTCTTCAAGATGTCGTTCTTCGAGCGCTCGGCCCGGGTGCCGCTGATCATCGCGGGACCTGGCATCCCCGAGGGCACGACCGTCCCCAACGCCTGCTCGCTGCTCGACCTTCTGCCCACCCTGCTCGACATCGCCTCCGACGGCGGCGCCTGGCCCGAGTTCGACACGCCGATCTCAGGACGCAGCCTCTGGGAACTGGCCTGCGGCGGCAGCGACGACGTCGACGAGACCGTCGGCGAGTACATGGCCGTGTTGACGTCGCATCCGCTCTTCATGATCCGCCGGGGCCGCCACAAGTACATCCACTGCGACTCCGATCCCCCACTGCTCTACGACGTCGAGGCCGACCCGCTCGAGCGCACCAACCTGGCTGACGAACCCGGCTGCGCCGAACTGTCCGCCGCCTTCGCAGCCGAGACCGTGCAGCGTTGGGACAGCGCGGCCATCCGCGAGCGGGTGCTCGCCTCCCAGCGGTCCCGCCGCGCCATCCAGGCCGCGATCGGCAACAACGGGCCCGGCTGGGACTACCGGCCCGAGCGCGACGCCAACACCGAGTACGTGCGCGACCACACGACCTACGCCCAGATCGGCACCCGGAGCCGGGTCAGCCTCCCAGCCTGAACCGCTGAGAGGCTCGGCTCAGATGGCCTTGATGGCGGCCATTACCGCCTGCCAGCGGTCGGGGTCGCCGCGGAAGGGGGCGTAGAACGAGATCCGGCTTATGACGTCGCCGTACCGGCGGGCGAGTTCGGGGGCGATCCCCTCTGGTGGCGCGACCACTGCGAACGTGTTGAGGATCTCGTCGTCGATGAGGGTGCCCATCTCAACCCACTGGCCCTGTTTGGACAGCGTGTTGAGCTCTACCTGGAGGTCGCCCCAGCCGTGGATCTCCAGCACCGGCCGGTAGGCGGGCGTGGAGCCGTAGAAGGCGATCTGCTGGCGGGTGGCGGCCGCGGCCCTCTCGATCTCCTCGTCAGTCTCGCCCGTCACGACGAACGACGGTCCGGCTATCTCGTAGCCGTCCATCGAGGCCCCGGCTCGTGCGCAGCCCCGCTCCAGCGCGGGCAGCGTGACCTCGCGCAGGTATTTCTCGGTGGTGAACGGGTGGCACAGGAACCCGTCGCACACCTCGCCGGCGACCTCGGTCATCAGCGGGCCCACCCCGGCCAGGAAGATCGGCGGCGGCCCGAAGTCGCCCAGGTCGCTGGCGCGGGGCGTGAACATCGGCGTCATCAGCGTGTGCCTGTAGAACTCGCCCTCGAAGCGAAGGCGTGTGCCGTGCAGCCAGGCGTCCCAGATGGCCCGGACAGCCTGCACCATCTCGCGCATGCGGGCCGCGGGCTTGCTCCATTCCATCGAGAAGCGCTTGGTGATGTGGGGTTTGATCTGGCTGCCGAGCCCGAGCACGAACCGGCCCTGCGACAGGGTCTGCAGATCCCAGCCGATGTTGGCCAGCAGCATCGGGTTGCGAGCGAACGCCACCGCGATGGCGGTGCCCAGCTCGATCTCGGTGGTCTGGGCGGCAGCCGCCGCCAGCGGCAGGAACGGGTCGTGGGGGCCCTCCGCGGTCCAGGCGCCCGAGTAGCCTGCCGCCTCCAGGTCGGCAGCTGCGGTGCCCGTCTCGGTGATCGAGCCGAGCAGCAGTGAATCGATCTTCATGGCGGGCGACAGTACTTCGGGAACGCCTAGCCTCAGCGCTCATCGCTGCACGCGCTCACTCCACCGGCGAGGATCTGTACCGGATCGTGTGCGAATACGCCGCGCTCGGGCACCACCGGTCGGGCACAGACCGCGACGTTGCCACGACGGAGTGGTTTGTTGATCTGATGAGCGACCTGGGGGAGGTCATCAGCTCGACGGTGGAGTTCGAGCGATACGACGTGGCCAGCGAACTCTCCGCCGACGAGCGTCCGATCGACCATCTGGCCCTGTACTACGAGTTCACCGGTGACGTCGATGCCTCGGACGTGGCTGTGCGACGGTTCGACCCCCTCGGGGGCGGGTTCCCCGACGTGGCCGACGAACTCATCGAGGAGACCAGGCAGGATGGATATGAGGCGCTGGTGATCTGCACCGACCACCCGGACGGCGAGCTGGTCGCCATCAACCGGGAACTGGCTGCCGGCCCTTCCGGGTTGCCGACCGTCCTGGTGGCCGGCCGCCACTACGACACTCTGGCCTCGTCGGCCGTTCGCCTGCGGCTCCGGGCGGGGCTAGTCGCGGGTCGCACCGCCAACATCGAGGTCCGGAACAATCAGCCGGGGCGCCGGCTGGTGCTTACCACCCCGCTCAATGGCTGGTTCGGCGCGGCCGGCGAGCGAGGAACCGGCATTGCCGTGCTGCGCCATGTGGCCGAGCGGCTCACCGACCGCCCGTTGACGGTGGTCGCCACCGGGGGTCACGAGCTGGGCTACATGGGCGCGTACGCTTGGGTCGACCGGTGCGCCGAGCCGCCGGCGTGCGTTGCGCACATCGGCGCGTCGCTCGCCGTGGAGACCGCGGTCGGGAGCGGCCGCCAACTCATCGACAGCCGGATCGCCATGACCACGCTCGGCGAATCAGCCGCCCGCGGCGTGACCGAGGCCCTCGATGATGCCGGGATCACGCTGCGCTGCGACTCGGACTTGTGGCTCGGCGAGGGTGAGGCGTGGAGCCTTCTGGGCGTCCCGGTGCTGTCGACGACGGGTGCCGGGCCGGACTTTCACACTCCATCCGATACGCCCGAGCGGGCTACGTCACCCGGCGCCCTGGCCACGGTCGCCGACGCCGTGCATCGGGCTGTGGCCGCGTTCTACGACGCCACTACGGTCTGCACTTAGGTTCATTGGCTCAAGCAGGACTCAAGGGAGTACGGATGCAGGTTCGAAGAGTCGCCGGAGCCCTGGGCGCTGAGATCATGGGCGTCGACCTCCGGGATCCGGACCTCGACTTCGACGCCGTCTATGAGGCCTTCCTCGAGCACGAGGTCATCTTCTTCCGCGGTGCGCATCTCACCGAGGAAGAGCACCTCGCCCTCGGTCGCCGCTTCGGCACGCCCAGCATCTACCCGGTCGCTCGGGTCATGGGCGCGACCGAGCCCACGATGACCGTCATCAAGGACGGCCCCAACAGCCCCAATGCCGCTGACCGCTGGCACACCGACGTCACCTGGATCGCCACTCCGCCCAAGGCCGCACTGCTACACATGGATCTTGCCGCGGAGTACGGCGGCGACACGCTGTGGGCGTCGGCGACCCGCGCCTACGAGACGTTGAGCCCGGCGGTGCAGGAGTTCTTCGCTTCGCTGACGGTTGTGCACTCCAACCAGGGGTACCTGGAGCGGGTGGCCGAGAAGGCCGGCGAGCGCGCCGAGGCGATCACCGAGGCCATCAGGCGCGACTACGGTCCTGTCGAGCATCCGCTGGTGCGCACCCATCCGGAGACGGGCAAGCGGGCCCTGCTGTACGCCGAGGGGTTCGTCTCTCATGTGGCGGGCGTGAGCCGGGCCGAGAGCGACATGGTCTTTAACTTCCTGCGCGAGCACGTGGCCGAGCCGTCATTGCACTGCCGCTGGCAGTGGCAGAACGGCGATCTGGCCATCTGGGACGAGCGCTCCACGCTGCACCGCTCCGCCGCCGACCACTTCCCCCAGCGCCGCATCATCCGCCGCCTCGAGATCGACGGCGACCGCCCCTACTTCGACCCCAACGGCGCTTAGTTCTTCGCCCTTCGACTCCCTGCCCGCGCCGGATCGTCAGCCGGGCTCGTCGTCGCCCGTGCCTGATGCGTCAGGGCCGCTCGGGCCGGTGAGCCGGCCCGCCAAGGCATCGTCCACCGCGGTGGTGGCGTTGAGATGGGCGATCAGCGCGGTCAGCTTCCGGTCGATCTCCGCGACCGCCGCTTCGAGCTTGTCGAATCGGGCATCCACCATGTCGAACCTGGCATCCACCCTGCGCTCGAACTCGATGAACCTGGCCTCGAGTCGGTCGACCCTGACCTCAAGTCGGTCGACCTTGGCCTCGAGTCGGCCGATGCGGAGGTTGATGTCGTCGATGCGGATGTGGGGGCTGGCGATGGCGGCTGCGAGCAGCGCGACGATCAAGAGGCCGAAGAAGCTCAGCAGCGGATTCTCCGCAACCTGAGCCCGCAGGCTGGGCCTGACCACGGTCGCCGCGCCGGCCCGCGCTTGCGCCTGCTCGGTCGATGCCTCGGGTGCGGTGTCAGACGGGTTGACCATGGGAGATGCCACTTCGGTGGCAGGTATCGGAGTGGATGTCGTCATCGGAGCCTCGTCTCAGGGCCAGCGGCGGTGCAGGCAAACAGTGCGGCTGGAAGGATCGGCTGCCGACCAAGCCCGGCAACAAGGCTCGACCGAAGATTATACGACAATAAATGTCATGTCAATACCATACACTTTCTCCCAGCATCATCACGACCAGGGCTGTCACACCCCGGCCGAATCTGAGTCCCAGCCTCCGCTGCGAGCCCGGGACTAGTCGATCGGGTTTCCGTCGATCTCCACGCGCTGGCGGCGCAGCACCATGCGGGTGATCCGCCAGCGTCCGTCGATGCGCTCGTACTCCTCCTCGTACCAGCCTGCGCCCCAGACTGTTCGGACCGGGCTCCCCTCGGGGAACCAGAGGCGGTCCTCCATCGCCCACACGCCCGTAGCGCTTTCGGGGCCGGTCATCTCGATCTCCTCGTTGTGGCCGTGATGCACGGTGACCGCACCGTGCAGAATCTTCGACACCGATTCGACGAAGCTGTCGCGACTGCTGTAGACGCCTCGACCCGAGCTGTTCACGGTGCTGCTCGAGACATCGATCCGCGCATCCGGGGAGAACACCTCGCTGACGCCCTGCCAGTCCTGCTGGTCGAGCATGCGGAAGTAGCGCGCCTTGAGCTTGCGGATCTCCTCGATGGCTTCCATGGACCAGCCGTCGTCTGGCGGGACACGGTCAGCCTGCGTGCTCACGGCCACACCGTACCCCGCCCGCCGCGCACGCCCGGCGGGTCTGGCAGGATTGCGGTCCGCGAGATCGCAACGAACCAAGGAGATGCAACCGATGGGTGAGATGGTGGAGTTCGCCGCCAACGGATCAACGGCTCGTGGCTATGTGGCCGCGGCAGGAAGGTCGGGCCCTGGTGTGATCGTGCTGCAGGAGTGGTGGGGTCTCGTTCCCCAGATCAAAGGTGTGTGCGACCTGCTCGCCGACGAGGGCTTCACTGCTCTGGCTCCCGACCTGTACCACGGCGAGATGGCCACCCACACCGAGATGGATAAGGCCGGAGAACTGATGACCAGCTTGCCGCCGGAGCGGGCCGCCCGGGACATGTCCGCCGCCATCGACTACCTGCTGGGCCACGACGCCTGCTCCTCGTCCACCGTCGGGGTCACCGGCTTCTGCATGGGCGGGCTGCTCACCCTTCGCATCGCCGCGATCGCCGGCGACCGGGTGTCGGCCGCGGCCCCGTTCTACGGCGCGCCCCTCGGCGACGACTCGCTCGACTGGAGCAACCTCAGCGCCAAGGTCGAGGGCCACTTCGCGGCCAGCGATGACTTCTTCCCGCCGGACGCCTGCGAGGCGCTCGCGCAGCAGCTACGGGACATGGGCAAGGACGTTGTCTTCCACACCTACGAGGGCACGGGCCACGGGTTCGGCAACTGGGAGGACCCCCTCGGCACCTACAACGAGCAAGCCTGGAGCACCGCCTGGTCGCGCGCGCTCAGTCTGCTGCGCGCCAACGTGACGTGAGCAGGGTGTGCGGGCCCTAGTTCAGGCCTAAGTCGCCCTCGGGCCCAAGACGTCAGGCCTAGTAGGCCTCGGGCACGAACGTCTGGTCCGAGATCGGCGGCCTCACGTAGCCCACCCCGGACTGGCGATCAGGCAGTTCCACGTCCTCCCACGCCACGGTCTCGTACGGGATCATTGACAGCAGATGCGTGATGCAGTTGAGGCGGGCCCTCTTCTTGGAGTCGGCGTCGACCACGTACCACGGGGCCTGCTTGATGTCGGTGTGGGCGAACAGGGTGTCCTTGGCCTTGGAGAAGTCCACCCACCGGGCCCTGCCCTGAACGTCCATGGGCGACAGCTTCCAGCGCTTCAGCGGGTCCGCGATCCGGCTCTGGAACCGCCGCTCCTGCTCGGCGTCGCTCACCGAGAACCAGTACTTGATCAGGATGATCCCCGACCGCACCAGCATCCGCTCGAACTCCGGGCATGACCGGAGGAACTCCTTGTACTCCTCCTCGGTGCAGAACCCCATCACCGGCTCGACGAGACCACGGTTGTACCAGCTGCGATCGAACAGGACCATCTCACCCGCCGCGGGCAGCTCGGCCACGTAGCGCTGGAACCACCACTGGGTCTTCTCGCGGTCGCTGGGCGTGCCCAGGGCAACGACCCGCACCACCCGGGGGTTCAGCCGCTCGGTGATCCGCTTGATGACACCGCCCTTTCCGGCCGCGTCGCGGCCCTCGAAGATGACCACCACCTTCAGTCCCCTGTGACGGATCCAGCGCTGGAGCCGCACCAGTTCCTCCTGGAGGCTGCTCAGCTCCCGCTCGTAGTCCCTGTTCTTGATCTTCTTGCGCTTGGCGGGAGCCTCGTCGCCCGACCGTGTGTCATCGAGGGTCACATCAACGCTCATGAACCGGACAATAGTGCCAATAGTGCAGACCGCACACTGCGAACTAGTGCGAAGGCTGCACAATGGAGGTGTGGAACCGCAGCCGGCTGAAGACTCCCGCTCGTTCACCACCATGTCGGGGGTGCCCGTCGATCCCGTGTACGGCGACGGGCCCTTGCCCGGCGAGTTCCCCTACACGCGGGGGATCTACCCGGAGATGTATCGCAGCCGGTTGTGGACGATGCGCATGTTCGCGGGGTTCGGCACTGCGGTGGACACCAACGGCCGGTTCAAGGAGATCCTGCGCCACGGCGGCACCGGTCTGTCCACCGCCTTCGACATGCCCACGCTGATGGGGCGCGACTCCGACGACGAGGTGTGGTCCGCCGGTGAGGTCGGCCGGGCCGGTGTGGCCATCGACACCCTCGCTGACATGGAAGACCTGTTCGCGGATATTGATCTGGGTTCGGTGTCGACCTCGATGACCATCAACGGTCCCGCCATCGTGGCTCTAGCCCAGTACATCGCGGTCGCCGACAAGACCGGGGTGGACCGGGCCGCGCTGTCGGGCACGATCCAGAACGACATCCTCAAGGAGTACCAGGCCCAGAAGGAGTACATCTTCCCGCCGAGGCCGTCGATGCGCATCGTCACCGACATGATGCGCTTCACCACCGCGGAGATGCCCCGGTGGCATCCGGTGTCGATCTCCGGCTACCACATCCGGGAGGCCGGCTCCACCGCCGCGCAGGAACTCGGGTTCACGTTGGCCAACGGCTTCGCCTACGTGGAGGCGGCCCAGGCGGCCGGCCTCGACGTGGACGACTTCGCGGCCAGGCTCAGCTTCTTCTTCAACAGCCACAGCGACTTCTTCGAGGAGATCGGCAAGTACCGCGCCGCCCGGCGCATCTGGGCCACCTGGATGAGGCAGCGCTACGGCGCGGCCTCAGAGCGCAGCTTGATGTGCCGGTTCCACACCCAGACCGCGGGCGTGTCGCTCACCGCCCAGCAGCCCGAGATCAACATCGCCCGCGTGGCGTTGCAGGCGCTGGCCGGCGCGCTGGGCGGCACCCAGTCACTGCACACCGACGCCTACGACGAGGCGCTGGCGCTACCGACCGAGAAGGCAGCTCGCATCGCTCTGCGAACCCAGCAGATCGTGGCCCATGAGACCGGGGTGGCCAACGTCGCCGACCCGCTGGGCGGTTCGGCCTACGTGGAGTGGATGACCGACGAGATGGAGCGTCGCGCCACTGAGATCTTCGACCACCTGTTGGATCTGGGGGGCGGCTCCATCCTCGAGGGCGTCTACGAAGGCATCGACAACGGCTACTTCGTGGGCCAGATCGCCGACTCCGCCTACCGGTTCGAGCGCGAGGTCAACGACGGCACCCGCATCATCGTCGGCGTCAACGCGTTCACCGAAGGCGAGGACGGCGATCAGGACGGCGCCAACCTGCTGCGCATCGAGCAGGACACTGAGGACTTCCAGCTCAAGCGCCTCGCGGCGGTCAAACAAGGCCGCGACGACGAAGCCGTGAACCGCTCACTCGAAGCCGTGCGGCACGCGGCGGAAGATCCCGGTGCCAACCTTATGCCGCCCATCATCGAGGCAGTGAGCGGCTACGCCACCGAGGGCGAGATCTGCGACGCGCTCGCCTCGGTGTTCGGCCGGTACGTCGAGCAGGCCATCGTCTAGCAGGTGCTGTTGACATGACAGACAGTCCGCAAGCCGCCGTGGCCGGCCGCACCGCTCCGATCAGGGTGGTTCTGGCCAAGCTCGGTCTCGACGGCCACGACCGGGGCCTCAAGGTGGTCGCCCGCATGTTGCGCGACGCCGGCATGGAGGTGATCTATCTCGGCCTGCGCCAGACAACCGACACCGTCATCGCCGCGGTCGAGCAGGAAGACGCCGACGTCATCGGCCTGTCGATGCATAATGCAGGCCACCTGGCCCTCGCTCCCCGGATCGTGCAGGCTGTCTCCGACGCGGGACTCGATGTGCCGGTGGTCATCGGCGGGATCGTGCCAGAGGCCGACGTGAGCGCCCTCAAGGAAATGGGCATCAGCGCCGTGCTGCACCCCGGCGCATCGGCGGTGGCTGTGGGTGAGGCAGTCCGCGAGGCGGTCCGTGGCTCGCTCGGCGACCAGCCAGTCCACGACTAGGTCCGCGAACCGGTGACCGAACCCGGTGACCTGCTCGAGCGTGCCATCGCGGGTGAGCGGCGAGCGCTGGGCCGGCTGCTCAGCCTTGTGGAGCAGGGCGGTGAAGCCGCCGACGAGGTCGCCGAGATGGTCCACGACCGAACACCGGGAGAGGCACCCGTCATCGGTGTCACCGGCGCGCCCGGGACGGGCAAGTCCACCCTGGTGGGCCACCTAGTCAAGGAGATGGCCGGCACGGGTGGCCAGCCCGCGGTCCTCGCCGTCGACCCGTCCTCACCGCTCACCGGTGGAGCGATCTTGGGCGACCGCATCCGAATGGACGGCGTAGCCGGCGGCCGGGCGTTCATCCGCTCGATGGCCACCCGCGGCCACGCCGGCGGGTTGGCGCTGGCCGTGCCCGCAGCCCTGCGACTCTTCGAGGCGTGCGGCTTCGGGCCGCTCGTGGTCGAGACCGTCGGTGTGGGCCAGGTCGAGGTCGACGTCACCCGCACCGCCGACACCACGGTGGTGCTGGTCGCCCCGGGGATGGGCGACGCTGTGCAGGCCAACAAGGCCGGCCTCCTGGAGGTGGCCGACGTGCTGGTAGTCAACAAGGCCGATCGCCCCGGCGCCGACGACACCCGCCGCGACCTAGAGCACATGCTCGACCTAGGCCGCATCACCGGCCTAGCGCAGGACTGGCGCCCCAACATCATCATGACCACCGCCACCACCGGCACCGGAGCAGACCAGGTCCAAAACGCCATCCAAGCCCATAGGGAGCACTTGACCGAAACAGGCCAACTAGAAGCCCGCCGCCGATCAAGGATCCACCAAGAAGTCCTCGACCGAGTAACCCAAGAACTGGACGCCGCCGCATCGCAGTACCTGAGTACACAACCGGCTGTACTGACGGAGGCGCTAGCGGGCCGCAGCACCCCCGCCGCCACAGCGGCCAAGATCAGCAAGCGCCTATTGAGCAACCAGCCCCCCAGCTAACTCAAAGCGATCCCCCTGCCGCAGGAGAGACGCGGCCGGCGAGGCCGGGGGGTGGCGCCGGGTCCGGGCGGTCGACAATGGGGCGCAGCCCCGTCGACCGGACGGGCCCTGCGACAGGACCCGCCGGCCGGAGGGCCCAAGCCCTACCGCGCCAGAAGGATCCGGCGGGCCCCCTGCGACAGGACCCGCCGGCCGGACGCGCCACGCACTACCGCGCCAGGAGGATCCGGCGAGCCTCGCTCAACTCAGCAATACGGTCGGCAGCCTCGGCTTCGGCCGCGCCGAGATCGGGGTGAGCGGCGCGGAGTG
>VXWX01000137.1 GCA_009835735.1 Acidimicrobiaceae bacterium
GGGATGCCGGCCCGGAGGCAGAGCCCCGTGATGGCCCCGGCCGAAGTACCCAGAATGAGCTCCGCCGTGCGGGCGTCCCAACCCGTGACCCGGTGAAGAGCCCCGACCACGCCCGCGTGCCACGCCTCGGCAGCCGCACCGCCCGCGCTGAAGACCAACCCCACCGAGACCCGGCTGCCCGGGTCGCCCCCGGAGGGACCGGCGGCGGCCGCTTCGTCGACTATCTCGGCGTCGGTGACTCCGTCGAGTTGGTCGGGCTCAGTCGAGTCCATGCAGCCCACGATACGGGGGATAAGATCAACAGTTCCCCTGATTCTCGGATCCGTCTCAGAGCGGCCCGCCGCTCTCCGGCGGGCCCGGCAGCCAAGCCGAGCCGCGGTTCAGCCTTGACCAGTCGCCACCCCGACCTAGAAGCCGAACAGGCCTACTTCGATCTGGCCCACGCCTGCCTGGACATGGCCCGCGAGCGGGCCACGATGGCCACGTCGGTGTTCCGCACCGGCCGGGGCGGCACCACGCAGGCCAGATTCGAGCGCGAGGCCATGCTGGAAGCCACCCTCGCCCGGCTGACCAAGCTCAACATCGGGGACCGGTCACTGGTGTTCGGCCGCATCGACCCGGCGGGAACGGGTGAACGGTTCTACATCGGACGGGTCGGTCTGTGGGACGCGGATCACGACCCGATCCTCGTGGACTGGCGGGCACCGGTGGCCGAGCCCTTCTACCGCGCCACCGGCCGCGAGCCGCTCGGCCTGGAGCGCCGGCGACACTTCGCGTCCCGGGGCAGCACCCTGCTGGGGATCGAGGACGAGTTCTTCGGCGAGAAGGCCGCCATCGGCCTCGACCTGGCCGACCGGGACTTCGACGGCTCCGGCGGCTCTTCCGGTGATGGCCGCCTCGACGGCCGGCCGGGCTCGGGCGCCTTGATCGCCTCCCTGGAGGCGGCTCGCACCGGTCGCCTCAGCGACATCGTGTCCACGATCCAGAGCGAGCAGGACAGGGTGATCCGCTCGGAGATGCCGGGCGTTGTGGTGGTGCAGGGAGGCCCCGGCACCGGCAAGACCGTGGTGGCGCTGCACCGGGCCGCCTACCTGCTGTACACGCACCGGTTCCCCCTGGAGAGCCAGGGCGTGCTGGTCGTGGGGCCCAACCGCCTGTTCCTCGCCTACATCGAACAGGTGCTGCCCTCGCTGGGGGAGGCTGGCGTGGAGCAGGCCGTGCTGGCCGACCTGCTCAGCCCCGCGGTGCGGGTGGCGGGCCTTGACAGTGAGGCCGTCGGCCGCATCAAGGGCGACCCTCGCATGGCCGGGGTGCTGCGCCGCGCTGTTCGGGATCGCCGCCGGCCCCTGAGAAGTGATCTGAACGTCGGCTACCAGCTGCAGCGACTGCATCTCACCGTGGAGCAGTCAGCCGAGATCGTCGCCGAGGTATCCCGGAGAGTCCGCAAGCACAACGCCGGGCGCCGGCTGGTGGAGGAGGCGTTCTTTGCGGCGCTGGCCGGCAGTGCACGTCACGGCGCCGATCCGGCCGAAGTTCGTGAGAGCATCTCGGACCACCTCGAGGTGCGCGAGGCGCTGGAGTGGATGTGGCCCGTGCTCACGCCAGCCCATCTGGTGAACGACTTGTACGGTTCGAAGGCGCTGCTGCGCTCGGCGGCCGGCTCCCGGCTCAGCGACGACGAGGCAGAGCTGCTGCACCGGCCCCGGGCCGGGCACGCCTCCGAGGTGACGTGGTCGTTCCAGGACGTGCCGGTGCTGGACGAGGCCCGCGCCCTGCTGGGATACCGGCCCGGGCACCGCGAGGAGGACGCCGTCCTGACCTACGGCCACATAGTCGTGGACGAAGCTCAGGACCTGTCGCCCATGGAGCTTCGAATGATCGCCCGGCGCAGCCTCAACGGCTCGATGACGGTGGTGGGAGACATCGCGCAGGCCACCGGGTCCTGGGCGCACGACGACTGGGAGTCGGTGCTGGAGGGCCTACCCGACCGCCGGCCGCCCCGGCGTGTGGAGCTGACGCTCGGCTACCGGATCCCTGCTCCGGCCATGGCGCTGGCCAACCGGGTCCTTCCCTACGCCTCGCCCGGTGCGGTGCCGCCCTCCACGGTTCGGACCGTCGGCGACGAGCCCCGCATCGTGGCGTGCGGCGCCGCGGCGGCGGCCATGGGCGATCCGGCTGCTGCGAGCCGCGACGTCTCCGCGCTGGGCGAGACGCTGGCCGAGGTGATCGCCCAGGAGCGGGAAGAGGTCGGCGAGGGCAACGTGGCCGTGATCGTGCCCGACTCGCTGCACGAGCCCCTGAGGGCCGAGCTGGCGGGCCGTTCGGTGGTCTTCGGCGGGCCCGGCCGCAGCGGCCTGGAGCAGCAGGTGACGCTGGTGCCGGTGCGCTTGGTGAAAGGCCTCGAGGTCGATGCCGCGGTGGTGGTGGAGCCGGCTCGCATAGTGGCCGAGGAGTGCCAGGGCGTTCGCTCGCTCTACGTCGCCCTCACCCGCGCCACCCGCCGGATCACGGTGGTGCACGCCGAGCCGCTGCCCGAGGTGCTGGCCCAGCCGTACGCGGCGGCCTGAGCGCGTCGCGCTCGCTGAGTCAAGCACCCTGAGCCCCGCGTCGTCAGGATGCCTAGGGTTGACGCGGTGAGGGATACCGGCATTAAGGTATAAGGCATGCTTGATAGCGCTGCGGCGCCGGTTGCCTTGGCGGCCTCCTCCTCTCCGGTAGCGCCGGCAGTCCCAACGGCCCGCCCGAGCCGGCGGATCCTGGTGGGTGAGGTGAGCGTGGCCCTCGGCGGGTCGCCGGTTCTGCGCCGCGCTTCGATCTCCGCTGAGCCGGGCCGGACGCTGGCGATCCTCGGTCCGAGCGGATGCGGCAAGACGACCCTCCTGAGGGTGCTGGCCGGTCTTCAGCGACTCGACTCCGGGCGGGTGGTGCTAGGCAGCACGCTCATGTCGGGTCCGGGCGTGCACGTGGCCGCCGACAAGCGCGGCATTGGCATGGTGTTCCAGGACTGGTCGCTGTTTCCCCATCTCACCGTGGCGGCCAACGTGGCCTTCGGCCTGCCCCGCTCGGAGCGGCCCCGCAGCCGGGTCCTGCCCCGGCCCGCGTCCGGGCGGGTGCGCGACCTCCTGGACATGGTGGGCATCGCGGAGCTGTCCGACCGGCTGCCCGGCTCGCTGTCGGGAGGGCAGCAGCAGCGGGTGGCGCTGGCCCGGGCTCTGGCGCCCCAGCCGTCGGTGCTTCTGCTCGACGAGCCCTTCTCGAGCCTCGACACCACCCTGAGAGTTGAGGTCAGAGCAGAGGTGGCCGGGCTGCTGCGGGAGCTGGAGGTCACTTGCGTGTTCGTCACCCACGACCAGGACGAGGCCTTCGTGCTCGGCGATGAGGTGGCCGTGATGCGCGACGGCGTCGTCATCCAGCAGGCCGCGCCCGCGGTGCTCTACGAGCAGCCGGCGGACCGCTGGCTGGCCGGCTTCGTGGGTGAGGCCGACACCGTTGCCGGCCGGGCCGAGGGCGACATCGCCTACACCGCAATGGGGCCCATGAAGCTCCAGTCGCCAATCCATGGCGAAGTGGACGTACTGCTGCGACCCGAGGAGCTCGCGCTGACGGAAGGCAGCTCAGGCACCGTCGACCACATCGAGTTCTTCGGCCACGACACCCTGTACTACATCCGCTCGGCCGACGGCAAGGTACTGCGCTGCCGCACCACCGGCGCGCCCCGCTTCGGTATCGGCGCGAACGTCGACCTCTGCCACAGCGGCGAACGCACCGTGGCCTTCCCCCGCTCCTCCTAGCGCGACACCTCCGCACCCACTTCGGCTACCAGGTCGGCCAGCATCCGGCGCATCTCCAGGGTGATGCGGTCGGCCTTGGAGTGGAACTCGAGCGCCGGGACCAGCGGCACCGCCTTCGTGCCGATGCGCTGCAGAAGGGTGCTGTCCTCGGCCGCCACCGCCTGCTGGAAGGCCACCGTGTCGGCGATGGCCCCGGGCTCGTCCTCGATGTCGTTGCGGTAGTCGGTGCAGTAGAGCCGGGTGGTGGCCGCATCCACGGGCTGGTGGCAGAAGCTGATGGTCAGCACCATGCCCTCCTCCGGGTAGCCGATACGCAGGTACACGTGGTGGGGGGCGGTGAACACGAACAGCAGCTCCCGCTCCACCACCTTGTAGTCGCCGTCGGCGCCCATCGAGTCGTCCAGGGCCTTGGTGAAGTGGCGGTGGTGGGCGGTGAAGCGCCAGCCGTCGCGTTCCATCTTGTAGTCCCGCACCAGCTTGTCGTCCGGGTCGCCGAACGTGCCCAGGTGCACGAACGGCAGGTGGCCGAGATCGAGGAAATTGTCGGCCATCTGGGCCGCCCCCGCGTTCCAGTCGGACACCGGCAGGTGGCAGGTGACGAAGCTGGGGTCGTGGTGCTCGGGCACCTCCGGCAGCGGTGCGATGGGGTCCTCGGGCGCAAGCCACACCAGGTCCAGCGCCTCGGCCACCCCCGCGGCCGCGGTGGCGCACGCCCGGGCCGGTATGGGCAGGTCGGGATCGACTGCCGGTATCTCCATGCAGGTCCCGTCGGCGGCGAACCGGAAGCCGTGGTAGGCGCATCGCAGGGTGTCGCCCTCGATGGTCCCCGCGCTGAGCGGCGAATAGCGGTGCGGGCAGGGATCCTTCAGCGCGGCCAACTGGCCACCAAGGCGCACCAGGCACCAGCGCTCGCCCAGCAGGTCCACCGCCACGGGCTGGTCGTCACCGACGTCCGAGCTGCGGGCGACCGGATGCCAGCAGCGTCGCAGGGCCGGATGCTCGTTGTCGATCCAAGTGGTGCTCCACTCCGTGTTCATCGTGCCGGTCCCCCTTTGCGGCCTTGATCGCCGGAGTCGGCGGCCTCCACGAACGCCGGTGTGATCTGCGCCAGGCGCTCCACGGGGGCTGGTTGGGCCATCTCGTAGTCGTGGATCTCCGTCAGCACGCCGACGTAGCGGTCGTAGAAGGCTTGGCGCTCGGGCAGGTTCTCGTGGAGGCGCCGCTGCAGGTCGCGGGACCTTGCGGCCATGGCATCGTCGTCCACGCGGGTTGATCGGCCCTCGGACACCACCGGTTCGCCGTCGACGATCACGGTGTGCACCGACTCTCCGTGCTCGGCCAAGACCAGGCTCGTCACCAAGCCCTCGGCGTGCACCGGCACATGCCGCTCCGTGTCCAGCAGCACTATGTCGGCCGCGCTTCCCGGTTGCAGTGAGCCCAGCTGCTGGCCCAGCGCGGCGGCCCCGCCTTCAAGGCACATCCTCCAGATCGCGGGGGCCTGCGGCCAGCGCAGGTGGGATCCGTGCAGGGTCTGCATCAGCGTGGCGAACTTCATGGCCTCGAACATGTTCTGGTTGTCGTTGGACGCCGCGCCGTCGGCGCCCAGCGCCACGCTCACGCCGCCCTCCAGCAGGTCGGCCACCGGCAGGATCCCGGAGCCGCATCGCAGGTTCGACACCGGGTTGTGCACGATCGTGGCCCCGCATCGCCGCACCGTGGCGAACTCGTCGGGATCCATCCACACGCAATGGGCCAGGCTCGAACCGGGGTACAGCATCCCCAGATCCTCCAGGTACGACACGCTGGATCCCCCGTAGCGCTCGAGGTTCGCGGCGATCTGGGTCTTGGTCTCGAGCACATGGGTGTGAAACCCCCCGCCGCGCTCGCGGGCCAGGCCGGCCAGGCCGTCCATCAGCTCGTGGCTGCAGCGCTGAGGGGCCGACGGCCCGACCATCGGTGTGAGCCGGGAGTGGGCGCCCTGCCAGCGGTCGAAGAACCCGGTCATGGACTCGACCAGCCCCTGCGGGTCGAACGGGTCGCCGAGCGGCTCCGGCTTCGGCTGGGACGCGCCTGCGAACGACATCGTGTCGAAGATGTCGAGATCGCCGATCATGGGGGCCAACCCGGCCCGCATCCCGGCGTCGGCATAGGCGCTCATGATGGCCTCGGAGTAGTCCTCGAAGTCCCACGGCGGAACCCAGCCGTGGTCGAGCACCGCGGTGCAGCCCGATTCGAGCATCTCCAGCGCACCGGCCATGGCCAACGTGTAGCGGTCGTCCGCGGTGATGGGGATCTTTCCGAACACCGCCCACATAAGCCACAGGTCAAGCGGCAGGTTGGGGGTCGTTCCCCGGTCGAGGTTCTGTCCCGAGTGGGTGTGGGCATTGATCAGGCCCGGCGTGGCCACCATGCCCTCCGCCTCCACCACTTGCGCCGACCCCGGGCGCAGCCCCGGGCCGACCTCGGTGATGGTGCCATCGGTGGCTCGGATATCGGCCACCCGCAGGGGGCCGCCGGGATCGAGGATGGTCGCGCCCCGAACCAGCAGCTCGGAGGTGCTGCTCATGGCTGCGGGTCCATCACAGGTAGTCGACGTTGGTGCCGAGCTGCACGTAGCGGCGAGGCGCCATCTCGGCGATCATGCGGGCGCCCAGCGCCTCTGCCTCGTCCAGGAGCTCGTCCTCGTCGATGGTGAGCAGCCGACCCTCGTGCATCACCAGCTGCCCGGCCACGACGGTGGACTCGGCGTCGGTCCCGACCCCGTATCGCACCAGGGTGGCCACCGGATCCGTCGAAGGGGTGAGCCGCACGTTGTTGGCGTCGATCACGCAGATGTCGGCCGCCTTGCCCGCCTCCAGCGACCCGATCTCGTCGTCCCACAGCAGCAGCTTGGCCGCGTCGATGGTGCCCATCTCGAAGGCGTCGTTGCAGGAGAACCCGTAGGGGTCGAACAGCGGCATGGCCGCCTGGTTGTGCATGATGTGGGCGATCCGCATCAGCTTCAGCAAGTCGTTGATGATGGTGTCGCAGCCCAGCCCGACGGT
>VXWX01000111.1 GCA_009835735.1 Acidimicrobiaceae bacterium
CGTCAGGCCGGTCGCCTCCGAACCGAGCACCGATATACGAGCGCCCGTTCCCGGGTCGGCGACGCCCGCACCTCCGGACGCTTCGACCCGGGCGCCCCGTCCCCGCGAGCCGGCAGCCCCCGATGCTCCGACAGCTGCCCCCGGCCGCGCCCGGGATCGGCCCTCCGATCCCGTCTCGTGGGTCGTCAACTGGATCAAGCAATGGGTGACGACCGGAAATGCGCCGGTGAAGGTCGGCGTGCTCGTCTCGCTAGTCGGTGTGGGACTGCTGCTTCGGGAGGCCCACCGGCGAGGCATCATCGAACTGACGATCGAGGTGCGCCTGGCCGCCGCGGCCGCCTTCGGCCTCGTGCTGCTGGCCGTCGGCTGGCGCCAGCGCCGCAACCGCCCCATCTACGGCGTCAGCCTCCAGGGCGGTGGTGTCGCCGTGCTGTACGTCACCACCTACGCAGCCTTCGTCGTGTACGACGTCGTGGGAGCGGTCCCCGCTGCGGCTGCAGTGGTGATCGTCACGGTCGGCGCGGGTGTGCTCTCGGTGCTTCAGGACTCGCGGGTGCTGGCTGTGCTGGGCATCATCGGCGGGTTCCTGGCTCCGGTACTGACGTACTCGCAGCCTGAGGACCACGTCTACGTCTTCACGTTCTTCCTGGTGCTGAACGCGGCGATCATCGGGGTGGCGTGGTTCAAGACCTGGCCGGAGTTGAACCTCCTCGGCTTCGGCTTCACGTTCGGTCTCACGTTCTTCTGGCTGGTCGACCGCTTCGAGCAGGACGAGTGGGTGTCCACCCAACCGTTCATCGCTCTGTTCGTGTTGATGTACATGGGCCTGCCGGCCCTGTTCGCGGCCCGTGAGGCCCCGGACCTCAAGGCCGTGTTCGATGGGTCGCGGGTGCCGGACATGGCGTTCGTACGTGGGGCATGGACGGCGCCGCTTGTGTTCGGCACGCCGTTCGCGGGGCTGGGCCTGCAGCAGTTGGCGGTGGGCCACACCGATTACGGCCTGGCCATCACCGCCGCCGGTCTCGCCGTGATCCAAGCTGCGCTGGGGTTGACCATGCGACGGCTCGGCGCCGACGGACGCCAGCTGGCGGAGGCCTATGCAGCGCTCGGTGTGGCGTTCAGCGCCATCGCCGTCCCGCTCGCGCTGGAGGCCTACTTCACGTCGACGGTCTGGGCGGCACAGGGCCTGTTCTTGCTGTGGCTGGGCTGCCGGCGGGACCGCCTGCTGGCCTTGACCGGCGGTGCGGTGCTGCAGGTTCTGGCCGCAGTCTCCTTCGCCCAGCACCTGGGAGAGTCGCTCCCCTATCCGGACGACGCCTGGCCGATCGCCAACCAGCACTTCCTGGGCGCACTCCTGCTGGCCGTGGCCGGCTTGGCATCGGGGTGGCTGTTCAGCCGAAGGCCGCAGCGAGGCGACGGCGACCAGGCGCTCGTTTGGACGGCGCTGGGCTGGGGGGTTGTGTGGTGGCTGATCGGCGGGGTCATGGAGATCGTCCAGCAACTGCCCGACAGCAGCCAGCTGTCGGCGCTTCTGGGATTCATGGCCGGATCGTTCCTGGCCGGATCGCTGGGCGCCCGCCGGCTGCGATGGCAAGAGCTCGAGTCCGTGGGACTCCTGATCCTGCCGACTCTGATGTTGATGCTGTTGCTGTCGCTGCTCGCTCAGTCCCATCCCCTCGACGAGTGGGGATGGGCGGCCTGGCCTCCAGCCTTCGCGACGCACTACCTGTTCCTGCGCCGCCGGGAGGGTTCGTTCCCGCGGCTGGCGGCTCTGGTCCATGCGGGCGGCCATTGGACGCTGGCAGCGCTGGTGGCGGCCGAGGTCTACTGGCAGGTCGACCGGGTCGCGGAGGGGGTGTGGCCGCTGGCCGCGACGACGGCCGTCGTCCTGGCGCTGGCGAGCGCGACGATGGCCGGTCGCCGACGGCTGTCGTGGCCGGTCGCGGCCCACTGGCGGACGTACCTTCTGGCCTGCGCCGGCCCGCTGCTGGTGGTGCTCGCAGTGGTGGTGCTCGGCGTGGCGGTGTCCCACGACGGAGACCCCACGCCGCTGCTGTTCTTGCCTGTGCTGAACCCCTTGGGAGTCCTCATCGGATTGCAGCTGGCCGCGCTGCTGGCCTGGCGGAGGCTGGCCGAGCCGCAGCCGGACAATCCATTCGAGAGCTTGGTGACTGCTCGCTGGACACCGGCGCTGGCCGTGCTGGGGTTGGTTCTTGCCACGGTGGAGACGGCCCGAACCGTGGGCCATTGGCTGGACGTGCCGTGGGAGTTGGAGGCACTGTGGGACGCCACCGAGTTGCAGACGTCGCTGTCGATCCTGTGGGCGGTGATCGGCTTGTCGGGCATGGTCGCCGGAGTGCGCATGGTCCGCCGGACGGTGTGGGTGGCGGGAGCGTCTTGGATGGCGGTGGTGGTGGTCAAGCTGTTCCTGGTCGACCTGAGCAGCCTGACAGCGCTGGGACGGGTGGTGTCGTTCATCGTGGTCGGGGTGCTGCTGCTGATCGTCGGCTACCTAGCTCCCGTGCCCCCGGCCGCGGCCGGCGAGGAGACCGAGGAAGTCGAGGGGGCCGAGGAGACTAGCGAGGCGTGATGGCTGCGGCCGGCCGGGATGGGCCCGCCTGCTAGAGCCTCAGCCCGTTCGAGCCGCGCCGACCAGCACCTTGATCGAGGCTGCCGCCGCGCTGCCGTCGTCGCAGGCACGGGCCCAGCCGGACGCGTCGGAGTTGTGGTTGGCGTCATGGATGGCGACTGAGGCGCCCCGGTCGAGCAGGTGGCGGACCATGTCGGAACGCTGGAACTGCACGGCGAAGTGCAGCGCAGTCGTGTTCTGGTAGGGGCGGGCGTCGATGTCGGCGCCGGAGTCGAGGAGATAGTCGACGACTTCCCGCCGGTTGTTGAGAGCGGCGAACACGAGTGCCTCGCCCACGATGTCAACCGGATCGTCGGACGGTGGCGGACCAGCGGGCCGGCCAACATCGGCCCAGTCGGGGCGGTACGGGCCAGGGTCGGCCTGCAGCGACCCGTCGGGCGATACCCATCGTCGGACCTCGGCCAGCAGCCCCGAGGCCGCGGCCAACCACAGCGAGGGCCGGTGCAACCCGTGCGCGACCAGCACGTCGGCTGCCTCGGTGGAGCTGTGCATAGCGGCCGACTCCAACGGCGTGATGCCGGCGTCGGCCCGGGCGGCGGGGTCAGCACCGGCGGCCAGCAGTTGGATGCAGAGGTCGGCCAGATTCCAGCACCCGGCCAAGTTCAGAGCCCGATCCAACAAGGCGCCCGCATCGATGAGCACGGCGACCGTCTCCCGCGACGGCGCCCCACCTTCGGGCTGTGTCATCCATTCAAGCATGGTGTTCTCGCCGACCCTGAGGTTCACCACCCCCGGATCAGCCTCAAGCGCCGCCCGCAGCCCATCAACATCCTCGGTGAGGAGCGCGTGCAGCGCCGGCTGGATCCGCTCGTCACCATCGCTGGACATCGTGGTGCACCGCCTCGTCGCGACTGCTTCTGCTAGGGTATTACACATGACATGCCCTGAGATGCCACAATGATGACAATCAAACGTGCTGGTCTTGCATTGATGGTCAGTGTGGTCCTGGCCTGGATCGCTGGACTGTTCATGCCCGGGTACGGGCTCATAGATCCGGTGGACCAGAGCGACTTTCCCGCAGCGCGTGACGCCCTGGGCGATTCGGCGGTCCTTGCGCATTGGACGAACTTCATCACGCTCATTGCGCTGTTGCTGATGATCTTCGCTTTCCTGAGCATCTACCCTCTGGCGAGTCGGCAAGCCGGCGCGGGAGGCAGGCTCCTGCAGTTCGGCATCATCACTTCCGTCATCGAATGGAGCATCCTCATCATCGTCGTGGGGATGCGGCACTTCGAGATCCACTTGATGCAGCGCAGCAACCTGGCTGATAGCGGATCTCAGTCGGCGGCTGACTTCGAGGCTGCGGCCCTAGGCGTGCACCACGGCATGACGGCGGTCCTGATGGCGTTCGTGGTGATGTTCACGCTGGCGTCCATCCTGGTCGGCCTCGGGCTGGCCAAGCAGCTGGCATCCGCCGACCTCTACAAGGGCGCGGCCTACGTGATGGCGGCATCCGGGCTAGTGGGGCTGGTCAACTTCCTCCTCGGCATGAACGATCCCGGCTTGGGCCTTGAGTCCCTGTTCACGATCAACGGCATAGCCCTGTTCGCCGCAGGAGCTTGCCTGTTGATCGTCGGGCTCGGCATGTACAAGGGTCGGATCGAGTTCGCCGAGAGCGAATGACCAGGTTCGAGAGGCTCGTTCTGGCCGCCCGGACCCCCGACCTGCTCGAGATGGCCGGTGCGGTGGAGGTGCCGGCTGCCAAGCGGGGCGCGAGCTGGGACCAGGTGCGCTCGACAACCCGGGACCAGCAAGCGCGACGGTCTCGATCCTCACGGTCAACCGCATCGAGCCATAAGCGACGGATGAGCACCGACGGGAGCCAGAGCCGCTAGTCCGGCCCGGGCTGCCCCTACGGCCGGGCTAGGTGTAGAGGTGGGAGGCGCTGCCGATCGGGACTTGGCCCGGTTCGGGGTTAGCCACCAGCACCTCGCATTCCATGCGGTCGGGATCCCTGAAGAACAGGCTGAGCTTGCGGCCGAAGTCGGTGACCGTGCCGTCGGTGGCGCCGGCCGCTGTGAGTCTGGAGCGGATCTCGCCGAAGTCTTCGAGGCTGGCCGCGTGCAGGCCGATGTGGTCGAGTCGGCCCCGGCCGAACATAGGCGTCTGATGGTCGGCCTGGTTGTTGCCGTCGATCTCGAAGACGTTCAACTCGGTGGCCGGACCGACGTTGATGACGGTCATGCGAGGCCCGCCGGGGAACTCCTCACCGTCGAACTCCACGGTGGCTCCGAACATCTCGATGTAGAACGCCTGGAGCCGGTCGGAGTCGTTGGTAATGACGGCCACATGGTCAAGTCCCTGCGTAAGCATCAGGTCACCACCTCTCGTTTCGCCGATGGAGTCGCTCGGCCGAAGCCCTTCCGGCCGACGATCACGCCCGCATGGTACGGCAGGCGACCGGCTACGCAACCGCTTCGCTCGCGGTGCGGGATCAGGGGGCGATGGGGGTTTGGGCGGTTAGGCCGCCGTCGATGGTGAAGAGGCTTCCTGAGACGAAGGATGCATCGGCGCTGGCTAGCCACAACACCAGGCCAGCCACGTCGTCGGGGCTGCCAAGGCGACCGACGGGATGGCGCTTTGCGGCCGCGGCGCGGGCCGCGGCCGGATCGGCTGCGTGAGCGAAGGACGAGTCGGCCATGGGGGTGGCTATCCAGCCCGGCAGCACCGCGTTGCAGCGGATGCCGTCGGCGCCGTGGTCGATGGCTACCGAGCGGGTCAGGGCGTGCACCGCCGCCTTCGACGTGTTGTACACGGCCATGCCGTGGTCGGAGACACGACCCGAGATGGAGCCCACGTTGATGATGACCCCGCCCTCCGGCTGGGCCCTCATCTCGCGGACCGCTGCTCGGCACACGTTGAACACACCCCGCACGTTCACACCCATCACGTAGTCGAAGTCCTCGTCGGTGGTGTCGGCCACCGTCTTCTCAACCTGCACCCCGGCGTTGTTGACCACGACCTCGACCCGGCCGTAGGCCTCCGCAGCCGCAGCAACCAACGCGTCGGCCTGGGCTGGATCGGCTACGTCGGTGCGGATCCAGCGGCCCAGACCGTCCGGCGGCTCGCTCCGGCTGCCGGTCATCACCCGGGCGCCGGCGTCCACGAACCGCTCGGCCACGGCCAGTCCGATCCCCGAACTGGCCCCGGTCACCACCACCGCCGCGCCCTTCAGCGAGTCCACCGGCTCACATCTCCTCCATCTCGCTGCGGGGGTAACCCATCGCCTCTCCCTCACGCTCGCGGTCGGTGTCACACTCCCGCGGGATCATAGGGCTATGGAGCCGCTGGACCCCCTGACATGTGATCGCTGCTACGACACCCTCGTAGATGTCGAGCTGCTGATCTCGGAGCACAACTCCGAGTTCTTCTGGCTCGGCTACTGCGCGGCCTGCGACAACTACACCGCCCGCGACGCCGAGCCACAGCCCGCGGCTGCCGACGTGTCGTGGCCGCCGGGCGGATGGCCCAAGCTCATCGCCTGGGGGATCGGCGGCGCATTCCTCGGCCTGTTCAGCGGATGCGGGCCGCTGCCCTGACCTCTCGCGAGCCGTATATCGTCACCCGCCATGGAGACCCATGGAACCTGCAAACCCGGCTTCGAGGCCGTGCAGGACGCCTTCGAGGCCAACTTCGCCGAGGGCCTGGAGATCGGCGCGGCCGCGGCGGTGACCCTGGACGGCGAGTTCGTGGTCGACATCTGGGGCGGCGACGCCGACAGCGAAGGCTCACCCTGGCAGCGCGACACCATCGTCAACGTCTACTCCACCACCAAGACCATGGCGGCCACCTGCATGCTGATGCTGGCCGACCGGGGCGAGCTCGACTTCGACGCCCCCGTGGCCCGGTACTGGCCCGAGTTCGCCCAGAACGGCAAGGAGGGCGTGCTCGTGAGCCACGTGATGGCCCACACAGCCGGGGTGCCCGGCTTCGACCCGCCGTTGGCCACCATCGAGCAGCTCTACGACCTCGAAGCCGTGGCAGACAACCTCGCGGCCCAGGCTCCGTGGTGGCAGCCGGGCACCGCCTCGGGCTACCACGCCATCAGCCAAGGCAACTTGCAGGGCGAGATCCTCTACCGCATCACCGGGCGCCGCATGGCCGACTGGTTCCGCACCGA
>VXWX01000120.1 GCA_009835735.1 Acidimicrobiaceae bacterium
CGAGATGGTTGGTGGGCTCGTCGAGCAGCAGGATGTCGGGCTCTGACACCAGCAGGCGAGCCAGAGCCGCTCTCATCCTCCAGCCTCCGGACAGCTCCTTGAGGGACCGGTCCGAGTCGGTCACCGAGAAGCCGAGACCGGCCAGAACCTTGGCCACCTCAGCCTCCAGGGCGTAACCGCCGAGCTGCTCGAACTGGGCCTGGGCCTCTCCGTAGCGGGCCACCAGATCGTTCTGAGAGTCAGCCGAGCGACCGAGCCGGCTCTCCAACTCCTTCAGGGTGCCGGCCAACCGGGCCAGCGGGCCGGCACCGGCGATCACGTGCTGGCGGACTGTTCCATCGGAGACGTCGCCCAGGTCCTGGGGCAGGTACCCGATCCGAGCGTCGCGGGGCTTGGTGACGGTGCCAGCGTCGGGCTCGATCATCCCGGCCATGATCTCGAGCAGCGTCGTCTTGCCGGTGCCGTTGCCGCCCACCAGCGCGACGCGCCGGCCCGCAGGCAGATGCAGGGTCACGTCTTCGAAGAGTTGGCGGGTGCCGTAGCCCTTCGACAGGCCGGACGCGGTCAGGGTCACCGTCCAACGCTACGGCTCCCGGCTGGCCTGGCCTCGGAGCCTGTACCAGCGGAACTGAACGCGGCTCAGCCGGCCTGCGGATCTAGCTCAGCAGCTTGTCGAGGCGGGTCTCGGCCTCGGTGACCGCGGCGAAGCCGGGTTCGATCGACTCAAGGCGACCCAGCCATCCAACCGACACCCATCCGGCCATCACCGCGCCGCCGTCGGTGTATTCGGGCAACTCGATGGCGTCGCCCCAGTCCATCTTCACCCGGTAGGCGTCGGTGTGCCCGGGCCGGGGCTCGAGCTGTGCGGTGGCCATCGAGCGGGGCGGCTCGATGCCGACCTCGGTGCGCTTCCAGCCCTTGATGTCGCTCAGCTCCCGGTCGGGAACGTTGATGTTGAGCACCACGGGCTCCGGCGGCAGGACGGCGGCCAGGCCCTCCACCGCGGCGGCAGCCACGATTGCGGCCGTCTCCCAGTGCTGGTCGGCGAGCATCTCCTCCCAGCCCTGGCCCTCCACCCCGAACGACTCGACCGTCTGGCTGACGGCCACGCCGCTCACGCCGCCGTTGCGGGCCGTGAGACAGGCCCCGACCGTGCCGGAGTGGTACACCGAGCGGCCCACATTGGCGCCGGGGTTGATGCCAGCCACCACGAGGTCGTAGTGCCCGAACAGGTCCAGGCGCCCGAACATCACGCACAGCGCCGGAGGCCCCGACACCGACCACACGTCCTCCAAGCCGTCTATGCGGGCGCGGTGAACCTCGGGCTTGATCAGGTGCAGGGGCCCGAAAGCCGCGCCGTAGCCCGAATACTCCTTGTCGGGCGCCACCACGACGACCTCGCCGATCTCGGCCATGGCCCGGGCCAGCACATGCAGCCCGATGGAGTCGATGCCGTCATCGTTGGTGACAAGAATGCGCACCAGCCGACCCTAGCCGTGAAGGTGCACCTCCAAGCTGCGCCGGTCGATGTTCTAACCTGATGTTCACCTTGCCGGGCCACAATGTGACGGTGCAGTCCGCAGAAGGGGTCGAGGCCGCGGCCACCATCCTGATCGCAGAGGACGATCGCCGGGTGCGGGACTCGCTCGACCGGTACCTGCGGCTGGAGGGCTACGAGGTTGTGGCCGTGCCCGACGGGGCCGCTGCGCTGGCCGCTCACGACGCCCACAGGCCGGACCTGCTGGTGCTGGACGTCTCGATGCCCAACGCCGACGGGCTCAGCGTGTGCCGGATGCTGCGCCAGAGGGGCTGCGACACCCAGATCCTCATGCTCACGGCCCGCCATGAGGTGGACGACCGGGTGGCCGGGCTAGACGCCGGCGCCGACGACTACCTCGTCAAGCCTTTCGCCATCGAGGAGTTGCTGGCCAGGGTGAGGGCCCGGTTGAGGGCCGGGGCTGACGAGGGCGAGCGGGCCGGGCGGAGAGGCCGGAGTGTGAGCGCGATCCCATCGCGCCGCGACGGCGTGCTGCGCCTCGGCGATCTAGAGATCGACGTCGAGGGCCGTCTGGCGGCGCGGGCCGGCCGGCCCATCAAACTGTCGGTGAAGGAGTTCGACCTGCTGGAGTTGCTGGTGCGCAACGCCGGCGTCGTTCTGAGCCGGTTCGACATCTACGAGCATGTGTGGGAGGGGACCCTCGACACCGGCTCCAAGACCCTCGACGTGTACGTCGGGTACCTGCGCCGCAAGACCGAAGCCGACGGCGCGTCCAGGGTCGTCCACACGGTGCGCGGGATGGGTTATGTAGCCAGGATCGACCAGTGACGCTTCGGGTCCGGGTGGCTCTGCTGGTGGCCGCAGTGGTGACGGTGGTAGTGGCCGCGGTGGGCTGGACCGCGGTGCGCTCGGCCAGGGCAGAGCTGACGGAGGAAGTGGACCAGGATCTGCTGGAGAGGGCGGCTCTGGTGTTCGCTGAGCCCCGCGGCGACTTCTGGGCCGGCAGCCTGACCCGGCGCTCGACGGGGATCGGGTCGTTGCTGCGGGCCGATCCGCTGGGCTCGCTGGTGTCACTGGACGCCTACGCCCGAGTCGTCGTGACCGACCTGGACCCCGGTGCCGACGGCGTGATCAGGGGCCAGGTCATCGTCGCTCTCGACGATGACATTGGAACGGTGCCCGACACCGAGCGCCTGGAGCGGGCCCGGCAGTGGGGGCCGGTGGTGGACACGGTAAGGGCGCACGGGATGAGCCTGCGGCTCATGACCGTACGAGCCGCAGACGGCGTGTTCGTCCAGGTGGCCCGCCCGCTGGACGAGGTGGAGAACGCAGTAGAGGATCTCCGCCGTCAGGTGCTGCTGTTCGGCCTGCTGGCGGTAGCGGTCGCCGCAGCCGGGGCCTGGTTCCTGGCCGGACGGGCGGTGCGCCCCATCGTCAGGCTGACGGACACGGCCGAGCAGATCGCCGAGACAGGCGACGTCGACCTGCCGGTGGAGAGCTCGGAGGCCGGCGAGGTGGGGCGCCTGGCCCGCAGCTTTCGGACCATGCTCGCAGCCCTGTCCGCTAGCCGCCGTCAGCAGCACCGCCTGGTGATGGACGCCAGCCACGAGTTGCGCACCCCGCTCACCAGCCTGCGGACCAACGTCGACCTGCTGCGGCGCTCCGACGAGCTGGCGCCCGAGGAGCGGGCTTCCGTGCTCGACGACGTGGATGCCGAGCTCGGCGAGTTGACCGACTTGGTGACCGAGCTGGTCGACTTGGCTGCCGATGTCCAGACCGACGAGGAGCTACAGCTGATCGATATGGCCGGGGTGGTCGAGCCCGTGGTGAAGAGGGCCCGGCGCCGCAGCGGCCGCGAGATCGTGGTGCGGGTGCGGCGGGCAGTGACGGTAGAGGGTCGCCCGGAGGCCTTGGCCCGCGCGGTGCGCAACCTGGTGGACAACGCAGTGAAGTTCGGCACCGGCGGGCCGGTCGAGGTGGTGGTGGATGGCGGCTCGGTGACCGTGCACGACGCCGGCCCGGGCGTGGCCGAGGCCGATCGAGAGCGGGTCTTCGAGCGGTTCCACCGCCTGGAAGCCGACCGCGACCACCCCGGATCGGGTCTCGGGCTGGCCATCGTGCGCCAGGTGGCCGAGGCTCACGGCGGAACGGCGACGGTGGGGGAGTCTCCGCTGGGAGGCGCAGCCTTCTCGCTACAGATCCCCGAGATAGACGACTGAGGCCTGAGACCATGACGGGCGGGGAAGTGACCGGCAATGAACTGGATCGCCGGAGGTTCGTCCAGGGCGGGCTCGCGACAGTCGGCCTGAGCGCAGCCGTGCCCCTGCTGGCGGCCTGCGGCGATGGCGACGACGGAGACCGCGGCGACGACGTGCCGGCAGCGGACCCGCTGCCCGCGGACGCTCCGGCTGCGACCGACGAGCGGATCGTCATCGTCGGCGCCGGAGCCGCGGCACTGGCTGCGGCCGATGAGCTCCAGATCCGGGGGTTCCACAACGTTGTGCTGCTGGAGGCCCGGGACCGGGTCGGCGGCCGCATCTGGACCTCCAGCATCGGCGACGGTATTCCCGTAGAGCTGGGGGCGACATGGATACACGGGGTCCGGGGCAACCCGATCTCCGACATCGTCGAGAGCAACGGCATCGCCACGGCTGAGACCGACTACGACAATGCGGTCCTCTACGACCGCGACGGCCTGCCGGCTGAGCCGGTCGACCCGGCGTTGTGGGGCACCTACATGGCTCTGGCCTACGAGATGCCCGAGGAGTCCCTCGCCGATGTCTTCGAGCGGTTCGCAGCCACCCACGGCCTCAGCGGCGACGACCGGCGCCTGTGGCTGCACTCGCTGGCGTCGATGTTCTCGCACGAGTTCGGAGCGGACATCAGCGACCTGTCGATCATGAGCTACGACGGGCCCAGCACCCTGCGCGGCGGCGATGTCGTGTTCCCCGGCGGGTACAGCCAGATCGTCGAGGTGCTGGCCGCGGGCCGCGACATCCGGCTCGGTCACCCGGTGGCGGGGATCGACCACACTGGGCCCACCGCCGTGGTCACCACCGAGTCCGGTGACACCTTCGAGGCCGACCGGGTGGTGGTAACTGTTCCCCTCGGCGTGCTCAAAGCCGATGCGATCTCGTTCAACCCGCCACTGCCGCCAGCCATGCGGGAGGCGATCGCCGCCCTGGACATGGGGATCCTCAACCGGACGGTTCTGCTGTTCGACGAGCCCTTCTGGGACCGCGACACCGAGTGGATCGGCTATGCGGGTGAGAAGCCGGGCCAGTGGTCCGAGACGCTGAACCTGTACCCCTACGTGGGCCGGCCGGTGCTGGCCATGTTCAACCCCGGATCGTTCGGGGCCGAGACCGAGCAGTACTCCGACGAGGAGCTCACGTCACGTGCGGTCGAGACCCTCAGGGCCATGTTCGGCGACGTTCCCAAGCCTGTCGATGCGCTGAGCACACGCTGGGGCTCGGACCCGTGGACCCGGGGCTCGTACTCGTACCTGCCGGTCGGCGTGGAGTTCGAGACCTACCGGGAGATGTCCAGACCAGTCGGCGAGCGGCTGTTCTTCGCGGGAGAGGCGACGCACAGCCGGTTCCCCTCCACGGTGCACGGCGCCCTGCTGTCGGGCCGCCGCGCCGCCCGCCAGATCTACGGCCTGCTGCGCTAGCCGGGCATCCCGTTCGGGAATTGGCAGCGTTTTGCCCCCTATGGGGTGCGTTCTGCTGCCAGTTCCGGATGGGGACCTAGGCTGTCGACCGAATTGGCAGCGTTTTGCCCCCTATGGGGTGCGTTCTGCTGCCAGTTCCGGATGGGGACCTAGGCGGCGGCCTCGGGGGCTAGCTCGCAGGCCACCGAGAGTTCGGAACCCTCGGCCGTGACCAGTCCGGCTATGCGGCCCGCGGCGCAGACGTCGGCGGCCACCTGCTGCAGAACGGCGATGCGCTCGGCTGTGTCGGCGACCTCGGCCCGCAGCACCTCGGTGCGCAGCGGCCGCTTGGCCTCGGACTTGGCCCGTCGCACCTCGCCCAGCACCGCCGCGGCCACCACGCCGGGCAGCGCCCCCGCGTCGCCGGCGGCGGCCCGCAACGGCCCGGACTCAGGCCACGCCGACGCATGGACGGAGTCGCCGTGCCACCAGCGCCACACCTCCTCGGCGACGAAGGGCATGAACGGCGCGAACAGCTGCTGCAGCACGCCGAGCGCGGTCCGCAGCGCCCGCCGGGCCGACACCGACGCGTCCGGGCCTTGCTCCCCGTAGGCACGGGCCTTCACCAATTCCAGATGGTCATCGGTGAAGGACCAGAAGAACGACTCGGTGCGCTCCAGGGCCCGGGCGTAGTCGAAGGCGTCCAGGGCTCGGGTGGCCTCGTCGACCAGGTCGGCCAGACGGTGCAGCATCGAGCGGTCCAGCGCCTCGGTGACATCGCCGTCGCCGGGATCGTCGAAGCGCAGCACGAACTTGGAGGCGTTGAGCAGCTTGACGGCCAGGCGGCGGCCGATGCGGAACTGCTGCTCGTCGAAGGCGGTGTCGGTGCCGGGTCGGCCGCATGCGGCCCAGTAGCGGACCGCGTCGGCGCCGTAGCGCTCGAGCAGGTCGGTGGGCACCTGCACGTTGCCCCTCGACTTGGACATCTTCTTGCGGTCGGGGTCGAGGATCCAGCCCGACAGCGCGCAGTTGTACCAGGGCACGGTGCCGGCGTCGAAATGGGCCCGCACCACCGTCGAGAACAGCCACGTGCGGATGATGTCGTGGGCCTGGGGCCGCATGTCCATCGGGAAGGTGGACGCGTAGAGGGCCTCGTCGGTGCGCCAGCCGGTGGCGATCTGGGGCGTGAGCGACGAGGTGGCCCACGTGTCCATCACGTCGGGGTCGCCCGCGAAGCCGCCGGGCCGGCCCCGCTGGGACTCGTCGTAGCCGGGCGGGCAGTCCGAGGACGGGTCCACCGGCAGGGTGCCGGGGTCGGGCCGGATCGGGTTGTGCCAGTCCGGCGAGCCGTCGGCGTCGAGGCGGTACCACAGCGGGATGGACACGCCGAAGAAGCGCTGGCGGCTGATGAGCCAGTCGCCGCTGAGCCCCGCGATCCAGCTCTCGTAGCGGGCCCGCATGTAGCCGGGGACCCAGTTCATCTGGTTGCCCCGGTCGATGAGGGCCTGGCGCAGGTCGTCGTCGCGCCCGCCGTTGCGGATGTACCAC
>VXWX01000087.1 GCA_009835735.1 Acidimicrobiaceae bacterium
AGTTCCCTGTGGCCGACGCGCTGGAGGCCGTCGGCTACGACACCTCGCATGCGGCCGCCTTCGATGATGACTCCTGGGATCCCGAGATCCGCAAGCGCATGGACGAGGGTCTGGCTCTGTGCGGCGACCAGGTGGGCACCCCGATGATCGCGCTCAAGGACCGCAACGGCGACAAGCAGGGCTACTTCGGGCCAGTGATCACCCGGGTGCCGCCCCCCGAGGACTCCCTGGCCATGTGGGACGCCCTAGTAGCCATGATGAACGTGTCCGGCTTCTGGGAGCTCAAGCGCACCAGAACCGAGCGCCCCGAGTTCGGCCCCCGCCCCTGAAGGAGCTGCCGGGGCTACGGGCCGCAGAAGTGTGACCATACGGCGTCGGACCGGGCCGGGCCGATGCCTCTGACCGCTTCGAGTTCCGCGCTGCTGGAGAAGGGCTGGGCCGCGACCAACCGAGTTGAGAGCACCTCTCCTATGCCGGATACCGCGTCGTACTGCGCCGCGGTCTTGCCCGCGATCACACACTCGTCAGGTGGAGCAACGGTGGTCGTCGGCGGAACGGTCGTCGTCGGCGAGGAGGTCGTCGTCGTTGCCGGCCGTTCGGTCAAGAACTCAGGCGCCTCATCGCGGCATCCGGCCAGGGTTGCGGCCAGTGCGTCCGCTTCGGCCTGGTCCACGGTGAGGCCCCACTCCGACTTGACCGCCACCGTGGTCACCGCTAGGAAGCAGCGTCCCGCAGCCGTGACCGTGTACCCGCCGCCACATGCCGAGGACGAGGCGATGTCGGCGTCGGACCACTCGAAGATGTCGTCGGCGCCCTTCGACTGGTTCACGCAAGCCCGCGACGCCACATGGTTGGCCGGGTCCTGGCTGAACTGCCGCTTTGTGCTTGCGAGCCAGCCCCAGCCGCCCGACTCGTGGGCCTCGTGCAGGGCCACTACATGGTCGACGTTGCAAGTGTCGATGGGAGTGCCGGTGTAGGGATCCGGCGAGCCGACCGCCTCGCGGCAGATACCACTGTTGTGTGGCCCCCAGTCGTCTCGGTCGTAGCCCGACCCGTACTCACCCACCACTGGCAGCACCACCTCAGGGACGGATGCCGTCGGAGCTGATGTCGTCGGAACCGATACCTCAGGCGCAGACGTCGTCGGCGCAGATGCCTCCGGCACAGACGCCGTGCCTGCTGTACCGGCAACGGTTGTCGTCGGAACCGACGCCTCAGGCGCAGACACCTCCGACACAGACGTCGTTGGAACCAACACCTCAGGCAAAGACGTAGTGGCGACCGAGACCTCAAGCGACGAGGTCGCCGGGGCAGATGCCTCAGGTGCAGGAGCAGCGTCGTCAACTTGGGCGACGGTTGCTGATGTTGACGGCGCGGGAGTCGCGGCCGGTTCACCTATGTCGGGCGACCCGCAGGCCGCTGCCCCGGCCAGCACGAGTGCAACGACAACTGGAGTGAACCAACCGAGCCGGGATGGGTACCGGCCCTCGCTGTTCATCGCTCGGCCTTGACCTTCGCGGCTACGGAGCGGGCTGGACCGTCTCCACTGGTTCGCCCTTGAGGGCGGCGAGGACTTTGGCGACTACCTGGACCGAGACATCGCGCTGGGCTGCGCCGGTACTCGCGCCGAGATGGGGGGTGTGGACGACCCTGGGGTGGCCGATCAGGGGGTGATCGGGCGGTGGAGGCTCCTGGTCGTACACGTCGAGACCCAACCCTCCTAGGCGACCCTCGTCTAGGGCGGCACGGGCCGCGGCTGAGTCGATCAGGCTGCCGCGGGCCGCGTTGACCACGATGGCGCCCGGCTTGATTATCGCGAAGGCGGCCTCGTCCAGAAGAGCGGAGCCGTCCTCCTGGGCCACCGCATGGAGGCTCACGAAGTCAGACGCGGCCAGCAGTTCGGGCAGCTCCACCATCCTGGCCCCGTGCTCGGTGGCCACCTCGGCCGGGATGTACGGATCGGTGGTCAGAACGGCCATCTCGAAGGCCAGCGCCCGGTGGCCCACAGCCCGCCCGATGCGGCCGAAGCCGACCAGGCCGAGCGTGGCGCCGGCCAGTTGCATGCCGACGTACTGCTTGCGATCCCAGCTTCCGGACGCCAGCGAGTTGTGGGCGTCGGTGATGCGCCGGGCCGTCGCCAGCATTAGCGCGAAGGCGTGCTCGGCCGCAGCCAGGGTGTTGGCCTCCGGAGTGTTGACCACCGCGATGCCCTGGGTGGCCGCCGCGGCCAGGTCGATGTTGTCGACGCCCACACCGGCCCGCCCGATGACCCGCAGGCTCCTCCCTGCCGCCATCAGCGCGGCGTCGGCCTGGGTGCCGCTGCGAACGATCAGGGCGTCGGCGCCGCGCACCGACTCCAGCAGCTCGACCCGGCTCTGGGTGTCCGCGAAGACAGCCTCAACGCCGGGAGCGGCCCGCAGGCGGTCCGCGCCGGCTGCCCCCAGCGGATCGGCCACCAGCACCTTGTGTCGCTCAGGCATCGGTCATCCCCTCAGTTGTTCCGGCGTGCCGCGCTTCTCCCGCCTCTCGTTCGAGCGCGGCACTCCCCCGCAGTCTCGCGGCGGCGAGTCCGCTACTCGTGGATACCGAAACGGTGCAGCCCGTAGGCGTTGATGGCGTTGCCCCGCAGCACCTTGTAGCACTCGCCGGCGTCCATGCCGACCGCGGCGAACATCGAGTGGGCCACCTTGCGGGAGTGCGGGAAGGTGCCGTCGGAATGGGGATAGTCGGTCTCGAACAGGATCTGGTCGATGCCCACGTCGTGGCGCTGCTTGAGCCCGACGAGGTCGTCGAAGATGCAGCCGAAGACCCGGCCCTGGACGATCTCGCTGGGAAGCGGACCGTCGCCGCCCACGCCGCCCCGCCCCTCCTTGAACACCGAATCCATCCGCTCCACCTGGAACGGCATCCAGCCCACCTGGCTCTCGGCGTAGGTGATCTTGATCTCGGAGAACCGCTGCAGCGTGCCCGAGAACACCCAGTCGACCATCGACCCCTCGGCGTTCTGGGCGTACAGCGACATGGAGGTGGCCAGCGGCGCGTCGGCGGAGGTGGACGGCATCGACGACGACGAGCCGATGTGCATCGACACCGTGGTATCGGACTCCTCGCAGGCCTGCCACACCGGATCCCACTCGCCGGTGTACATCGAGGGCAGGCCCAGCTTGGACGGGTTCTCGGAGAAGGCCACCGCGAAGCAGCCCTTGGCCGCGCAGCGCCGCACCTCGGCCGCGGCCATCTCGGTGTCCCACAGCGGCAGCAGCGCCAGCGGAATCAGCCGGCCCCTCCCCGCGCCCCCGCCCCAATCGTCGATCATCCAGTCGTTGTAGATGCGCAGGCACTCGGCCGCGAGCTCCTTGTCGTCGCGCTCGAGGAAGCCCTGGCCGCAGAACCGGGGGAAGATGTTGGGGAAGTTGATGGCCGCCTCAACGTGGTTGAGGTCCATGTCGGCGAGCCGGGCGGTCTGCTCGTAGGTGCCGGGACGCAGGTCCTCGTAGCGGGCGGCCACGTTGCGCTGTTCCTCCCGGGGCATGCCCGCGGGACCGTGCAGCAGGCCGGTGGGGGTGACGCTGTCCTCGAACAGCCACACATCGCACCACTGGCCGTCGGGGTCGTTGCGCTCGAAGCCGTAGTGGCCGCCGGTGAAGTGCAGCCTCACCTTCTCCTGCACGACGCGAGGGCCCCGGTCGCGCATGGACGGCGGCAACTGCTGCTGCCACAGGTCCTTCGGCTCCATGACGTGGTCGTCGACGGAGATGATTGGCGGCAGTTCGGTGATGGCGGGAGTGGGCGTCACGGCCTGGGCCTCCGGCTCGGCGACCTGCCCGCTCCGTTGCCTAGGCGTCGACCCTGCGGGCGCATGACCTGAAGATATCTTCCGCGATGTCGTCCCACAGGTCCTCGATCTCGCCGTCCAGGTCGCTCGGGTTGGGAGTGGAGCGCAGGGCCTTGTCGAGGGAGCGGAACTCCTCCAGCGTCAGGCTCTGGCGCAGCCCATCGAAGGAGCACCCGCACAGCACTCTGGCCTCGGCTTCGGTGAGGTTCGCTGTGTTGGCCTCCATGCACGAGGCCAGGAAGTTGTGCTCGACCGCGGACTCGGCCCCGAACTCCTCGTCCTCGAAGCGTTCGTCCTGCTCGGCCTCGGCCCAGGTCTCCGGGTCGGCGCTGTTGCCGCATCCTGCCACCACCAGCACGACGGCCGCGGCAAGAACCCAGACAGGACGGAGGCGTGCGCGCATAGCGGGTCCGAGGCTACCGGGTGAGGTCAGGCACTCAGTTCCCGCGCTCTGGTGAACACGGCGTCGAGCATGGGCTCGGTGAGGCGTCCGGTGAAGGTGTTCTGCTGGCTGGGGTGGTAGCTGCACAGCAGGGTGCGGCCGTCCGGAAGCGGCGCCTCAGCACCATGGCCGAAGCGAGGCCGCGGACCCGACCCGAGTTCGCGCCACACCACCTGGTGGGCGAAGCCGCCCAGCACGACCACCACCTTCAGCGAGCCGAGCGCGGCCAGCTCGCGCCTCATGAACGGCATGCAGGCGTCGCGTTCGGCGGGGGTGGGCTTGTTGTCGGGCGGCGCGCACTTCACCGGCGCAGTGATCCATGCTCCGGTGAGGGCCAGCCCGTCGTCGAGACGGGTCGACTGGGCCTGGTTGGCGTAGCCGGCGCGGTGCAGGGCCCGGTACAGCCAGTCCCCGGAGCGGTCGCCGGTGAACATCCGGCCGGTGCGGTTGGCCCCGTGGGCCGCGGGCGCCAGGCCGACCACCAGCAGGCGGGCGTCGGGGTCGCCGAACCCGGGCACGCCGCGGGCCCAGTACTCGTCGTCGCGGTAGGCGGCCCGCTTGGTGCGCCCGACCTGCTCGCGCCACTCCACCAGCCGGGGGCACACCCGGCATGCGGTCACCTCCGAGGCCACCTCGGCAAGGACACGGCGCGAGCCGGGGGACTCCACGGACGATCAGGCTACGTTGACACCCGTCATGGCCACGAGTTCTGCCCGCGCTTCGGCCAAGCCCGCTTCCAAGGCCGGTACTGAAGCCGCGGCCGTCGTGCTGTTCGTGCGCCACGGGCAGACGCCCACGACTGGATCGGTGCTGCCGGGCCGGGCGCCGGGTCTCCATCTGTCGTCCGAGGGTGTGGACCAGGCTCAGCGGGTGGCCGAGCGGCTGGCCGGGCTGGGCCGGATCAAGGCGGTCTATGCCTCGCCCATGGAGCGCACCGTTGAGACGGCCGGACCCATCGCCCGGGCCTGCAAGCTGCGGGTGCGGCGGAGCCCCGGTCTCATCGAGTGCGACTTCGGCCGGTGGACGGGACGCAAGCTTCAGAGCCTGCGCAGGCGCAAGGATTGGACCACTGTGCAGCGCCACCCGAGCGGGTTCCGCTTTCCCGGCGGGGAGTCGTTCGCCGAGATGCAGGCCCGGGCCCTCGACGCGGTGGCCGCCATCTGTGCCCGCCACGCCGGCGAGACCGTGGTGGCCGTGTCCCATGCCGATGTGATCAAGGCGGTGGCTGCGTCCGCGGCCGGCACACCGCTGGACCTGTTCCAGCGGATCGTGATCTCGCCGTGCTCGGTCACCGCCATCGCCTACCACCCCTCCGGTCCGATCCTCCTGACCGTGAACAACACCGGCGACGACCTGGCGTCGCTGCGCCCGTCGTGAGCAGGCACCCGCAGCCGTGAGCGAGTCGTTCCACTTCGAGGCGGTCGACATGCTCACCGTGGGCACGCTCGGGCCCAAGGGCGAGCGCGTCTTCTACCTGCAGTGCATGGCTGAGGGCGAGCTGGTGTCGCTCAAGTTCGAGAAGCGCCAGGCGGCCGCCCTGGCCGAGTACCTGGAACGGGTGCTGGGCGAGCTGCCCGACGCCGAGGAAACAGACCCGCCCGACGACCTCGACATGCGCGAACCGGTGGTGGAGGCCTGGACGATCGGCGCCCTGGGGATCGCCTACGACCAGGAGGAGGGCCGGGTGATCCTCGTGGCCGAGGAGTTGGTCGAGGACCCCGACGACACCGGAGCGTCGGCTCGGTTCACGCTGACCCGCCCCCAGGTCAGGGCGCTGGTGACCCGGGCCCGGGCCGTGGTTGCCGCCGGCCGTCCGCCGTGCCCGTTCTGCCTACGGCCCCTGGAACCGTCCAACCGAGACTGGTGCCCGTGCCACAACTGACGCTTCCAACAGGCCGCACCCGAATTGGCAGCAATGCACCCCCTATAGGGGCCAAAACGCTGCCAATTCCCGGCTAGCCATGGCGGCCGGCACCGGCGACACGCCCGGCCAGTCCCCCATCCGGGACCGCCCCCCGATCGAGACTGCCCGTGCCCTAGCCCTGCTGTCCAGCGGCGAAGTGGACCTGCGCGGAAGGATGCCTTACAGCTCCAACGCGACTTTCTTGGTGGACGTGACCCATGAGGGACTCGACGCCCAAGCCATCTACAAGCCGGTGCGGGGTGAGCGGCCGCTGTGGGACTTCCCTTCCGGCCTGGCCCACCGCGAGGCCGGCGCGTTCTGGATGGACGCCGCGCTCGGGTGGGACGTGGTTCCCCCCACCGTGGTGCGCGACGACCTGCCCTTCGACGAGGGATCGCTCCAGCTGTTCATGCCCGCCGATTTCGAGGAGCACTACTTCACACTGGTGGAACAGGAGCGGCTCAGGCCCGAACTGGAGCGCATCTGCGCGCTCGACATCGTGATCAACAACACCGACCGCAAGTCGGGCCACTGCCTGCTCGGCACCGACGGCACCATATGGGCCATCGACAACGGGCTGTCGTTCCACTCCCAGTTCAAGCTGCGCACCGTGATCTGGGATTTCGCCGGCGAGCCGCTGCCCGACGACGTGGGCCGGGACCTGCGCTCACTGCTGGACGCCGGCCTTCCCGAGCCCCTGGCCGCGGCGCTCACGGCCCAGGAGCAGGACGCCACCCTGGCCCGCACCGAGGCCCTGCTGGCTTCGGGCCGGTTCCCGTCCGACGGCCACGGCCACCGCTGGCCCTGGCCGCTGGTCTAGTTGGGGGCAAGTCCCGCCTCGTGGTCAGTTCCGCAGGCGCGAGGCGCTGACTTCGCGCATGCGGGCCAGCACGTCCACACCCAACTGGTGCCACACGTGCAGCAGGTCCACCAGCACCCAGTTCTCCCGGATCAGCAGACGGTCCTCGCCGGCGGGGTCCGGGGACCGCTCCACCCGCCAGAAGTCGAGGCTGCGCATGTCGAGCCGCCGGCCGGCGGGAGCGATGCCGAGCCACCCGTCGCCGGTGAGGGTCATGTGCATGCCCGGCCATGCGGTCACCGCCACGTAGTCACCGTCGGCGAAGTAGCTGTGCTCGCCGTGGTAGCCCCCGCCGCGGTCGGGCATGGCTGCAAGGAACGGGATCTGGTGCCAGCGGCGGAAACCGTCGACGCCGCGGGCGGTCCCGATGCCAGCCGGCCCGTACCAGCTGAACTTCGGGTGCCACCAGTGCTCGAGGTTCATCGCCTCGACGGGTTCCGCCGGGTGCTTGACCATGTCGCTGAGCATCCCGACGACATGGCGCAGGCTCGCCTCTGATCGGGCGGGATCACGGGGCCCCGGCGCGAGGCCGTCACCGGGTGCGGGGCCGGGAACGTGCCACTCGCGGCCGAGCGACGGACCCATGGGCCACGTCCCCGACTGGATCATCAGCTCGGGCAGGTCCCAGAGAGCCTGCATCTCGACCACCCGGCCATCGGCTACCCGGTAGTACTCGTGGAACCTCATGGCGGCCTGCTGGCCCGACGGCGGGATGCCGCAGAACGGCCCGACCCAGGTCCCCGTGTAGTGCCCGCAGCACCCCACCCAGCCGTTGTCGTAGGGGTCCGGGCCGGCCATGACGATCGTGTCGCGCCGCTCGAGGTCGGGCATGGCCCTCTGCAGCGGGGCCAGCGCCTCGCCCAGCAGGCCGGAGGGACCGTCGAGATCCTCGAAGGGGTGGGCCAGGTGGACCTCGGCGTCCGGCGCGAACACTGCGTCCAGCGCCGCTCCGACCCGGTCGCCGTCGTAGTCGTAGAGGGCGGCGCGCAGCGGACTGAGCATCGCCTTGTTGGCGTCATGGGCGTCGCTCATGGCCCGCAGTCCCGAGATCACCAGAGCCGGCTGCTGGCCAGCTCGGCTCCCTCGGCCAGGGCGGCCAGCTTGGCGTAGGCGATCTCCGGGTCGATGCCCGCGTAGCCGGCGAAGGTGGAGAACCCACAGTCGGTCCCCGCTATCACCCGCTCACGCCCCACGATCGCCGCGAACCGCTCGATCCTCTGCGCAATCAACTCGGGATGCTCCACGAAGTGGGTGGTGGTGTCGATCACGCCCGGCGCCAGCACCAGGTCGTCATCGAGGTCCGCCTCCGCGAAGACCGTCCACTCGTGGGCGTGCCGGGGGTTGGCCGTCTCGAACAGCAGCGTCCGGGGCTTGGCGGCCAGCGCGATGGGCAGCACCTGCTCCATGGGCGCGTCTTGCGTGTGGGGTCCCTCGTAGTTTCCCCAGCACACGTGCAGGCGGATCCGGTCGGCGTCGATGTTCCGCACCGACCAGTTGAGGGCCTCCACTGCCATTCGGGCGGCCCGCTCGTAGGCCTCGTCGGGCTGGCCCTTGAACATCATGTGCCGGCCCAGCCCGAGGTCGGGTGAGTCGAGCTGGAGCAGGAATCCCGCCGCCACGATGGCCTCGTACTCCGGACGCATCGCCTCGGCCAGGGCGTAGAGGTACTCCTCGTGGTCGCCGTAGTAGTCGTCAGGCTGGAACAGCGCGATCACACCCGGAGAGGCCGCGTTCATGAATCCGCCCTCGGGCCGGTGACGCTCGAGCGCGGCGGCGAAATTGGCGATGTCGCGCCGGCAGGGCTCGCTGTCGGTGGGCGCCACGGGACCCACGCAGCGGGGCCGCGTGTAGGTGGGGGTGCCGCCGCTGGCGGCTTGGCGCTGGAGGAACGACGGGTACTCCTCGAGGTCGGCGGGCGCCCGTCTGGGGCTGTCGCCGGCGAAGCCGCTGATCCGGTACTTGATGTAGGTGGCGTAGCTGAGCTTGCTCATCTCGCCGTCACTCACCAGGTCCACACCCGAGGCGACCTGGCGGGCAACCACCTCGTCCACCGCGGCAGCCACCGTCGCGTGGTGCTCGTCGATGTCGACGTCGTCCTCGTTCTCGATCGCGAACACACCCGCGGTCACCGCCTCCGAGCGCGGCAGGCTGCCGACGTGGGTGGTGAGGATCCGTCCCGCACCCTCCGTCCGAGCGCTCATGATCTGATGGCGAGATGGGTCTGGCGGTCGAAGAAGTGCAGGTGCCGCGCATCCACGTTCACTCTGGCCCGGTCGCCGACCCTCGCAGTGGACGAGGCCGAGAAGCGGGCGGTGCAACGTCCGCTGTCGCGCAGCTCGTCGAGGGCGTCGGGGTCGCCACTGTCGACGCTCGGGGCGCTGAGATTGAAGTGGACCAGCGTCTCGGCCCCCAGCGCCTCCCGGACGTCCACCGTGGCGTCGAGTCGCTGGTCATCGGGGTGGTCAGCCACGACCGCGGCGTCCTCGAGGTGCTCGGGGCGGATACCGACGACAACCGGGCGGTTCAGGTGTTCGGTGAGCGCGGGACGCTCGGCGACCACCTCGGACGGAACCGCCAGGCGCTGGTCGCCGAGGACCACCGAGTAGCGGTCACCGCCGGCCTCCTCGTGCCGCTCGAGGGTGGCCTCGTAGAGGTTCATCGAGGGAGACCCGATGAAGGCGGCGACGAACACGTTGTCGGGACTGCCATAGATGCCCTCGGGGGTGTCGACCTGCTGCAGGATGCCGTCCTTGATCACGGCCACCCTGTCGCCCATGGTCATGGCCTCAACCTGATCGTGGGTCACGTAGAACGTCGTGACTCCCAGCTCGCGCTGGATCCCGGCTATGTCGGCTCGCATCTGCACTCGCAGCTTGGCGTCCAGATTCGACAGCGGCTCGTCCATGAGGAAGAGCGCGGGGTGGCGCACAATGGCCCGCCCCATAGCGACCCGCTGCCGCTGGCCACCGGACAGGTGCGCGGGCTTCTTCTCGAGCTGCTCGGTCAGTTCCAGGATCTCGGCTGCCTGGCGCACCTGTGCCTCGCGTTCGGCCCTGGGCACGCGTCGCAGCTTCAGCGGGAAGGCGATGTTCTCGGCCACCGTCATCTGCGGGTACAGGGCGTAGTTCTGGAACACCATGGCCATGTCGCGATCCTTGGGGGCGACGTCGTTGAGGCGGCGGTCGCCGACATAGATGTCGCCGCTGGTGATGTCCTCGAGCCCGGCGATCATCCGCAGAGCAGTCGACTTGCCGCACCCGGAGGGACCGACGAGCACCAGGAACTCGCCGTCATCGAGGTGCAGGCTGAGGTCCGTGATGGCACGGAAGCCGTTGGGGTAGTCCTTGATGAGGTTCTTGAGGGTGACGGTGGACATCAGAACTCCTTGATCCCGAGCAGGTGACGCATGCGATCCAACGGCTCCAGTCCCTGCTGGGACAGCCAGTGGAGCAGATCGATGAACACCCAGTTGTCAGCGAGCTTGTCGCCTTCGCGGCGGTACACATCCACGACCCGCATCTCTGCGGGACCGCTGGCCGGCAGCCCGAGGAAGCCGCCACGGGGCCGGTGGGACACGTTGGCCCACCCGAACCACGCCGCGTAGCGGCCCTCGGCCAGCCGGGCCACATGGCCGTGGAACTCCTTGTCGGTCAGGCCGAAACGGAACGGGAGCGAGTGCTGCTGCCGGTAGCGCTCGATCGTGTAGCTGGCGCCGATGCCGTCGGGGCCGACCCAGAGCATGTCGTCGTGCCAGCAGCGGGCCAGAACCTCGTGGGGCAGCCGGTCGTCACCCGACTCGCGGGCGATGCGGTTGGCCTCGCTGAGGTCTTCCGCCATGCGCCGGGCCACGGCCAGGGTGGCCTTGCCCTCGGCCGGGTCCTGCTCGTCGTAGAGCAGACCATCACCCGTACGGGGGCCGACGTAGAAGCCGGGCTGGCCGGTGGGGGGCGGTAACGGGAACTGGCCGGCCTGGCGCATGACGCTCAGCAGGTCACAGAACATGGCCGTCTCGGCGATGCGGCCGTCGGCGACCCGGCTGAACTCGGCGTAGCGCAGCAGCGCCACCCGCCGGGTCGGGGGTATGTCGAGCCATGGCCCGTCGAACAGGCCCATCAGGTGGCCCATGGAGCACACCCAAGTCGTGGCGCCGTCATCGGCGTCGTTGTCTCCGGCGAAGAACACGTCGCAGCGGCGCTGCAGCGGGGCCATGGCGCGCACCAGCGGCTGCCAGAAGACCTCGGCCACAGCATGGGCGCCCCGCTGCTCGTAGAAGGGGTGCATTCCCCGCCACAGGTAGTCCTCGGACACTCCGGCCCCCAGCGCCTCGGCGATGTCGCCGGTCGTGGCGTCCCTTGCCCGGCACGCCGCGCCCAGCGCCTCGTGATAGTCCAGCACCACCCTCTTGGCTTCCTGAAGGTGCGCGGCCACGGCTTCTCAGCCCTTGACTGCGCCGGCGCCGAGACCCCGGACGAGGTGCTTCTGGAACAGGATGATCACGATCACGATGGGAAGGGTGATCGACACCGACGCAGCCGCCGCCTCGGTGATCGTGCGCGAGCTCTCGCCGCCGGTCAGCGACACGATCGCCACCGGCAGCGTCCACTCCGTGGGGGCCAGCACCCTCACGAACAGGTACTCGTTGTAGGCCAGCAGCATCGTGAACAGGCCCGTCGCGATGATGGCGGGCCACATGATGGGGATGATCACCTTGCGGAAGGCCTGCAGCCGGGTGGCGCCGTCCATCATGGCGGCCTCCTCCATCTCCTTGGGCACCTCGATGAAGAAGCTGCGGAGCATCCAGATGGTGAACGGCTGGTTCACGGCCACCAGGGCGAGCACGATGGCCAGCCGGGTGTCCAGGACTTGAAGGGTGTCGATCCCGGGGAAGTCGATCAGAGGGAAGTTCCAGGAGCCGACGCCGGTGCTGGTGAGCCACTCGTCGATCTCCTTGGCGCCGAAGAAGTACGGGAGCACGAACGCCGTCCGGGGCAGCGCCCGGAATCCCAGTGCGACGATCAGGATGACCGCGCCGGAGATGCCGGTGTAGCGGGCGAGGCCGTATCCGGCCAACAGCCCGATGGACAGCGAGATGAGCATGGTCAGAAGCGTGACGACGACGCTGTTAACCAGGAAGTCGTACTCGTCGTTGGCCTCCCAGAACCGGGGGAAGCGCCACAGCGCCACGCAGATCACCGCGGTGGCTCCCAGGAACCACGGCCAGCCATGGCGGGCACGGCGCCCGATCAGGCCCAGCGCAGCGGCGATGGCGGCGACCACCAGTACGAACGCCAGCACTCCCCACATGTTCACGTCGTCGGAGTCGAGCCAGAAGTTGCGGTAGGCGTTGGCCGTGGTCTCGTACCCCCACAGCACGGGGGTCTTCGAGGCGACGTCCCGGGTGAATTTGATCGACGTCTGGGCGGTCCACACGAACGGTGTGACGCTCCACACCACCAGCAGGATCATTACGGCGTGAAGGGCGATCCGGGAGGGCCGGATGGAGGGCCGCGAGAGCTTCACGGGTCAGGTCCTCTCCGCGATCTGGTCGCGGTAGCTGCGCCACAGGAACGGTATGAGCACGACGAAGATGCCGATGACGGTGAGGACCGCGATGGCGTTGCCCTTGCCCAGCCGGCCGATGTCGAAGGCGGTGGCGATCCTGACGTTGTAGACCGCCAGGGTGTGGGCCTCGGTGAACCGGTTGCCGGTCCACACGAACACGCTGTCGTAGACGCGGTAGGCGTCCATGACCGAGATCAGGCCCACGAACACCACCAGCAGCCGCAGGTGCGGCAGGGTGACGTGCCAGAGGTTGCGCCAGAAGCCGGCCCCGTCGAGGGCCGCAGCCTCGACCCGCTCCTCGGGAAGCGTCTGCAGCCCCGCGAAGAAGGTGATCATGGCGAAGGGCATGACGTACCAGATGTACTGGACCACGATCAACACCTTGACGTTTGAGGCGCTGACCGCGAAGGCGTCGTCGGTGAACACCTCCCACAGCCAGGACACCAGTCCGCCCCGCTCGAACAGGTCCTCGTAGATGAGCGTCCCCACCACGGGGGTGACGATGAACGGGAGCAGCAGCGCAGCCATGTAGATGGCACGCCCTCGCCCGATCCGGTCGAGCAGCAGCGCGACGGCGAGGCCGAAGATCATCGACGCCGGCACGGTCACCACGACGAACACCAGCGTGAACTGCACCGCGGCCCAGAACTCCGGGTCCGACAGCACGTCGCGGTAGTTGTCCCAGCCCACCCATTCGGGGTTGTTGAGGTCTCGGAGGAGCAGCTTCTGGAAGCCCAGCCAGACCGTGGTTATCAGCGGGAACACCATCAGGGCCAGCATGACGATCACGCTCGGGATGGTGAACCACCAGAACGTTCGTCGATTCACGGCCGTGTCCTCCCGCTTGGGAACCCTACGCGTTGGGGGGACTGGGGGTAGGCGGGGTCGGAACCCATCGCCTACCCCCAGTCATCCAAGTGCTAGAGCAGTCCCTGCTCGGACGCCTCGGCCAGGTAGGCGGCCTCGGCGGCGGCCAGGGCGTCGGCGACCGGCGTGCCGTCGAGGATCGTCACGAGCGCCTCGCCGAGCTTGGCCCGGGCCAGGCCGGCGGCCGGATGGGTGAGGTCGGCTCCGCGACCCCGCACCAGGCTCGCCTCGGCCGCAGCCGCGTCGCGCGGGCCGTTGGGATGGGACACGCCTGTGCGAGTCACCAGGCCGAACTCGGCCGCAGCCTCCTGGCTCTCGAGGTCGGTGGCGGCCAGCATCACCAGGAAGATGTGCTCGACCATGTCCTCTGGGGTGCCGACCGGGATCATCCAGCCGTCGATGTAGGCCGGCGCGGCCACGGTGTCGCCACCGGTGCCGAGCGCGGGCGCGAACTGGATCTCGCCCACCACGGTCGAGGCCTCGGGGTCGTCCATGGCCCCGGCCCGGGACGCCCAGGTGTGGCCGAGGATCGCCTCTCCAGTCTGGAAGGCGGCCTGCACGTCATCGGTGCTGTACGACCCGGCCGCGTCGGGCGCGCAGGTCTGCCACATGTCGCGCAGCAGCGTCGCGGCCTGGACTCCCTCAGGGCTGTTGAAGTTCGGCTGCCCGCTGACGGGATCGATCGGGGTGACCCCCAGGGATCCGAGCACGCTGTCGAACTCGATCTGCCATGCCCATCCGGCGGAGAGCATGTACAGGAATCCGATGTCGTAGCCGCTCGCGATGATCTGCTGGCACGTGTCGAACGCTTCCGCGAACGTTGTCGGCACCGACATGCCCAGTTCCGCCATCGCAGGCTCGTTGTAGAAGACGTGCATGGTGTTGGAGATCATGGGGATCGAGTAGATGTTGCCGTCGATGGAGGCCATGTCCCAGAACGCAGCATCGATCTGGTCGAGATTGAACTCGTCCCGGTACTTGTCGATCAGGTCGTTGAGGGGCAGCACGAAACCCTGGTTGGCCAGCTCACCGATGAACGCGTTCGAGCCCTGGTAGACCTCGAAGGTCGGAGCACCCGTGGAGGCGTCCAGCGTCATGGCGTTGCGGGCCTCGACCGAGTCGAGGAATTGGTAGTTGAAGGAGTAGTTCCCCTCCTCGCAGTCCGCCACTTCCTCGGCGTACTGCGACACGATCGGGAACTCCCAACCCATCAGGTCGATCTCGATGTTCTCACTGGGGTTCGGGATCGGACACTCATCGGAGATGAGGTTCATGGCCATCTCCTCTTCGGGCTCGGCCATCTCCTCTTCCGGCTCGGCCATCTCCTCTTCAGCCATCTCCTCTTCAGCCATCTCGGCCTCGGGCTCGGCCATCTCCTCTTCGGCCATCTCGGCTTCGTCGGTGGCGGCCTCCGTCTCCGCAGCTGTGGACGTGTCGGCGTCGGCCGCCGGGGCCGGCGCTTCGTCGTCGTCATCCCCGCACGCGGCAGCGATGAGGGTCAGGGCACAGAAGGCGGCGAGGATTCGCCACCAACGGCGCGATGTTGCTTTCATGTCTCTTCCCTCCTCTAGGGATTGTTGTAGGGACACTCTCTGCGCCTTTCGGGCGCGGGAGATCATTAGGGGCCGGGCGCTCATGGCGCGGTGCCCGCTATCAGCGAGGTGGGGGCGAGGTAGCCCGACGCGTCGTGGGTCCAGCCGCCGGCGGCAGCCGACCGCACCAGTTCCTCGTCCCAGAGCACCTGCGGGCGCTGCTGGGCATTGCAGACGATCAGAGCACGGGCCTCGGAGTCACCGACATTGCGTAAGTCCCGCCACACGCCGGGAGGAACCGAGACCACCGAGCCCTCCCCGGGCCGGGCCGTCAGCGTCTCGGGGCCGCGGTTGACGGAGACCTCCCACTGCCCCCCGGTCAGGATCGCGGCCTGGTGCAGGGCTAGCCGGTGCAGGCCGAAACTCACGCCGGGCGCGACGCGCAGCCATTCGACGCTGAACCCGTGCGGGACCGTGATGGGCGGCCTGTGGTGGCGGTCCTCGGTCACGCCGTAGCCGATCACGGGCGCCAGTTCCGCTGGCGGCGATTCGCCGTTGCCCGAGACGCTCGACAGCAGGGCATGATGCGACCAGGCGAGGTCGTCGAACGTCACGACCCGTGCCGCCAGGTCGGTGTCGCTGTAGCTGTCAAGGGCGGACAGTTGCGATGGGCTCAGCGGTGCGACGCAATCGGTGGGGACCTGGCCGTCGGTGGCTTCGATGACGGCGCCGTCGGGCATGAGGAACAGACCGGTCTCGGCGGCGGCTGTCAGCACGTCGGGCGCCCAGACGATCCCGCCTGTCTCGTCGCCGCCGAGCACCGCGTACAGCCAGCCGTCGTCCGGGCCGATGTTCTCGAATCCCCGGAACACCCAGGTCGGAACGGAGAACACTGTCCCCGCCGAGATGTCGAGGGTCTGCTGGCCGTGCTCACCGATCCGCATGCGCCACGAGCCGCGGGTGCAGATGAACACTTCCGCCGTGAAGTGCATGTGCTGGTTGTTGACGACTCCGTGGCCCATGGAGGCCGCACCGACATGGAACCCGTGTGCTTCGGGGAGGTTCACCACCTGGTCGGGGTTCTGCGACACGCCCGGCCCTATGAGCGAGTAGCTCGCCTTGCCCGCTGAGCGAGGCAGGCGCACATCCACGAAGGCCGACCGGTCCGCGACGAATGCGCCGGGCTCGATGATGCGGCGCGCGAATTCTGCGGCATCCAGCGTCGGCACACCGTCGGAGGAGTGGGTCATTGGCCTGCGCGCCGCTCGGTGCTGCCGTTGTGACTCGGCAACGACCCCGGCCCGCCCTGTTCGGTGTCACCCTTGCGGGTGGTCAGGCCGCGGCGGAGTGTGCCCGCCACCACCACCGACGGCGGCTGGGCGTCGGAGGGATCGGCGGTGTCGCCCGCGGCGAGTTCCACGGCGTGCTCCGCGAGCCGGTCGGCGGGCTGGACCAGAGTGGTCAGGTCGTAGCCCGCCCAGCCTGCCTGCGGGAGCCCGTCGAAGCCGGTCACGAGCACGTCGCCCGGCGCGGTCAGCCCGTAGCGTCGCAGGCCGTCGAGCATTCCGAAGGCAACTTCGTCGCTGCCGACCATGATCGCGTCGGGCAGCGAGTCGAGGGATCCCACCCTTTCGGCGGCCCGGTAGCCGGCCTCGTAGGTGAAGGCGCCCGCCTCCATGTAGTTGCATCTCACGCCGGTGGAGGCCAGCGTGCGAGCGGCGCCGCGGAAGCGAGCCCGATCGGTCGAGGCCGCCGCCACTCCCCCGAGGTAGAGGACTCTGGTGCATCCGAGGTCGGCGAGGTGGCGGGCCAGCTCTGAGGCGCCGGCCTCGTTGTCCACCGTCACCGACGGCACGATGCCGGCGGCGTCGGGATGGTTGAAGGCCACCAGCGACAGCCCGGTCTGTCTCATCCGGGCCAACTGGGCCTCGGCGATGGTCGCGGAGGCAAGGATCAGCCCGTCGAGTCGGTACTGCATGACCGCTTCGAGGGTCTCGTTCACCTCTTCTTGGTCGAGGAAGCTGAACAGCAGCAGTTGGCGGCCGCGGGCGGTGAGGCGGCGCGAGAAGTAGGTCACCACGTTCTGCCAGTACTCGCCGACGGCAGGAACGACGGCGCCCACGATGTTGGTGCGCTGGGACTTCAGGCTGCGGGCGATGGCGTTGGGGACGTACCCGAGCCGGTCCGCGGCGGCTTCGATCTTGAGCCGGGTGTCGGGCGCTACCACTTCAGGGGTTGTGAAGCACCTGGCGACGGTGGCCTGCGAGACGCCCGCCGCTGCGGCGACATCTACTGAGGTGACTGCGCGCTTGCGGTCCGATCGGACCATCCGACGATCTTATGTATACGTATTCATCCTTGCAACCACAGGCCTTTCGAGACTTGCCGTTTCCGAGGAGCAGCCGGCGCCTGAAGGTCAGCCGGTGTGCAGGATGATCTGCTTCCAGATGGCTGTCTCGTCGATGAGCACCCACTCGCGGCGCAGCCCGCGAGGGCCGAACTCGGCGTGGCTTATCCCCATGACATGGACATCCGCGCCGCTGGGCCGGCCGAATGCCCCCCAGCCGTCGTGGGCACCGGTCAATGACCAGCGCAGCGCGGCCCGGGGACCCAGGCTGTCGTCGTCGCGTCCTATGCGGTGGTGGATCTCGAAGCGGGCCTCGGGAAAGGAGCTGCGCAGACCCAGCCAGAAGCGGTCGGCCTCGGTCCGCCCGTAACCAGTGCGGCCACCGGGCAGCTCGAGGTGGACGGCCCTGTCGTAGTGCTCGGTGACCACGTCCAAGCCACCACCCATTAGTCGCTCCAGCACTTCCCCGTAGCGTTGCCCCGTCCTGTGGTCGTTGCCCGAGCCGGTGTAGGCAGGGGTGGCATCGAGTGACGGGTGGAAGGGGGCGCTGCACGCCTCGGGCCCGCCCTCGGCCTCAATCTGTTCGGTGGCGTACCGCCTGGGGTCGATGCCGAGCTGGCGCACGATCGCACCCTGGTCCCGTACCAGCCACTCGTCGTAGATCTGGTTCTGGCGAGCTGCGCAGTCGGCGATGATGCGGTAGCGCAACTGCGTGCCGGTCGGGGGCCCGTAGGCACCGTCGCCGCTGTGGGTGGCCAGCGACATGATCCGGTGCGACGACAGGAAGCCGGCCTCGTCGTCGCCGCTCCAGATCACGTCCTCGCCCAGAAGCTGGCGGTCGCCGAATGTGGCCAGGGTCGCAAGGGTGGCGGCAATCACGCTCTGATTGCCCCTCGCTATCCCCTCCGGCGACCGCACGACGATGTCGGGCGCGTAGAGCTCCTCGAGGGCGTCGACCTCGCGGCCCTCCCATATCCGGTAAGTGATGCCCAGGATGTAGTCAGGCAGGTCCCGGTAGCGGGGGTCGAAGCCCTTCACGCTCGCCCGCCGCCGCGCTAGCGACTCTCGAGTGCCTCGGTGAGCTTGGGCAGCACCTTGTGAACGTCGCCCACGATGCCAAGGTCGGCCACCGCGAAGATGGGGGCCTCGGAGTCCTTGTTGATGGCGATGATGTTCTTGGAGCCCTTCATGCCCACCAGGTGCTGGGTGGCGCCCGAGATGCCGCAGGCGATGTACACCGTGGGCTTGACCACCTTGCCGGTCTGGCCGACCTGGTAGCTGTAGGGCACCCAGCCCGCGTCCACGATGGCCCGGCTCGCCCCGGGCGCGGCGCCCAGCTGCTTGGCCAGGCCCTCGATCATCGCGTAGGCGTCGGCGGCGCCCAGTCCCCGCCCGCCGGAGACGACGATGGCGGCCTCGTCGAGCTTGGGGCCCTCGGACTCCTCGGTGAAGCGGTCGCGGACCACTGCGCCGCCGGTCGAGCCGAGGTCGGGAACGGGAAGGTCCACAACCTCCGCCGGTGAACCGCCGACAGCCTCGGGCTCGAAGGACTTCGGACGGACCAGCCAGATGTCGGGCCCGCCGCTGGTGAACCGGGAAGTCACGTTGAGGGTTCCGCCGAACACCGGCTCCACGCCCACCAGACGGTCGCCGTCGAGGCGGAGGTCGACCACATTCGACAGCACGCTGACGTCCAGCTTCACCGACAGCCGGGCCGCAACATCGCGGCCGTCGTAGGTGGTGCCCAGCAGGAAGGCGTCAGGCGCGGCCACACTGCCGTCCGAGATGGCGGCGGCCACCGCCGAGGCGACCGACACGCCCTTCATGCGTCCGTCGAGATCGCCGGTGGCGTACACCGCGGTGACACCATGGTCACCGAGCTCGGCCGCGCAGGCCGCGCCGTCTCCGCCGCAGAACACTTCGACGGTGCCGGCAACCTCTCGAGCCTTGGCCAGCATCTCAAGCGTGATCGTGGCCACGCCGTCGTCGCCGGCCTCACAGAACACCCAGATCTTGTCCAATGTCATGGCTGGGCCTCCTATATCACCTTGAGTTCGTCGAGAAAGGCCACGATGCGCTCGTGGGCGTCGCCCTCGTCCACCACCACCTCGCCCGCGGCCCGCTCGGGAGCCTCGGCAACGTCGGTGATCTCCTGGCCCGCACCAGCCCAGCCGACCCGCTCGGCGGCGATGCCGAGATCGGCGATCTTCAGCTGGTCGACCGGCTTGTTCTTGGCCTGCATGATCCCCCGGAACGACGGGTATCGGGGCTCGACCACTCCGGCCGTCACCGACACCACCGCGGGCAGCGGGCACTCGACTAGGTCGGCACCGGCCTCGGTCTGGCGGCGCACGGTGGCCGTGGAGCCCTCGACCGCGATCTCCTTGGCGAACGTCACCGAGGGCAAGCCGAGCAGTTCGGCCACCTGGGCAGGCACCACGCCGGTGTAGCCGTCGCTGGACTCGGTGGCGGCCAGCACCAGGTCGGGCTCGGCCCGCTCGATGGCTGCGGCGAGCACGCGGGACGTGCCCAGCGCGTCGGAGCCGGCAAGTGCCTCGTCACTAATGAGCGTGGCCGAGTCGGCCCCCATGGCCAGGGCGGTGCGCAGGCCGCTCACCTCGTCGTTGGGCACCATCGAGACCAGGTGCACAGAACCCTCACCAGCGGCGTCCACCAGCTGCAGGGCCATCTCCACCCCGTAGGAGTCGGACTCGTCGAGGATGAGCTTCACGTTTCGCCGCAGCGTCTTGGTCTCGGGGTCAAGCGCGCCGGGATCGGCGGGATCGGGAATCTGCTTCACGCAGACGACAACCTTCATGGGCGCCAAGTGTGCCAGCGCACAGCCAGAAACGAACCTCGCCCACCGAAGTTGTTCCCGCTCATGTTCGCTCCGCTCACGGGCCGCTCGGGCCACGGCCTCGCTCAACATCCGCCAAGTTCTTCATTCGACGCGGCCTATCCGCTCGGCCTCTGGATCATCGCCTCTTGCTCGCATGCCCCGCCCTGTTCAGCGCGCCTGGCCCGCGAGCGGACAGACTGGGTAGATGCGGGTGCTGCTGCTGGTGAACTCGGCCGCCTCGTCGGTGACCGGACGGCGCCGGGTGGTGATCCAGAAGGCGCTGTCGGCCGACCATGAGGTGACCCTGTCCGAGACCGTCCGGCGCGGCCACGCCACCCGGCTGGCCCGCTCGGCCGCCTCCGACGGCATCGACGTGGTGGTGGTGCTGGGCGGGGACGGCACGCTCAACGAGGCCGCCAACGGCCTGGCCGGCACCGACACCGCCCTGGCGGCGCTGCCGGGAGGAAGCACCAACGTGTTCGCCCGCATCATCGGTCTGCCCGACGACCCGATCGAGGCCGCCGGCCAGCTCCTCGACGCCCTCGACCGGGGCGCCGTCGCCAGGATCGGACTCGGGGTCGTTGACGGGCGATACTTCCTGTTCCACTGCGGCATCGGGTTCGACGCGGCCGTGGTTGAACTGGTCGAGAGCCGCGGCCCGTTGAAGCGCTGGGCCGGGCACCCCCTGTTCATCTACGCGGCGGTGACCACCTGGTTGCAGCGGGCCAACCGGCGACGTCCTCCCATGCGGGTGCTCGACGCCGGCAGTGAAGCGCTGGCCGAGGGCCTGTTGACGATCGTGCTCAACCTCAACCCCTACACCTACCTGGGCAGCCGCAGCTTCGACCTCGTGCCGGGCCTCGGCCTGGACGAGCCCCTGGTCACCGTGACCCTGCCGAGCCTCTCACTCCACCGGATGCTGCCGGTGGCCCTGAAGGCCCTGCGCTCAGGAGACGTGCGAGGCCTGCCAGGGGCGACGGTTCACGAGGGCCTGAGGGACCTGACCGTGCACGCGGAGCCGGCCGTTCCATACCAGGCCGACGGCGACCACCTCGGCGCGGCGCCCCGCCTGCGGATCCGCTGGGCGCCCGAAGCCCTGCGGCTGGTCCTGCCCTGAGCGGTCCTCTCGCGGAGGGCCTCTGGCTCAGGCTGCGTCGACCAGGGCCCGGGCCACGTCGGGCACGTCGGTGATAAGGCCGTCCACGCCCATCGCCAGCAACTCCGACATGCGCTCCCGGACGTTGATGGTCCACACGTTCACGGCCAGCCCGGCGTCGTGGGCCCGGCGCACGAATGCAGCGTCGCACATGGCGTCGAAGGCGTGCACAGCCACCATGCTGTGGGCGGTGGCCCGGGCCACGGCCTGCGCCGGCGCCACGATCCCACAGATCAGTGCGGTGCGAATGGTCGGATCGACAGTCCGCACCGCATCCGCCGCGTCGACGTTGAACGACGACACCACGGCCCGCTCCGGGCCCAGGTAGGCCGCGATAAGGCCGGCCACGGCGTCGGCGACGAGGTTCTCGCTGTCGTAGTCGGGGTCGTCGGGCAGGTTCTTGATCTCGAGGTGCACTCCCATGCCTTCGCAAGCCTCCAGGGCCTCGGCCAGGCTGGGCACGTAGTCGGGCAGTTCGTCGGCGTGGAGGTGGCCGATCCGCCGGCCGTCGGCCAGGTGGGCGTCATGATGGACCACGGCCACGCCGTCAGTGGTGCGGCGCACATCGAGCTCGACCCAGTCGGCACCGAATTCTCGGGCCAGCCGGAAGGCTTCCAGCGTGTTCTCGGGCGCGGCCTGGCTGGCGCCCCGATGCGCGATCACCGCTGCCACCCCGGCAGTCTCGCACAGACTCCTTGCAAGCAGGAATCGACAGGCACGCGCGACTGGCGTCTACTACCGTGGCCAGCCCGCCCTGCGATGAACATTCCCGGTACCTCACCAGAGTCCGACGCGAGGTGGATTCCGACGCTGCGGGCGATCGGCGCGGTCCTGATCGCGCTGGCGTTGACATGGGCCGGGGCACCCGCTGCTGCCGGCGCGCCCGCTGCGCCCGCCAGCCGCCCCGAGCCCGGGGGCCAACTCAGCATGCCGGACCTTCGTAGCGGCCTGGAGTTTCGCTACGCGCCGATCATCCGCTGCAGCCGCCTGTTCGATGAGACGTTCATCGATCAGCTCCAGGTCGCCCACCCCGACGCCCGGTTCACGGCCGCCGTCCATGACCACCGCACGGGTTGCCGGTACGAACTCAACGGCGGCCTGGAGATCACCACCGCGAGCGTCATCAAGGCGCAGGTCCTGGCGGGCGTGCTGCTGGCCGCCCAGGAAGCGGGCCGCCAGCTCAGCGAGGCGGAGACGGCCGACGTCGAGTTGATGATGCACTACAGCCACAACCGCCCGCCCACCTCCAGGCTGTACGTGCAGCTCGGCAGCGCGGCCGGCATGGAAGGGCTGGACGAGCGCTTCGGGATCGTCGGCACGAGCCACACCCCGTGGTACGGCCGGACGCTGTCCACCGCGGAGGACCGGACGCGGCTGGTGGAGCAGCTTCTCATCGGCGGAGGGCCCCTGAGCCCTGAGTCGGTGGAGGCGGCATGGGAGTGGATGTCCGGCGTGAGCGCGGCGCAGAGCTGGGGGATCACCGCCGGCCTCCCGGCCGGATACGAGGCTGCGCTGAAGAACGGCTTCTTCCCGATGTCGGGCGCCGGGTGGCGGCTGGGCACCACCGGGGTGGTACGCGACCCGGACGGCGGCTCCTACGCCATGACGGTGATGACGGACAACAACCCGAGCGAGTCGGCCGGCATCAGGCTCGTGGAGAAGATCGCCCGCCACATCAACTCCGCGCTCACCACCGGCACGCCTGCCGAGCGCGCCGTCGACCTGGTGGAGTGCGTCGAACCGCCCACAGGATCGTCATGGTCCTCGGTCGCCGCGATGCTCGGCGGAGTCGATGCCGTCGAGCTGAGGCGTCTCAACGGCGGCGAGCCAAGACCGCTGACCGGTCAGCGAGTCTGCTGGGGTTAGCCCGACCGCGTAGCTTTGGGGAAGCGGAGGGACGAACTAGCGCAAGGAGGCCACCAATGACGCTGTCAGCCGCCGAAGGGCCGACTTCGGTGCCGCTCCTGGAGGAGACGATCCCGCAGAATCTGGCCCGCACGGTCGCCGACCACGCCGACCGCGATGCGTTGGTGTCGGTGGAGCAGGGTCTGCGTTACACGTATGCCGAGTTCGCCGGCGAGGTCGACCGGGTGGCCCGGGGGCTCATGGGGATCGGGGTGGCCAAGGGCGACCGCGTCGGAATCTGGAGCCCGAACTACGCCGAATGGGCGCTGGTGCAGTACGCCACGGCCCGCATCGGCGCGATCTTGGTAACTATCAATCCGGCCTACCGGTCCTCGGAACTCGAGTACGTGCTGAACCAGTCACATATCTCCGTGCTAGTGGCGGTGGAGTCGTTCCTCACCAGCGACTACCGCTCGATGATCACCGAGGTGTGGGACCGGGTGCCGGCCGAGCGGGTCATCTACCTGCACACTGCGGATTGGGACACGCTGCTGGAAGCGGCCGGAACGGTGTCCGCGGACCAGCTCGATGAGCGCAGCGCGCAGCTCGAGCCCGATGACGCCATCAATATCCAGTACACCAGCGGCACCACCGGCTTCCCCAAGGGCGCCACGCTGAGCCATCGCAACATCCTGAACAACGGGCTGTTCATCGGCGAGGCCTGCAAGTACACAGCCGAGGACCGGGTGTGCATCCCGGTGCCGTTCTACCACTGCTTCGGGATGGTGCTGGGCAACCTGGCCTGCACCACCCACGGCTCCGCCATGGTGATCCCCGCGGCCGGGTTCGACGCCGCGGCCACCCTGCATGCGTGCGCCCGTGAGCGCTGCACCAGCCTCTACGGGGTGCCGACGATGTTCATCGCCGAACTCGGTGAGCCCGACTTGGCCAGCTATGACCTGTCGTCGCTGCGCACCGGGATCATGGCGGGATCGCCGTGCCCGATTGAGGTGATGCGCCAAGTTGTGGAGCGCATGAACATGAGCGAGGTCACCATCGCCTACGGCATGACCGAGACCTCACCGGTGTCCACCCAGACATCGGCCGACGACCCCCTCGAGAAGCGGGTGACCACAGTGGGGCGGGTCCATCCCCACGTCGAGATCCGCATCGTCGACCCCGCCACCGGTGAGGTTGTTCCTCGCGGCACCAGCGGCGAGTTCCAGACCCGGGGCTACTCGGTGATGCTGGGCTACTGGAACGAGCCCGAGCGCACCGCGGAGGCCATCGACGCCGACGGATGGATGCACACCGGCGATCTCGCGGTCATGGACGACGAGGGCTACGTGAACATCGTCGGGCGCATCAAGGACATGATCATCCGCGGCGGCGAGAACGTGTACCCCCGCGAGGTCGAGGAGTTCCTCTACACCCACCCCGACATCGTCGACGTGCAGGTCATCGGGGTGCCCGACATCCGCTACGGCGAGGAGATCATGGCCTGGGTCCAGCTACGCGACGGGGCCGGCACCACTACCGACGACATCAAGGACTTCTGCCGCGGCACCATCGCCCACTACAAGGTGCCCCGCTACATCAAGATCACCGACACCTTCCCGATGACCATCACCGGCAAGGTCCAGAAGTTCAAGATGCGCGAGCAGTCCATCGAAGAGCTCAGCCTCGACGCGGCCGCCCAAGTCCAGAACGCCTAACCCATGCGCTGGGTAGGCGCTAGCCGACTGGCGACGGGACCGATCGGCGGGGGACGGTCACCTCGATCACGGTGCCGCGGGGCGGGTCCGCCGAAACGGCCTTGATGGCGATCGAGCCGCCGAGGTCGTGGACCACGAAGGTGCGAACGATGGTTAGGCCGAGTCCGGCGTCGCGGTCCAAGGAGAAGCCCTCACCAACACCGGGTCCGTCATCGGCGATGCGCATGGTCAATGTGCTGGCGGTGCGGGCCAGGCGCACCTCGACAAGCTCCCCCGCGCCCGCGGGCGGTGCGGCGTGCTGGAAGGCGTTCTGCACCAGCTCCACCAGCACCACCGCCAGCGGCATCGCCGTCTCGCCGTCGATCTCGCCCACGGCCCCCTCCACCTGGATCTTGAGAGGCCGCTCCACCGGGGCGAGACCGTCCTCCACCAGGCGCACAAGCGGGCCCACGATCTCATCGAAGTCGAGCTCGGAGGTGGTGTCGAGAGCCAGATGCTCATGCACCATGGCGATCGACGAAACCCGCCGGACCGAGGACTCGACGGCCGTCTTCGCCTCCGCGCTGCCGAGGCGGCGAGCCTGGAGCTGCAGGAGCGAACTCACCGTCTGCAGGTTGTTCTTGACCCGATGGTGGATCTCGCGGATCGTCGCGTCCTTGGACAGGAGAAGGCGGTCGTGGTGGCGTAACTCGGACACATCTCGGAGCATCGCCACCGCTCCGGTGATCCGGTCCTCAGCGACCATGGGGTAGACCCGCAGCACGACGACGATCATCGATCCCGCGGTGAACTCGGCCACCGTGGAACGCCGGCGCCAGAACGAGCGTCGTATCTCCGTGTCGTCCAGTCCGAGGTCGCTGAGACGGCTGCCCGGCACCGAGCGCGTCACCCCCAAGCGGTGCAGGGCGCTGCGGGCGTTGGGCGAGGCGTAGCTGATCCGGCCCTCCCGGTCCAGCACCAGAACCCCATCGCCGACCCGGGGCTCGCGGAACTCGCCAACCCGCTCCATGCGCTCGTAGGGAAACGCACCCTCCGCGATCATCCGCGCGAAACGGTTGTACAGACCGCGGTAGACGGTCTCCAGCGGATTCTCGTGGCGGATGGGGGCCGGCGCCGCCTCGCGCGAGAGGACCGCCACCGGCGAGTCGTCGCAACGGACGGGCACATAGTCCACGACGCGGCGACGGTCGCGTAGCGGCAGGCTGTCGGCCTCCTCCATGACCGTGTCATCGCCCACGACAGGCCCCGAACCGGCCTCTGCCACCTCCGCCTCGCCCGCCTCACCGGTATCCATCGCGGCCCGCAGCCACGCCAAGGCAGGCCCATGAACGATGGTGCCCACCGGGTCGACCACATGAACGGTGGGGCCGGTGTTGGCCCGGGCGTGGGCCAACACCACGAAGCCACCGTCGGCGCTGCCGGTCTCGTTGTCAGCCAGATCGGAGGCGCCCGCAATCGCCGCCGGATCGAATCCGTCGACGCAGGGGGCGTACAGCAGCAGATCCCCGAAGGAGAGATCGGCCAGCGGCGCCCACGAGCCCACCAGCCGGTGCAGATGATCGATGGAGCGCTCGTCGAGCGCGGTGCCGGCCCGGGCCAACTCCGCGAGACCGACCACCGCTGCGGTTCTCCGCTCGGCCTCTCAGCCGAATCCGATGGGATGGGAGCCTGGCGGGCCCATCTCCACATGGGTGACGTGCGATGCGGCCACCGCAATCTCCCGGCCCTTGTCATCGGTCAGCCACAGCACCGGGACCTTGCCCTCCAGAGCGGCCTCGACGGACGCCTTGATGTTCTCGCGGTCGGCGTCGTCGGGGAGGTTGACGGTGATGGGTTGGGGGTTGTCGGCGATGCCGATGCGAAGCTCCACTCTGCTCTCCTTCAGACGATCTTCAACTCGGGATGGGTTCGTTTGGTGGGGCCGTGGGCTTCGATCCACGACGCCATCGCGGCGAAGACCGACGACGCTTCAGAACCGGGGTCCACCGCCATTATGGGCCGACCGTGATCGCTGCCCTCCCGCAGCGGGATGGTCATGGGAACCTGGCCCATGAGCTCCACGTCGAGTATGCGGGCCAGCTCGGCTCCGCCGCCTGAACCGAAGAGCTGGTAGCGCTTGCCGTCGTCACCGGTGAACCACGACATGTTCTCGATCACGCCCCGCACGGCGATGTTCACCTTGGAGAACATGAACGCCGAGCGCTGGGCCACCTTCTGGGCCGCGGGGTTGGGCGTGGTCACCACGTAGGCCTCGGCCCGGGGCAGGAACTGCGCCAGCGACAGCGATATGTCGCCGGTGCCGGGCGGGAGGTCCACTAGCAGGAAGTCGGGATCGTCCCAGAACACGTCGGTGAGGAACTGCTCGAGAGCCTTGTGCAGCATCGGCCCCCGCCAGATCACCGGCTGGTCCTCCTGGGCGAAGAAGCCCATCGAGATGCAGCGAACGCCGTGCACCTCCGGCGGAACGATCATGTCGTCGATCACCACCGGGGCCCGGTCCACTCCCAGCATCCTCGGTATCGAGAAGCCCCACACATCGGCGTCCACGACCGCCGTCGAGCGGCCCCGTGCCGCCAGGGCGATGGCCAGGTTGGCGGTGACCGACGACTTGCCCACGCCGCCCTTGCCCGAGGCGATCAGGAGCGTGCGGGTGGCGTTGCCGGGCTCTGCGAACGGGATGGCCCGGCCCTCGGCGTGGCCGTGGGCGGGCGCGGATCCGGCGGTGGCGGCCGGGTTGCCGTGCAGCTTCGTGCGCAACTCGGCCCGCTCGGCGTCGCTCATCACGGTGAAGTCCAGGGTGACCGCGGCCACGCCGTCGAGTTCGAGCAGCGCGTCGGTCACCCGGCGCTGGATCTCGCTGCGCAGCGGGCAGCCGGCCACCGTGAGCGCGATGCGCACATCGGCATGGCCCCCGTCGATGGTGAAACCCCTGTACATGCCGAGATCGACGATGCTGCGGTGCAGTTCAGGGTCCTCCACCGGTCGGAGGGCCTCGATCACCTCCGCTTCCGTGACGGCCACGGGCTTAGGCTAACGGCGTGTCCATAACGGCCCTCAGCGCGACACCGGGCAGCGACAGGGCGGCGCGCACCGTCGCAGACCTGTAGGGGAGAGGGGTCGATGCTGCACCTTGTGCGCCATGCCGACGCGGGAAGCCGGATGACCTGGGTCGGCAACGACTTCGAGCGACCGCTGGACGAGTTCGGACAGATGCAGGCCGAGGCCATCGGCGCCGCGCTGGCCTCGCGCCCGGTCACGCGGATCCTGTCAAGCGCCGCGGTGCGCTGCGTTGACACCGTGGTGCCGCTGGGTCGGATGCTGGGGCTGCCCGTGGAGGCCGCCGACGAGCTGGCCGAGGGATCATTCGTCGGCGATGCCTTCGAACTGCTGCGATCGCTGGCTGCCGCCGAGGGTGACTCGGTGCTGTGCAGTCACGGCGACGTCATTCCCGGGCTGCTGTGGGTGCTGGCCCAGTACGGGCTGGACATCCCTGATCTGGGAAGGTGCAAGAAGGGGTCGATCTGGGAGCTGGACGTGAGCGATGGTCGAATCGTGGGCGCCGCCTACCGGCACCCCCGCACCTTCGGCGCAGCCTGACTCCCGCTCATGATCGCTGCGACCTGAGGGCCGCTCGGGCCCCGGCTGAGTCAGCCTGTCAGGCCGTGTACTGAGGCGGCCCGGCGAAGACCTCCTCCAGCAGCGGTACGAAGTCCTCCATCGCAAGGTCGTCGTAGTTGGGGTCGAAGCAGTTCTGGTCGTATGAGGCGCAGAAGTCGACACAACGGTCGTAGTGCGGCGACTGCTCGTAGCGCTCTCTGGCGTGGCGGTCGCCACCGAGGTGATGGAAGTAGTAGTAGCCCTGGAACAGCCCGTGGTGGCGCACCACCCACTCCGTCTCCTCGCTGACATAGGGCGCGAGGATGGCGGCAGCCGCTGCGCTGTGGTTGTCGGGTGCCAGCACGTCGCCGATGTCGTGCAGCAGCGCGGCCGCCACGAACTCCGAGGACTCGCCGTTGCGCAGCGCCCGAGTGGCCGACTGCCGGCAGTGCCGGGCCCGGTCGATCTGGTAGCCGAGGGTTGGCCCCTCGAGCAGCCGCATGACCGACAGCAGATGGGGGACGAGCGTCTCGCGGGCGTGGCCCTCGAAAATGCTGGAGAGCTGTTCGTAGTCCTCACGGGTGCCGTCGGCCATGGCCGTCCAGCCCACTGTGAAGGTGTCGGCGAGCGTGTCAGACATGAGTTCACCCTCCTCCCCCGCGACCGGCGCCGCGGAGTCACACCGCAATCTACTGCCCGATGATCTCGGCGTCGGGGTAGAACGCGGCCGCCGCGAACCAGAACGTGTCGAGGTGCTCGACCGGCTCCAGCGCGGTACCGCCAGGGTCCGACGGACGGCCCAGGATGTCGTAGACCACGCCGGTGGACGCGTCCACGAATCCGCCCCCGGCACTTACGGACAGATCCAGCGGCTGCCCGTCGACCGAGCGCACGAACACGCCGGTTGCGCCCACGTCGCGGCCCTCGGCGATGTTGGGGCTGTCGAGCGCGCTGGCCGTGCCCGGCTCGAACAGGGCCACCAGCTCACGTCCGGCGAAGGAGAACGGCACGACATGGCGCTCAGACAGGACGTCTAGCGGGATCACCGCGCCCTCGCCTTCAGCACGGAGCGCCAGCACACGCGTCAGGGGTTCGAGGCGGCTGTCGAAGGGGCCGCTGAAGAGGAAGGGCCGGCTGCTGGAGTCGTAGAACTCGTAGGGGTTCTGCCCGTAGCTGCGGCCGTAGCCGGTTGAGAGGCTCAACACGTGGCCCTGCGGGTACGACGACAGGAAGTCCTCGAACGAAACCGTCTGTACCGGGATTAAGTCGAGTTCGGTGCCGGTGAGGTGTCCGACCACTGCCTGGCCGGTGTAGTGCGACCACAGGCTCTCGGTCTGACGGTCGTACATCACCAGCGAGGAGTTGAAGAGCTCGCCCGACGTGCCGAAGTCAAGGATGCGATCCCCCACCCGCCGGTCGTAGGCGACCGCGGAGTTGCAGAGCGGGCAGTACGACACGGTGACCGGCGTGCCGCCGACGGTGCCGTTCACGAGCTCGTGCCAGGTCATGATCCGCAGCGGGTAGGCCCGGGCGTCGCCGTTGATCTCCAGCGCGAGTACCGGCTCCACCTCCGGCAGCCAGTCCACTTCGCCGGCCGGCTCGAAGACGGGGTTCTCGAGCGGCGGGATCCCATCGGGCGGCGGCCCCCCGGAACGAATCTCCGAGAGGTCGATGAGCGGCTCGGGATGGTCGGGGTGACGGCGGTCGCGCAGCCCGCTGGGCACGTCCTCACGGGGCGTGGACGCGATCGGCTCGAAGTCGATGACCGCCGGCGACGAGTCGCCCCGCGTGCCGGCCGCCATAGTGGTCGTCTCTGGGGCCGGCTCGGGCTGTTCGTCCCCGCCGTCGCCTGGCGCGGCTACCACGTCCCGGTCGGACTCACCGGGCTCGGTCTGCTCCGCGCCGGCTTCCTCGGCGGAGGGCGGCGGCTGAGAACCTGTGGCGGGCGCCTCGCCGCTTGTGGACGCGGATTCGGAGCAGCCGACGACCGCGATGACGAGGGCGGCAGCCGCCATCCCGATCATGGCTTTGGCTGAAACAAGACGCATCTTGCAGGTCATATCGGGGCAAACCTAACGTCCCACACACTCTCCTCTTACCAAGAGGCCGAACCATGATCGATCACGCGGTTGCTCACGATCCCGCCGCCGAGGCGGCTGCCGCCGTCGGCGATGGATACGACGTGCGGGTGCTCGAGCCGAGCCCGCCGGCGGTCGGCGAGAGCCCGTTCTGGGCCGACGACCCCGCCCATCCCAGCGGCCGGGGCACCGGTCCCGTGGTTGCGCCTCACTCAGGCGCCGACCTCACCTGGGACGACCTCATCTCCGCCCGTCCGGATCTGGCCGACTTCGCGGCCGACCGCTGGCTGGGGGCTCGACGCCGACTCCCAGTCCTGCCCCCGAACTACCCGTCAGCGCTGTTCGACTTCCACCGGTTGGCCTATTCGGTGGTGGCTGAGGCCCGATACCAATGCAACGGCAAGTTCGGTCTGCGGTACGTGCGGGGTGGCTTCGGTACCCCGTTCTTCGGCGACGACGTCCAGGTGCGGGTGGCCGGCGACCGGATGGTGGTCCAGGAGGCCGGCCAGGCCCGCACGGCGGCCATTACAACGCTGCGCGAGGCCGGCGAGTTCGTGGGTGTGGATCCGGGCACCACCGCTCGAGAGCACGACAGCCCCGAACTGGGCGACATCGACCGCCGTCTCGACGTGCGGGCCGACGTCGGCGAGTTCCTGGGAGCCTGGTTCGGGCTGGCCACCGCCGCGCTCGAGGAACTGCGCTTCACGCCCGAGGTGATCGGTCCCGAGCGGGTACAGCTGTGGCCCGGACACTTCGATCCCGCCATCGCCGCGGGTGACGCGGAGTCAGGCCACCGGGCCACCTATGGCTTCTCCCCCGGCGACCATGCCCACGATGAGCCCTACATCTACGTGGCCGCTTGGGGTGATGTCGACCGGTCCGACCCGTTCTGGAACGAGCAGGACTTCAACGGCGCTTCGCTGTCCTACAGCGCGCTGTGCGCCGCCGAGAACCATTACAGCGCCGCCGTCGATTTTCTCAGAGACGGCTACGCGCGGCTCAGCCGCTGATCGCGTCCCGCAGACCCTGAGCCTCGATGAGGCGCACCAGATCGGGGGGCTGGTGCTGCAGAGCGTCGAACGCGTTTAGATCGGTGCTGGCGCCGTCGATATCGCCCTGCTGCCACCGGGCGAAGGCCCGGTAGACAAGTCCCGCGGGGCTGGCCGGGTCGGCATCAAGCGCGGCATCCAGGTATTCGACGCCTACCGCCAGCAGTTCCGGATCACCGCTGCGAACCAGCAGCCAGCCCCGACCGGCCAATACGTCGGGGTCGTTGGGGCGGGACTCGAGGACCCAGTCGAGGAATTGCACGGCGTCGAGCAGATCGCCCCGAGCCGCCAGAGCCTCCGCGGCGACCAGAGCGTCGTCCACGCCGAGCGCAGTCTCTCCGAAAGCGGGTCGCTCCTCGATGGGTGCCAGACCGTCAACGACCTGCAGCACGGCCGCGTGGCGAGCCTCGGTCACCCGCGCGCGCACTTGTGCCTGGGCCAGCAGTTCCTCGGCGTAGGGGGGCGGGTCCAGAGAATCGAACACGGCCAGTTCCGACGCCGCGCCGGATCCGTCCCCCTGGTCCAGGGCCACGATGGCCCGGAACAGCCGGGCGTCGGGGTAGGCGGGGTCCACCGCAATCGCGTCGTCGAGATACTCCACCGCCGTGTCCAGATCGCCGCGGCGGGATGTGAGCCAGCCCCGGTAGGTGAGGGCCTCCGCGCTGGACGGCTGGATCTCGAGCGCCTCGTCGTAGGCGGCTATGGCTCCCTCCATGTCGCCTTCGCCCAACCGCCGCTGGGCCTCGAAGATCAGCTCACGGGTAGTGACCCGTATCTCGCCGGTGATGGAGCCGTCGGTGCCGCGGCTGCCCGACGAACGGGCCACGAGCAGGCCCGCCGCGCCGGCCACGACCACCACGGCGACCGTCCACACCGCCGCGTTGCGCCAGCGCCGCCGCCGCACCGCGATCGGCGGCCGGGGCGTGTCCTGGACCGAACGCCGGTCTGATCGCAGCATTCCCACCACCACGGCCGCGATGCCACCGCCGGCGAGCACCGGAAGGATCCACACCAGGCTGGTGATGCCCGATCCCGACGGGTTGTAGTCGATGTCGACGTCGTAGGCCGCTACCAGCTGGTCCCGGATGTAGGAGTCACTGCGGCCCTCATCCACCCATACCGCGATCTGTCGCCGGATCTCACGGGCCACCGGCACGTCGCTCTCGGCCACCGACTGGCCTGCACACACGGGACAGGCGAAGTCCTCGGCCAGAACTCGGACCCGGTCGGCGTTGGTCTTGGGAGGGCCCTCGTCCAGCGCTCCGTACAGGAACACCGCCGCGGCAACAACCACGGCCGCGATCCAGCTTGCGGTTCGCCAACTCATGGTGCCGCGGAGAGCCGAGCGATCACGTCATCGATGCCGTCAGCGGTGACCCCGCCCAACTGCTTCCACACCACCACCCCCGAGGGAGCCACGAGGTAGGACTCGGGCACACCGGTCACGCCGTAGGCGACGGCCGCCTCGCGCGCGCCGGTGGCCACCACGGGCCAGTCGCCGCCATGTACCGCGAAGAACTCCCGCACGTTCTCGATGGTGTCGTCGAACACCACCGACACGATCCGGGCGTCGCCGGCCGCCGAGTGGCGCTCGTCGAATTCGACGAGCTCGGGGTGCTCCATGATGCAAGGCACGCAAGTGCTCTGGAAGAAGTTGACGACAACCCACCGTCCACGCCAGTCGTCGAGATCGAAGGTCTCGCCCGCCACCGTCATCCCGACGACGGGGGGCGCCAGTCCTCCCAGGATGGGGCTGGAGGCCCTGCGCTCGAAGGCAGAGTCCCGGGTGGCCAGCACCACTACGAGCAGGGCGGCGACGACGGCCACCGGCAGCGCGATCCACAGCGACCGTCGGCGCCGGCCACCGCTGTTCATGCCGGCGCCTCCACCGCAGCGGCCTCGGTGGGTTGGCGCCGCCCCGATCGCGAGGGCACGAGCGACAGGGCCGTCCCGAGAGCCATCACGATTCCACCCAGCCACAGCCACACCACCAGCGGCTGCACCGTCACCCGCAGGATCACCCGGTCCGCGCCCGCCTCCTCAGGGAACTGCAGCACGGCCAGGGCCACGTCGTCGCGCAGGGTGGACCGCACCGACGGGATCCCGATGGTCTGGGACGCGAACGGGTAGGTGGCGATGGCCGGCCCGTACGTCTTGGCGTCGTCGACGCGCACGAAGGCCACCCGCTCGGTGCGGTTCTCATGGGCCACGACCGCCGATCCCACGTAGACCACCTCGTGTCCCGCGAACGATGCCGGCTGACCGGCCTCGAGGTCGAACTCCGCCTGGCGCACATAGGACTGGCTGGCCGCGAAGGCCACCGCCACCAGCACTACGCCCAGGTGCACGATCATGCCGCCGTTGGTGCGCCCCACCAGGCCGCGCCAGCGGTGGCGGCGCACGGCCAGAAGGATCTGGCGCAGCGCGGCGCCGCCTGCGAAGCCGCCCAGGCCGAACGCCAGCAGAGCGGCCCACCCCCGGGCACCCGCCACCACCGAGAACACCAGTGCCGCCGCCGCGATCCACATCGGCACCATCAGCCTCCGGCTCAACAGTTCCGCCGGCGGGCGTCGCCCCTCTCCGCCCCAGGGCAGCATCGGCGCCACCGCCATGAGGAACAACAGCGCGAAGCCGATGGGCCGGGTCATCCGGTCGAAGTAGGGGTTGCCCACCGAGATGGTGCGACCGTCGAAGGCCTCCACCAGTAGCGGGAACACCGTGCCGAGCAGCACTACGAAGGCGAACGCGGCGAACAGGGCGTTGTTGGCCAGGAACGCTCCCTCGCGCGATACCGGCGTCGCGATCCGGCCCGGTGTGCGCAGTTGGTCGCCCCGCCAGGCGATAAGGGCCAGCGAAACGGCCACGATGACCGCGAAGAAGCCGAGGATGGCCGGACCGATGCCCGACTCGGTGAAGGAGTGAACCGAGGCGATCACCCCCGAGCGGGTGAGGAAGGTCCCGAGGATCGTGAGCGAGAAGGTGGCGATCACCAGCGACAGGTTCCAGACCCGCAGCATCCCCCGCCGCTCCTGAACCATCACCGAGTGCAGGTACGCGGTGCCGGTCAGCCAGGGCAGGAACGAGGCGTTCTCCACCGGATCCCAGGCCCAGTACCCGCCCCAGCCCAGGGTCTCGTAGCTCCACCAGGCGCCGAGCACGATGCCGAATGTCAGGAAACCCCAGGCGGCCACGGTCCAGCGCCGGGTGGCGGCCAGCCATCCCTCCCCTAGCCGCCCGGTGGCCAGCGCGGCCACTGCGAAGGCGAAGGGCACAGTGAAGCCGACATAGCCGAGGTACAGGATCGGCGGGTGGAACGCCATCAGGATGTGGTTCTGAAGCAGCGGGTTGGGGCCGGGGCCGTCGTAGCCGGGCGGTACTTCGACGGCGATGAAGGGATCGGCCGGGCCGACCATGAGCGCGTAGAAGAAAGCGCTGACCGCGAACATCACCAGCATCGCCCACGCCAGCATCGGATCGTCGCCTCGGGTGCGGAACTTCACCGCGACTGCCACCGCGTAGCCGCACAGCACCAGCGCCCACAGCAGAATCGACCCCTCCAGCGCCGACCACAGGGTGGCCACGTTGAACACCGGCGGCGTGGTGGACGAGCCGTTGTCGGCCACGAACTTCACCGTGAAGTCCCGGGTGATGAGGGCCCTTTCCATCACCACCACCGCGGCGACCGCGGCGACGGCCATACCGAAAGTGAGCTGGCGGGCGTATCGGCCCCAGGACCGCAGGTGCCCGGTGAGGCCCAGCCCGGTGACGCCCAGGCCCATCAGGGCCGCGCCCAGCCCCGCGGCGACGGCCGCCGAGCCGAGCGCCACGTTGCTCACGGCCCGGAGAACTCCTGGAGCGGGATCACGGGAGCGCTCCGCCCTGGTCGGCGTCGGTGATGCGCTCGTCGTAGTCGTCGCGGCTGCGGTAGTCGTTGTCGTGCTTCACCAGCATCCGGTCCGAAGCGAAGTGCCAGCCGTCTCCGGCGACCACCGGGCCAGGACCGGGACCCTGCCGCCAGACGCCCTCAAGGACCACCGGCACACCGGGCTGGAACAGTTCGGGCGGGTCGCCGGTGTGGACGACATCCACCACCGCCCCGTCGAAACCGACAGGAAAGGCCAGCACCGGCTGATCTAGGTAGAAGGTGTTCTCCGGCTCCGAGAGGGGCGTCCCTTGGAGGCGGAAGCGCTGCGAGGCCAGCTCGTCACGCCGTTCCACCGCTTCGTCGGCGTTGTAGAAGAACAATGCCGCATCGCCGAGCAGGTTCGACACCAGCAGCGCCACTCCTGCGGCGACGGCCACCGTCACCAGTGCCGCGATCCAGCGCCTGGCCCTGGCGGAGCGTCGGGCGGGCCGCGGGGTTAGCGGCGAGAGTTCCGTGTCGGCGGCGTCCGTCAACGTGTCATCCATTGAGTTCACTCGGTCTTCTCAGTGCGCGCCCGCCGCAGCAGCCGCCGGCCGCGCACCATCAGGCTGGCCGCGTAGATGCCGACAGCGGCGAGCGTGACGCCCCAGGCGCCGAACACGTAACCCGCCTGGCTCATCGGCCGGCCTCGGCTCGCCGGGCCGCCAGAGCATCGTGGAGGTCGCGGGCCTGGATCTGCCGCTCCAGCCAGCCGATGCGGAAGCGGTGCACCATCATCCAGCAGATGGCCATGGCGGCCACGACGA
>VXWX01000095.1 GCA_009835735.1 Acidimicrobiaceae bacterium
TCGTCGTGGTCGGCTTCGTCCTCGTCGTGGTCGTGGTCGGCTTCGTCTTCGTGGTCGGCTTCGGGCTCGGCCATTTCCTCTTCGGGCTCGGCTGCGGCCGGTTCGGGCTCAGCTACGGTCTCGGCATCGTCGTCCCCGCATGCCGCAGCGAGCAGCGTGAATGACAGCAGGATCGCGGTGAGCGCAAGCAAGCGCTTTCTCATTGGCCTTCCTCCAGGGGTTGATCAGGCGTTGTAGGCAGCAAATGCTAATGGATGCCGGTCCCGTTCCGCGGGTGGCTTCCGGCCCATTCCAGCAGTGCTTTCGCCGTCCACGTGTTCACGATGTCGTCGACGGGCACGTCGCAGCGCACCGCCTTGTCGGCGCCGTACGGCTGCCATTCGAGTTGACCGGTGGCGTGGGCGTCGGTGTCGATCGACACCTTGCATCCCCATTCCACCGCCAGCCGCAGCAATTCCTCGGGCGGGTCCTGGCGCTCGGGTCGGCAGTTGATCTCAACCGCCTTGTCGAACCGGGAGCAGGCCGCGAACACGATGTCGGCGTCGAACGACGACTGAGGGCGCCCGCCTCCGACCACTTTGCGGTTGGTGCAGTGGCCGAGGATATCGGTGTGCGGATTGGCGATCGCGGCCACCATGCGGGGTGTCATCTCATCCGCGGGCATTCTCAGCTTCGAGTGGACTGAGGCCACTACGACGTCCAGTTCGGCGAGCAACTCCTCGGACAGGTCCAGCGATCCGTCCTCGAGGATGTCCACCTCCATCCCGGTCAGGATCCTGAAGGGAGCCATCTCGATGTTGAGTTGCGCAATCTCGGACATCTGGCGTCGCAACCGGCCTTCGTCGAGCCCGTGAGCAACAGTGAGGCGGGCCGAGTGGTCGGTGATGGCCACCCACTCGTGGCCGAGGGCGGCCGCGGTGGCGGCCATGGCTCGTAGCGAGGCTCCGCCGTCCGACCAGGTGGTATGGCAATGGCAGTCACCGCGCAGACGCTCCATCACAGGGCCGCCCGCGCCGATGGGCACCCGGCTGCGTTGCTCCAGTTCGGCGAGGTACCCGTTCTCGACACCCGAGAAGGCCTCGGCTATCACCCGGGCCGTGCTGGGGCCGAGACCGTCGAGTTCGGTGAGGGTGCCGGCTGTGGCCCGCTGGGCCAGTTCGGCATCGCCGAGGGCGTCGGCGACCTGCAGCGCCCGCTGGAACGCTCGCACCTTGGGTGCGGGAGCGAGCTCGCGGTCCAGGTAGTGGACGGCGAGAGCGAGCGCTGCCGAAGGACGCATCACCATCGAAACTAGCGCCCCTACGCTCCGCCGCTGAGGCGGTGGCGGTTGGCTGCGATGAGGGAGTACGCCGGCCGGGCGAGCCAGCGCAGCGGCGGGTGGATGATCAGCAGTCCGGCGACTGCCCAGACGCCGCCCGCCGCGACCAGGGACCGACCGATGGCCTCAGCACCGCGCGACCGCCTCGTGGCGTGGCCGTGGTCGTCGATCCACCAGACCGCGGTCTCCACGTCCGGTCGGGTAAGGCCCAACTCGTCCAACTCCAGCGACTGCCACGGCTCGACCCGGGCCTCGGTGGGCAGGCGAGCTTGGATCCAGCGGGCCGACCGGGTGCAGAACCCGCACTGCCCGTCATAGACCAGTAGCACCCGGTCAGTGTGCCACCGCGGTGGGGCGGGCGGGTTCGTGGAGGTCCGGCGGTAGCGTGATTGGCCATGTCCAAGCGCACGAGCAAGCGCCGCGCCAAGGCTCGCCGATCGAAGGCGAACCACGGACGCAAGCCCAACGCCGGCCGGAACAGCTAGCCCGACTTGGAGCGATTCGGATTCGTCGGTCTGCCCAATTCGGGCAAGACCTCGCTGCACAACGCTCTGGCCGGCGGCGACGCCGTCGCTGCCCGGCATGCGTTCTCCACGAAGTCGGCCAATGTTGGGGTGGCCAGGGTTCCCGATGCCCGGCTGCCGAAGCTGGCGGCCATGAGCAGCAGCCGCCGCACGGTGTATGCATCGGTGCAGTTCACCGATATCGGCGGCTTGGTGGCGGGCTCGAACCGGGGCGAGGGATTGGGCAACGCCTTCCTGGGCCATGTCCGCGACACCGACGCGATTGTTTACGTTCTGCGGGCCTTCTCCGATCCCGACATTGGAGGAGACGACGATCCGCTCAACAGCCTCCGGGTGCTTGAGACCGAGTTGGCTCTCGCTGATCTCGACAGCGCTACCCGCCAGCTCGACAAGCTCGCTCGAGCCGCCAAGGGCGATCACTCGCTGCGGGCCGATCACGACTTGCTGACCCGGGCGGTCGGGGTTCTTGAGGACGGCGTACCGCTGTACCGGGCGGGTTGGGACGGCGATGCCAGGGCCGGACTACGCCCGTTCTTCCTCCTCACCAACAAGCCGGTGCTGGCCGTGGTGAATATCGGAGAGGACCAGATCGACGCCGCAGAGGACCTGGCGGAGCCGGTGCGGGTCGAACTGGGCGAGGCCGAGGTGATGGCGCTGTGCGTGCAACTCGAGGCAGAGGCCGCTCAGCTCGACGAGTCGGAGCGGCCCGGCATGCTGGCTGCGCTGGGCCTCGGCACTGGCGCTCTGGACCGGTTCCTGACCATGGCCTATCACCTGTTGGGGCTGCGGACCTTCCTGACCACCGCCCCCAAGGAGAGCCGGGCCTGGACCTTCAGGGCCGGGGCGTCGGCGGCCGAGTGCGCCGGCGCGGTCCATTCCGACTTCCGGCGCGGCTTCATCCGGGCCGACACGATCGCATGCGAAAAGCTGCTGGAGGCCGGTTCCTGGGTTGCCGCCCGGGATCAGGGCTTGGTGCGGTCGGAGGGCAAGGACTACCGGGTGGCCGACGGTGACGTGATGGAGTTCAAGTTCAACGTGTAGAGGCCGAGCGGGGTCGGAGCGAATCCGCTCCATACGGGCGAGGCTGTGGCCCGAGCGGCCCGTGAGCGCAGCGAACAGGAGCGGGAGACACGGCCGAGCGGCCCTCAGGTCGCAGCGAACAAGAGCGGGAAGCACCGCCCGCCGTCCCGCGACGCGCCGGAGGCTGGTGCGTTAGCCTGCCTCATGCCCGTCGACTCCGATCAGGGACTTCTGGCCGAATTGGAGCCCAGCGTCGAGCGGCTCTACGAGCGGCACCTGAAGCAGACCAAGGAGTGGCATCCCCACGCGCTCGTGCCCTGGAGCCGGGGAGAGGACTTTCCTGCCGACTACGAGTGGGACCCCGAGGAGGCCGGACTGAGCGCCGAGGCCCGTAGTGCGCTGTTCGTCAACGTCTTGACCGAGGACAACCTGCCCTACTACTTCCGGGATGTCGAGCGCATGTTCGGCCGCGACGGTGCCTGGGGCCATTGGGTGCGGCGCTGGACGGCCGAGGAGGGCCGTCACGGGCAGGTGATCCACGACTACCTCGCCGTCACCCGGTCGGTAGATCCCGTCGATCTCGAGAGGGCGCGCATGGCCCAGGTGCAGTGCGGGCGGGTTCCCGAACCGCCCAATGCCCTGGAGGGCCTCGCCTACGTGGCCCTCCAAGAACTGGCTACCCGTATTTCGCACTTCAACACGGGGCGACACATCGACGATCCGGCCGGCAAGGCCATCATGCGCCGGGTGTCCTTCGACGAGAACCTTCATTTCCTCTTCTATCGCGATGCGATGGCCGCCGCGCTCAAGGTGGAGCCGTCCCGAGCGGTCGTGGCCATCGCCAACCAGGTGAGAAGCTTCGCGATGCCGGGTGTGGGCATCACCGACTTCGATGCTCACGCCCGCACGATTGCTGAGGCCGGCATCTACGACTTGGCCATCCATCATGACCAGATCCTGCAACCGGTCGTGATGCGCGACTGGAACCTCCCGAGCCTCGCCGGCCTCTCGGGGGTGGCCGAGGCGGCTCGGGAAAGGCTCATGAAGTTGATCGACCGGATCGGCCGGGTCGGTCGGATCATGCTGGAGCGCCGCGCCGAGCGCCGGTCGCGCCACCAGGATTGAGCCGGCGGGAAGGCTCCCGGAACTAGATTCTCAAGCCATGGCCTGGCTGATGGTCGAAGACCGGGTTGTGGCATCGCTGGAGATCGCCTCCAGCCGGCGTGACCGTCGCCGAGGTCTTCTCGGAAGAGATGGGATCGAGGGAGCTCTGCTGCTGGAACGGACCCGCTCGGTGCACTCGATCGGCCTGCGCTTCCCCATCGATGTAGCCCACTGTGACGGCGACATGCAGGTGTTGAAGGTGACCACGATGCGGGCCAACCGGGTCGGGCGTCCGGTGTGGCGGGCCAGTTCGGTCATCGAGGCCGAGGCGGGCAGCTTCCGGCGCTGGGGGGTGGCTCCCGGCGTGGAGCTTGAGATCCGGCAGTGAGTGGCCCACCGCCCCCAGCTCAGCCTCCGGCACCGGTCGGCTCGCTGGTGTTGGTCGGCACGCCGATCGGCAACCTCGGCGATCTCAGCCCGCGGGCGGTGGAGGCTCTGGAGGCCGCCGACCTGGTTTGCTGCGAGGACACGCGACGCACGGGTCGGCTGCTCGAGCACGCGGGGGTGCGCGGAGCGCGGCTCCGGCGCGTTGACGAGCACACCGAGACCGAGGCGATAGCCGACGTGTGCGAGTTGCTGGCCGCCGGAGGGACCGTGGCACTGGTGACCGACGCGGGCATGCCCGCGGTGACCGATCCCGGGGGCCAGATCGTGGCCGCGTGCGCGGCGGCCGGCCACACCGTGACCGTCGTGCCCGGTCCTTCGGCCGGCGTGGCTGCTCTGGCGGTGAGCGGGCTTCCTGCGGGCCGGTTCTGCTTCGAGGGCTTCCTGCCTCGCAAGGGCAAGGCCCGGGCGGAGCGCCTGGAGCAGATCGCGCGGGAGCGTCGCACCTCCGTGGTGTACGAGTCGCCGCACCGCCTGCGGTCCTGCCTGGAGGACCTGGCCGGTGCCTGCGGACCGGCCCGACGAGGCGTTGTCGCCCGTGAGCTCACCAAACTTCACGAGGAGGTTGTGAGGGGGACTCTTGCCGAGTTGTGCGAATGGGCTTCCGGCCCGGTGAAGGGAGAGGTGGTGATCGTGGTCGAGGGAGCCGCCGAGGATTCTCCAGCGACTACGGACGAGGAGTTGCTAGCCGCCGCGCGGGCCTTAGTCGCCGGGGGGATGAGCCGTCGAGACGCCGCGGCTGCGGCCGCAGCCGCCCATGGAGCCTCGCGCCGCCGCGTCTACAACCTGATGACCTGACTGCCGGCGGCCGAGGCGCCGAGGCTGCTCCGGCTGGGGAAGACCTGCACATCCGGGGATAATGTGGCCCCCCATGGCGGTGCCGGTACTGGTCGCGGTGGCGTGGCCCTACGCGTCTGGGAGTCGACATCTCGGCCACCTCGCTGGGGCCTACCTGCCGGCGGACATCTACGCCCGCTACCAGCGGCTGGCCGGCAACGACGTTCTCATGGTCAGCGGGTCCGACGTGCACGGCACGCCGATCACCGTGCGGGCCGACGCCGAGGGTGTGACGCCATCGGAGATCGTCGAGCGCTACCACTCCGAGTTCTGCGACCAGTGGGAGATGCTCGGCATCTCGTGGGACCTCTACACCACCACCGGCACGCGCAACCATGCCGAGGTCACCCAGGACATGTTCCTGGTCCAACTGAAGAACGGCCATATCGACAAGCGGGTGTCCGAGCAGTTCTACGACCCTGTCGGCGAGCGCTTCCTGCCCGACCGCTACATCGAGGGCACCTGCCCGCGTTGCGGCTATGGGGCGGCCCGCGGCGACCAGTGCGAACACTGCGGCTCCACCCTGGATGCCACCGATCTGATCGAGCCTCGCTCCAAGATCAGCGGGGCGGTGCCCGAACTGCGATCCACCGAGCACTTCTACTACCGCTACTCGGACTTCACTGAGAGGGTCGCCGACTGGCTCAAGACCCGCCAGGGATGGAGGCCCCACGTTCTCAACTCGTCCTTCGGCTGGACCAACGAGGGATTGCAGGACCGGGCTATAACCCGGGACCTGGACTGGGGGGTCGAGCTTCCCGTCGACGATCTGGGCGAGGGGAAGCGCATCTACGTCTGGTACGACGCGGTGATCGGCTACCTGTCGGCGTCCAAGGAATGGGCGGCCCGCAACGGTGATCCCGACGCCTGGAAGCGCTGGTGGCACAACGACGAGTCCCGTCACCTCTACTTCGTCGGGAAGGACAACATCCCGTTCCACGCCATGCTGTGGCCCGCCCAGTTAATGGGCTACGGCGGCCTGCACCTGCCGGACAATGTGCCCGCCAACCAGTACGTGACCTTCTCCGGGGCCAAGATGGCCGCCGGCCGCGGCGTCGGCCTGGCCATCGGCGAGGGTCTCCGCCTCTTCGAGCCCGACGCTCTGCGCTACGCCCTCGCCGCGGCCCTGCCCGAGCACGCCGACACCGAGGTCTCCATCGAGGAGATCGCCCGGCGAATCAACGACGAGCTCGTCGCCACTTGGGGCAACCTCGTGAACCGGGTGCTGTCGTTGGCCCAGTCGGCGTTGGGGGGCGTGGTCCCGGAAGCCGGAGATCGGAACTCCTCCGACACCGCCCTTCTGTCGGCCACCGACGACGCCCTGCTCGAGGAGGCCGATTGCATCGAACGGGTGGAGCTGCGGGCTGGGCTCCGCTGTGCGATGGAGGCAGCCGCCAGGGTGAACGCCTACCTCAACTCGAATGAGCCGTGGAAGCTGGCCTCCGTGGATCCGGACCGCGCCGCCGCGGTGCTGGTGACCGCGCTGGAGGCGATGGCCGGAGTGCGCACGGGACTGGCCCCGTACCTGCCGTTCTCGACGGCAGCTCTCGACGACCTGTTCGGCCCGGTCAAGCGCTGGGAGCGCCCGGCCGTGGCGCCGGGCACGCGCCTGCCCAAGCCTGAGCCCCTGTTCGCCAAGGTGGACCTGGACGCCATCGATCTTGCCGGTGACGGCAGGGACCCGGCCTGAGTGGGCGTGGTTGATGTGGCCTGGGCTGATCACCATTGCCATCTCCCGGCCGGGGAGGCGGCGGGCCCGATGATCGCCGATGCGCGCGCCGCCGGCGTCGAGGCGCTCGTCACCGTGGGCACAAGTGTGCAAGACTCCTGTCGAGCGATCTCGGTTGCCGAGGCCCACGAGGGGGTGTGGGCCACTGCGGGCGTGCATCCCCACGAGGCCTCCGGCGGTATGGGCGGATTGGAGGCTCTAATGGCGCGGCCTGAGGTGGTGGCTGTGGGCGAGGCCGGACTCGACTACCACTACGACCACTCGCCGCGTCCCGTTCAGCGCCAGGTCTTCGCCGCCCAGGTGGAGCTGGCCAACCGCAGGGACTTGCCGCTGGTGGTCCACTCGCGGTCGGCCTGGGACGACACGCTCGCCGTGCTCGACCGCGAGGGAATCCCGTCGCGAACAGTGATGCACTGCTTCACCGGGGGACCCGAGGAGGCCGAGGAGTGCTTGCGACGGGGGGCGGTCCTGTCGTTCTCGGGCATCGTCACCTTCCCCAAGGCCTCCGAGGTGCGTGACGCGGCCCGGATCTGCCCACTCGACCGCCTGATGGTCGAAACCGACAGCCCGTACCTGGCTCCGGTGCCTCATCGCGGCAAACCGAACCGGCCTGCGCTGGTGGGCGTTGTGGGGGCGGCGGTAGCAGAGGCGAAGGGCCTCGACGTCGCCGATGTGGAGCAAGCCACCTGGGCGACGACCCGCTCCTTCTACGGACTCGATCCGGAGGTCGCCTGAGATGGGCGCGCTCGACCGGGGCGCTCGGGTGGGGCTGGTCGGCGCGGTCATCCTCGCAGCGCTGGTCCTGGCCGGCGCGCCGGCGGCGGCCCAGACGCCATCGACAACGGTTGTCCCCGAGGTCGAATCCGTTGACGTGGAGGACTTCGAGGATCGGGCCCAGCGGTGGGCAGAGGCGCGCCGGCGGGCCCGCGAGAAGGCCCTTCGGAAAGCCGAGGAATTGGCTAACGCGAACAGGAGCACAACCACCACGACCACCACGACCACCACGACCACGACCACAACGACCCAACCGCCGACCACAACCACCGAGGCCGGGGCCGTCAAGCATCCGATACCGGCGGGAACCACCGAGGCGCAATGGCATGCCCTGCGGGAGTGCGAGTCGACGCAGAACTACCGGGCTGTGAGCAAGAGCGGCCGGTACCGCGGCGCCTACCAGTTCTCGATCCGTACCTGGAACTGGGTCGCAGGGATGCACTACCCGGACCTGGTCGGGGTTGATCCCATAGACGCTTCGCCCTCGGATCAGGACAAGATGGCCTACCAGCTCTACGAGATCAACGGCTGGGACCCCTGGCCGACCTGCAGGAAGAGGCTGCCCTCCTGACCCACACCGAGTCGGAGCTGAGGGCGCTCATGGAACGTTTCGGCGTGTCGCCGCGGCGGTCCTTCGGTCAGAACTTCGTGGTCGATCCCAACACGGTGCGGCGCATTGCCCGGCTCAGCGGAGCAGGCCCGGCAGACCGGGTGCTGGAGATCGGTGCAGGGCTCGGGTCGCTCACCCTGGCACTGGCGGAGACCGGTGCCGCGGTGCGGGCGGTGGAGGTCGACTCCGGTCTCGCTGCGGCACTGCGCGAGGTGGTGGCCGAGGCGGGTGCACACCGCGTCGAGGTGGTCGAGGGCGACGCGGCGGCACTGGACTTCGACGACGTCTTGGAGGGATCGGACCGGTGGATGCTGGTGGCCAACCTGCCCTACAACATCGCCACCGGGCTGGTCGTCGACCTGCTGCACGACGCGGCCGCCATTTCGGTGATGGTGGTGATGGTGCAGCGCGAGGTGGGGGAGCGGCTCGTCGCTCCCCCGGGATCGCGGGCCCGTGGCATTCCCAGCGTTCTCGTGGAGCGGCAGGGCACGGCCCGGGTGGTGGCCAAGGTCCCGGCGTCGGTCTTCCGGCCCCGGCCCAGAGTCGAGTCGGTGGTGGTCAAGATCGAGCGCCATCCGGGCGCGCAGGCTGTGTCCTTGCCGCCGGCGTCCGAGGCTCGCTTCAAGCGGCTGGTGCGGGCCGGGTTCGGCCAGAGGCGCAAGATGCTGCGCCGCTCGCTGGCCGGGCTGGTCACCTCTGAGGGGTTTGCGGCCGCTGGAGTGGACCCTGCCAGCCGTCCCGAGGTGCTGACCCTGGATCAGTGGATCAACCTGGCCCGAACCGAGACACAGGAGTAGCTTCGCCGTGTGATCGAGGCAGTCGCACCGGCCAAGCTGACGCTCAGTCTGAGGATCACCGGCGTGCGGCCGGACGGCTATCACACCGTCGACGCCGAGATGGTGACGCTCGACTTCTCCGACCGGCTCGAGATCGTGGGGGGCAAGTCCGGCTTGCGGGTGCTCGATGAGGCGGGGAACGAGTTGCACGGCGTGGCCCGCCCCGGTCAGAACCTCGTCGAGCGTGCACTGGCGCTGTGCGGCCGCGAGGCGCAGGTCACCGTGCACAAGCGGATCCCGGTCGGGGCCGGACTGGGGGGCGGTTCGGCTGATGCGGCCGCCGTGCTGCGTTGGGCCGGCTTCGGCGACACCGTCGCGGCGGCATCGATCGGCGCGGATGTGGCGTTCTGTCTTGCCGGCGGCCGGGCTCGGGTGGGGGGCATCGGCGAGATAGTCGATCCGCTGCCTTACGTCTGCGAGCAGTACACCCTGCTGCTGGCGCCGGTGGGATGCGACACCGCAGCCGTGTACGCGGCGTGGGACGAGTTGGGCGGCCCCGCCGGCGAGCACGGCAACGACCTGGAGGCCGCCGCGCTGCGGGTCGTGCCGGAGCTGGCGGTGTGGCGCGACCGGCTGGGCGATTCCACCGGGATGACGCCACAGCTGGCCGGGAGCGGCAGCACGTGGTTCGTCGCCGGCGCCCACCCGGGGCAGGGCCGCATCGTGGCCACCACTACCGAGGCGGCCGCTGCGACCCGCTGAGGGGACTGGTGGGAGTGCCGGTGGCTACTTGCGCCGCTGGTGCCGGGTGCGCCGAAGCATCTTCTTGTGCTTCTTCTTGCGCATGCGCTTGCGGCGCTTCTTGATGAGCGATCCCACGGGGCGTGAACCCTACCGGGGCGGGCGACCGAACACGCATCTGAACGGCGCTAGTGTTTGAGCGGGCTGTCCGCCTCCCAGGTGGGCGCCGATGGCCGGTAGTTCAACTGGTAGAACGTCGGACTTTGGCTCCGGATGTTGCAGGTTCGAGTCCTGCCCGGCCAGCATCCTCCTGTCGAATCGGGCTCTGCCCCACCCGGCGTCGCTCAGCCGTCCTACAATGCCCGTCGCCATGAAGCAGCAGACCCACAAAGAGCTCCGTGTCGTGTCCGGGCGGTCGAGTCTGGCCTTTGCCTCCAGTGTGTGCTCGGAGCTCGGGGTGCCGCTCGGCACGACCAACATCGAGGACTTCGCCAACGGGGAGATCCACGTCCGCTACGGCGAGTCGATCCGCGGCTGCGACGCCTTCATCGTCGGCACCCACGCCGAATGGGAGGGCGGATCCATCAACGATGCCATCTTGGAGCAGCTCGTCATGGTGGACGCGGCCAAGCGGGCCTCCGCCAAACGCATCACCGTGGTGGCGCCGTTCTACGGGTACGCCCGCCAGGACCGGAAGGCCTCCGGCCGGGAGCCCATCTCCGCTCGGCTGCTGGCCGACCTGTTCCTGGCGGCGGGCGCCAAGCGGCTGCTGTCGGTGGATCTGCACTCCGGGCAGATCCAGGGGTTCTTCGACGGCCCGGTCGATCACCTGACCGCGATGCCGGTGCTTCTCGAGTACCTGCAGTCCCTGAAGGGCGAGGATCTGGTGATCGTGTCACCCGACGCCGGGCGGGTGAAGGCGGCGGAGCGATACACCAACATGCTGCACGCCGATCTGGCCATCGTTCACAAGCGCCGCCAGAACGCCAAGAACGAGGTCTCGGCCAAGGAGATCGTGGGCGACGTCGAGGGCCGCACCTGCGTCATCGTCGACGACATGATCGACACGGGCGGCACCATCGTGGCCGCGGCGGAGCTGCTGGCGGCCAACGGGGCCAGCCGGGTGATCGCGGCCACTACCCATGCTGTGTTCTCCGGGCCCGCGGTGGAGCGCCTCAGAGACTCCGTCATCGATGAGGTCGTCTGCACCGACACGCTGCCGCTGACACCCCGGAAGCAGTTCTCGAAACTGCAGGTGGTGTCGGTGGCGCCCATCGTGGCCCGGGCCATCTCGGCGGTGTTCGAGGACACCTCGGTCAGCGAGATCTTCGGCGGCAACAACCTGGTCTGACGAACCTGGTCTGGCGGTAGCCTCAGTCGAATGGCAATGAACCTGCTGAAGGCCGAGACCGGCCGCGAGCTCGGCACCCGTCCCAGCCGCCGGCTGCGCCGCTCCGGCCGTGTTCCCGCGGTGGTCTACGGCATGGGCTCAGAGCCGCTGACGGTGTCAGTGGACAAGACCGATCTGCGGGTCGCGCTGACCACCGAAGCCGGGCTCAACGCCCTGATCACCCTCGACCTCGACGCCGGCCGCCAGCTGTCGATAATCAAGGATCTCCAGCGTCACCCGGTCCGCCGCGACGTGCTCCACGTGGACTTCCTGCGGATCGATGCCGACCAGGAGGTGGAGGTGGATATTCCTCTCGTCCTCACCGGCGAGGCCAAGAAGGTCACCCAGGCCAGCGGGATGGTCGACCAGGTGATGCACCATCTGACCGTGCTGGCCAAGCCGGCCGACATCCCGGTGGAGGTCACCGCGGACGTCAGCGACCTGGAGGTCGGATCGTCGTTGCGGGTGAGCGACATCGATCTGCCCGCCGGGGTCATACCGGCCGGCGACCCGGACGCCACCTTCGCGGTGGGCCTCATCACCCGCTCCACCAAGGAGTACCTGCGCCAGCTGAAGGCCGAGGAGGAGGCCGCGGAGGCTCTCATCGTCATGGGCGAGGCCGCCGAGGACGAAGAGGCGGTCGAGGACGAAGAAGAGTCCTGAGACCGGCCGGCGCGCCGTCGTGGCCATAGGCTCGCGATCCGGATCCTCGGCCGACTTGCTGGTGGTGGGTCTGGGCAACCCGGGCGACCAGTACGCCCTCACCCGCCACAACGCGGGACGGTGGGTGGTGGAGGAGCTCGTGCGGCGCCACGACGGGCGGCGGCGCCGGGCCCGGCGCCAGCAGGCTCTGGTGTGCGAGCTGCGCCTGGGAGAGCGGCGCGTCGCCGCGGCTGCCCCGGTGACCTGGATGAACGAGTCGGGCCGGGCGGTCGCGCCGCTGGTGCGCCGGTTCCGGATCCGGGACTTGAGCAGCCTCGTGGTAGTGCACGACGAGTTGGATCTGCCCGTCGGGCGCCTCAAGATCAAGACCGGCGGCGGGATCGCCGGGCACAAGGGACTGCAGTCGATCCGCGCCCATCTGCGCAGCGACGCCTTCACCCGGGTGCGTATCGGTGTCGGCCGCCCGGACATCACTCCCAAGGGCGGCGACTATGTGCTCAAACGCCCGGGCCGGGCCGAGAGGGAGGAACTGGAGGCAATCGTGCAGCGGGCCGCCGAAGCGATCGAGCACTTCCTCGACCACGGCCTCGAACCCACCATGAACCGCTTCAACGCGCCCTAAGTCTTCCGTGCCTGCACCGCCTGAGGACCGCGGCCTGAGCCGCCTGCTGCCGCGGCTGGCCGGACATCCCGGGCTGCTGTCGCTGCTGGGACGGCGCACCGCGACGGTGGCCGTGCCCACCGCGGCCCGGTCCATGGCGGTGGCCGGGCTGAGCGCGGCCTCCGAGCGGCGCCCGCTGCTGGTGGCCGTGCCGACCCGCACCGAAGCCGAGACTCTGGCCTCCGACATCGCCGCCTTCCTGGGCTCTGGAGAGGTCGAGGAACTGCCCGCCTGGGAGACGTTGCCCTTCGAGAGGGTAAGCCCCTCGATCGAGACGATGGGCCGTCGCTGTCGGGTGCTGCACCGGATGACCGATCCCGAGTCCGCGCCGGCGGTGGTGGTGGTCTCGGCCCGGGCCCTGGCCCAGTTCGTGGACCCGTCCGCGGCGACCCCGCCGATCATCGTGCGCCTCGGTGACGCCGTCGACCAGGTCGAGCTGGTGAAGCGCCTGTCGGCCTTCGGATACCGGCGCGAGCACCAGGTAGAGCATCGCGGGGAGATGGCAGTGCGAGGCTCGATCGTCGACATCTACCCCTCGACGGGCGCAGCGCCGGTTCGCATCGACTTCTGGGGCGACGATGTGGACCGGATCGCGGAGTTCTCGGTGGGCGACCAGCGATCGGTGGCGTCGTTGGAGCAGGTCGAGGTGTACCCGGCCCGGGAGCTGCGTCCCGACGCGGCCATGCGTCGGCGGGCCGCTTCGCTGGTGGCGACCCAGCCCTGGGGCCGGGAGCAGTGGGACCGCTTAGCCGACGGAGGCCTCTTCGAGGGCATGGAGTCGTGGTGGCCGTGGCTGGTCGAGCGGCCCTCGTTGCTGCCCGATCTGGTGTCCGGCGACGGTGCGGTGGTCCTCGTCGAGCCCCGCCGCCTGTCCGACAGGGCCGATGAGATCCTTGCCGAGGAGGAGGACCTCGCGGCCGGGCTGGCCAAGACCTGGAGCACCGATGCGGCCGGGATGCCGCGGCTGCACGGCGGCTTCGACGGCCTGCTCGACGGTGTCTCGGCGCCGGTGTGGATGCTGCCCACCGCTCCCGATTCTCCAGGCACTCAGATACTGACCGCGTCGGGATGGGACCGCGGCCACGGGAGCGTCGAGCCGCTGGCGTCCCGCCTGCGCGAGCTGGTGGCCGGCGGCTACCAGGTTGTGCTGGGCGCGCCCGGCCCGACCGCCGACCGGCTGAGCACGCTGCTGGCCGATCATGGCGCCCGTGTAGAGCTGATGGATGCGAGCCTCGACCGGGGCGCGGTCCTGGCCGACATCAAGCTGGCCGTGCTGGCCGAGACCGACGTCACCGGCCGGCGCCGAACTCACCGGCCGCCCAGGGTCCGGTCCCGCGACCAGCGCCGCTTCCTCGCCGACCTCGTGCCCGGCGCGTTCGTGGTTCACCACCATCATGGGGTGGCCCGGTTCGAGGGCATGGTTCGCCGGGCCATCGGCGGCCACGAGCGCGAGTACCTGCTGCTGGCGTACCGGGGCGGCGATCGGCTGTACGTGCCCTCGGACCAGATCGACGCGATCCGCCACTACACCGGCGGGGAGGCGCCGACCCTGTCGCGCATGGGGGGTTCGGACTGGACGGCCGCCAAGAACCGGGTCCGGCGGGCTGTGGAGGAGGTGGCCCAGGAGCTGGTCGTGCTCTACCAGAAACGGATGACCACCGCCGGTCATGCCTTCTCGGTGGACACCGTCTGGCAGGGCGAGCTCGAGGACGCCTTCGAGTACCAGGAGACCCGTGACCAGTTGCAGGCCCTGGTCGAGGTGAAGAACGACATGGAGCGGTCGGTGCCGATGGACCGCCTGATCGTGGGCGACGTGGGCTTCGGCAAGACCGAGATAGCGGTGCGGGCCGCCTTCAAGGCGGTGCAGGACGGGCTCCAGGCCGCGGTGCTGGTGCCCACCACGCTTCTCGCCCAGCAGCACACGCAGACGTTCCTCCACCGCTACGCGCCGTTCCCGTTGAGGGTGGAGACCCTGAGCCGCTTCCTGACTCCTCCCCAGATCCGGGAGGTGTTGCGGGGGCTGGAGTCCGGCGAGGTGGACGTGGTCGTGGGAACCCACCGGATGCTGTCCGCCGACGTGCGCTTCAAGCGCCTCGGGCTGCTGGTGATCGACGAGGAGCAGCGTTTCGGGGTCCGGCACAAGGAGGCGATCAAGTCGATGCGGGCCGACGTCGACGTCCTCACGCTCACCGCCACACCGGTGCCGCGGACTCTGGAGATGAGCCTGACTGGCATCCGCGACATGTCGCTACTGGACACCCCGCCGGCCGACCGGCAACCGATCCTCACATACGTCGGGGAGCATGCCGACCGGCCCGTGGCCGAGGCCATCCGGCGCGAGCTGCTGCGGGAGGGGCAGGTCTTCTACGTCCACAATCGGGTGGCCGACATCGAGCACGCCGCCGAGCGGGTGCGCTCGCTGGTGCCCGAGGCCCGGGTAGCGGTGGCCCACGGCCAGATGGACGAGGGCACCCTGGAGAGGGCGGTGCTCGACTTCGCCGACTACCGCTACGACGTGCTGGTGTGCACGACCATTATCGAGTCGGGCATCGACATGCCGACGGTCAACACCCTGGTGGTGGACCGGGCCGACCGGCTGGGCCTCGGGCAGCTTCACCAGATACGGGGCCGGGTGGGCCGATCCGGGCGCAGGGCCTACGCCTACCTGTTCCATCCGGTGGACAGCGTTCTCAGCGAGGACGCCTACGAGCGGCTCAAGACCATCGGCGAAGCCACCCAGCTGGGGTCCGGCTACCGGATCGCCATGCGCGACCTCGAGATCCGCGGCGCCGGCAACCTGCTCGGCGAGGCCCAGTCGGGCCACATCGCCGCGGTCGGGTACGACTTGTACTGCCGCCTGGTGAACGAGGCTGTCGCGGAGTTGAGGGGCGAGCCGATACCGGAGCCGCCCGTGGTGAACATCGAGGTTCCCGTGGACGCTCACATTCCGGCCGGCTACATCAGCCGGGAAGCGGCCCGCCTCGAGGCGTACCGGCGCCTGGCCGCGGTGACCGAGCAAGCGCAGTTGGACGACATCCGGTCGGAGTGGATCGACCGGTTCGGGCCGGTCCCCGAGCCGGCCGAGTCGCTGCTGTCCATCGGCCGCCTGCGGGTGGAGTGCCTGCGCGCCGGCGTGTCGGAGGTGGTGGTCACCCGCCGCGGCGGCGGGGCGCTGTCGTCGGGGGGCTTCGCGGCCCGTCTCGCGCCGGTGGATCTCCCTTCGAGCCGCCGGGTGCGGCTGCGCCGTCTCTACGGCGACCGGGCCGTCTTGAAGGACGACTCCCGGGAGCTGCACGTTCCGCTTCGGGCCGAAGCCGGCCCGGTGATCGACCAGATCGTGACGCTGCTGACCGACGTCGTGGCAGCCCGAGCACACGACGACGCTAGGGTTCAGACCTCGTGAGCCTCGTTCGTCTCGTTGCAGCGGTCGGCGCCGCCGCGGCGACGGTGTTGATACTGGCAACCGGCTGCGGGTCTCCTGCCGATGTTGCCGCCGAGGTGGGCGGGGTGGAGTACACGGTCGACGACCTGAACGACTACCTGGCCACCATCGACCCCGAGAACGAGGCCCGGGCACCGCGTGAGCAGGCCGCCGCCTGGCTGTCCGAGTGGGTGTTCTTCTCGGCCATAGAACTGGAGCTGGGCGAGCTCGGCGTCGTGGTGTCCAACGCCCATGAGGCTCAAGCCGTCACCGACATCACCCAGGCCGACCCCACCTTCGTTCCCGGCGCCGGGGGCTCGGATGTCGCCATCCACCAGCGGGCGGTAGTGCTCGCCGCGCTCGAATGGGTCGAAGTCGAGGTTCCCGCTGCCCCGGCCTCCGGGGCGCTGCGCCATCTGTGCTCCCGCCACATCCTCGTCGCTTCGCAAGCGGAGGCCGACGCCGTTCTGGCCTTCCTAGACGCGGGAGAGGACTTCGGGTTCCTGGCCGTCGAGCTCTCGCAGGATCCGGGCAGCGGGTCCTTGGGCGGGGATCTCGGCTGCGTGGTCGAGGGCTCCTTCGTGGAGCCCTTCGAGACGGCCGCCTTCGCCGCGGAGCCCGGCGAGGTAGTGGTGGCCGAGTCGCAGTTCGGCTTCCATGTGATCGAGGTGATCAGCTCGGGCCCGGCCACCGCCGCGAACCACCCCCAGCTCGACGCCGAACGGCTGGCCTTCATGGCCGAGGACGCCGAGCTGGCGGCCGCCGAACGGGCCCAGCTCGCAGTGCAGGACCTGCGCCAGCAGACGCTGTTCGAGCTGCAGGAGACGGTTCTGGAGCAGTACGCACCCTTGGTACGGATCGATTCTCGCTACGGGTACTGGGACCCCGAGCAGTTCCGGGTTGTCCTTGAGCCGGTCTCCTGACGGGTCGGTCGGCGTGTCCGGGGACGCTGACGGCGAGGTCGGCCCCGATCAGCTTGACGACAACCTGAGCGTCGCCATCCTGCGTCTCGACGAGCTGGTGCGGACCCTGCGCGAGCAGTGCCCGTGGGACCGCGAGCAGACCCACATGAGCCTGCGGCGGTATCTCCTGGAGGAGACCTACGAGACGCTGGAGGCCCTCGACGCCCGGGCCGGCGTCGAGGCTGGCGGAGGCGCCGACGTCGAGGATCTCGACCAGCACCTGTGCGAGGAGCTCGGCGATCTGCTGTACCAGGTGTGGTTCCAAGCCCACCTGGCCTCCGAGCGCGGCGCGTTCGACATCGCGGAGGTGGCCCAACAGGTGCGCCGCAAGCTGGTGGCCCGCCATCCCCACGTCTTCGGGGATGTGGAGGCCTCGGATGCCGACGCGGTCCGGGGCATGTGGGACGCCATCAAGCTCGAGGAGAAGGGGCGGGACTCGGTGATGGACGGCATCCCCAGCACCCTGCCCGCCCTCCTGTCGGCCGTGAAGGTGCAGAAGCGGGCCGCTACGGCCGGGCTCCTTGCCGGTGACAGTGCCGAGGGCGAGTTCGGCGAGACCGAGCAAGCCCTGGCCGAGCTTCGAGCCGACCGAAGCGAGCACAGCTTCGGCGAGCTGCTGCTGGCCGCGGTGGAACTGGGCCGGCGCCTGAAGGTCGATCCCGAGGATGCGCTCAGGTCGGCCACCGAGCGCGCCCAGCGCCACTATCGCGCACTGGAGCAGGCTGACGGGTAAAATCTCCCTCCGCACCGACGGACGCCGAGGGATTGGACGGAGCGGCGCCCGAAGTTGATGTCGAGCCGGGCGCGGCGCGGCGTCGCCAACGACCGGAGGTTCGCCGGTGAGTCCCATTACGGCAGTGCGTGCTCGCGAGGTGTTCGACTCGCGCGGCAACCCCACGGTGGAGGTCGATGTCGCACTGGACTCTGGGGCGAGCGGCCGGGCCATGGTGCCGTCGGGTGCGTCGACGGGCGCATTCGAAGCGGTAGAGCTTCGCGACGGCGGCAGCCGCCTGCGCGGCAAGGGCGTCCTCAGGGCGGTCGCCAACGCCGCCGGCGAGCTGGCCGACGCCGTGCGGGGTCTCGACGCGGCCGATCAGCGGGCCGTGGACGGCGCGCTCATCGACGCCGACGGCACCGACGGCAAGGGCCGGTTGGGCGCCAACGCCATCCTCGGCGTGTCGCTGGCCGCGGCCCGGGCTGCGGCTGCCGAGCGCGGGGTCCCGCTGTGGCGCCATGTCGGCGGAGCCCATGCCCGCGTCTTGCCTGTGCCGATGCTGAACGTGCTCAACGGGGGCGCGCACGCCGACAACAACGTCGACTTCCAGGAGTTCATGGTGGTACCGGTCGGCGCCAAGTCGTTCTCCGAGGCGCTCTGCTGGGGCGTGGACATCTATCACGAGCTGGCGGCCGTGCTGAAGGGCCGGGGCCTGTCCACCGGTCTCGGCGACGAGGGAGGGTTCGCCCCCGATCTCGGGTCCAACGCCGAGGCGCTGGCCCTGCTGACCGAGGCGACCGAGCGCACCGGCCTGTCCCTGGGCGACGAGATCGGGTTCGCGCTGGACGTGGCTTCGACCGAGTTCTTCGCCGACGGCCGGTACGTGCTGGCCGGCGAGGGCCGGACACTGGACCCCACCGAGATGGTCGCCGTGCTGGAAGGCTTGTGCGACCAGTTCCCGATCGTGTCCGTCGAGGACGGCATGGCCGAGGAGGACTGGGACGGCTGGGCGGAGCTCACCGCCGCGGTGTCAGAGCGCGTCCAGCTGGTGGGCGACGACCTGTTCGTCACCAATGCCGAGCGGCTGTCCCGGGGGATACGGGACGGCGTGGCCAACGCCATCCTCGTGAAGGTCAACCAGATCGGCTCGCTCACCGAGACCCTCGATTGTGTGGCGCTGGCCGTGAGGCGAGGGTACGGAGCGGTGATGTCGCACCGCAGCGGGGAGACGGAGGACACCGCCATCGCCGACCTGGCGGTGGCTACCAACTGCGGCCAGATCAAGACCGGCGCTCCGGCGCGCAGCGACCGGGTGGCCAAGTACAACCAGCTTCTGCGCATCGAGGAGCAGCTGGGCGATGAGGCCGAGTTCCGCGGCCGGGACGCCCTGGCCCTCGGGTCCAACCGGGAAGCGCGATGAAGGTCGCGGTGAAGTCGGCCTGGTGGCACCGATTGCTGCTGGCGTGTCTGGTGATGGCCATGGTGGCCGCGGCCTTGCTGCTGGGGGCGTCGTCGATGCGCACCTGGATGGACCAGAACGCCCAGCAGCGGGAGGCTGAGAGCATCGCTACCGAGCTTGACGCCCGCATCGCCGAGCTTGAGGGCGAGGTCGCCCGGCGGACCAGCGATGACGGGGTGCGGCGCGAGGCGCTGTGTTTCGGTCCCTATGTCGAGCCAGGCACCGAGGTCTACGCCGTGATGGGCCTCGAAGGCTGCGTATCGCAGCCCCAGGATCCCTAGCCTGACGGGTCCATGCCGGCGCATCGCCTCGACGTCAAGGTCCGCTTCTACGAGCTCGATCCGTACGGGCATCTCAACCACTCCGCGTACATCCAGTTCTTCGAGACGGGTCGGATCGAGCTCCTGGAGCAAGTCGGGATGGACCTGGAGTCCTTCGCGGCCCGGGGATACCGGTTCGTGGTGAACCGCATCCACACGTCGTTCGACCGCCCGGTGCATGCCGGCGACACGGTGACGGTGGAGACGGAGATCGTGGAGCTGCGGAGGGCCTCGTCGATCTGGCGCCAGCGTCTGGTGCGCGACGGCGACGTGGTGGCTCGCCAGGAGCTGCGGGCCGCCATCACCGACAACGACGGCAAGCCGGTACGGGCTCCGGCGGACTTGGCGGAGGCCCTGGCCCCCTACTTCGCCGAATAGCGCCGCCGCGAGCGGCGACCGATACGGCCCCTACTTCGTGATATAGGGGCCATGGGAATATGCTCGGTTGGATGGCAGCCGCCGACCTGCGCTCCGTGTCGTGCGTGGAGGACGTATGGCAGGGACTCCGCGACAACGCCTACCTGCCCGACGAGGCACTGGCCACCGCCGTGTACCTGGCCCTGCGCTTGCGCCGCCCGTTGCTTCTGGAGGGCGAGCCCGGCGTGGGCAAGACCGAGGTGGCCAAGGTGATCGCCGACTGGGGCGGCGGGCGGCTCATCCGGCTGCAGTGCTACGAGGGCATCGACGCCGCCCAGGCCGTCTACGAGTGGGACTACGCCCGCCAGTTGATGCACCTCCGGACGATGGAGGCCACCGGGCGGGCTCGCGGCGCCGACGAGGCCGGCCTGGCCGACGAGCTGTACAGCGAGCGCTTCCTCGTGCGCCGGCCGCTTCTTGAGGCCATCGAGGCCGGCGAGGGCCCGCCCCCTGTGCTGCTCGTCGACGAGGTCGACCGTTCCGACGACGAGTTCGAGGCCTTCCTGCTCGAGGTTCTGTCGGACTACTCGATCACCATTCCCGAGGTAGGCACTTTCGCGGCTGTCGATCCGCCGGTGGTGGTCATCACATCCAACCGCACCCGCGATGTGCACGACGCCCTCAAGCGGCGCTGCCTGTACCACTGGGTGTCGCATCCCGGCGCGCAGCGCGAGGCGGAGATCATCCGGCTGCGGGCCCCGGAGGTGGCCGACACCCTGGCGCAGGAGGTGGCCCATGCCGCGGCCGCCATCCGCGATGTCGGCCTCTACAAGCCTCCTGGAGTGGCTGAGACCATCGATTGGGCCCGTGCTCTGAGCCTCCTCGGCGGGGCCAAGCTCGATCTGGCCAACGCGTCCGCCACGTTGGGCGCCCTGCTGAAGTACCGCGAGGACCGCGACCGGGTCATCGAGCACGACCTGGCTGCCATCGTGAACGAGGCCGCAGCCGCCCACAGCACATGAGCCAGAAGAGCGACTTGGTCCGGGAGCCGGACCGCGGCGGCTCCGATCCGATCGACGTGGCCGTGGGATTCGCCGGCGCGCTGCGCCGGGCCGGTCTTGAGGTCTCGCTCACCTCCGCGCTGCTCTACTCGGAAGCGCTGTCGGTGTGCGACGTCACCAGCCGCGAGTCGCTGTACTGGGCCGGCCGGTGCGCGCTGGTCCACCGCGTCGAGGACGTCGGGGTGTACGACGCCGTCTTCGGGGCCTACTGGCTGGGCAAGCCCCTGGGCACCGTCTCTCCCACCACCGCGGTGAGCGTCCCCGTGGTCCTGCAGGTCGACGATGCCGGCGACGCCGCCACCGACGAGGAGGAGCCCGGCCGCGACTCCGATGTGATCACCGTTCGCTACAGCGCCACCGAGACCCTCGCCACCAAGGACTTCGCCGACTACACCGACGACGAACTGGAGGAGGCCCGCCGGCTGATGGAGCGGCTGAGGTTCCGCGGCCCGACGCGGCCCAGCCGCCGCCTGGAGGCGACACGGTCGTGCCGGGGCCGTCTGGACGTGCGGCGCACGGTCCGGGCCGCCATGCGCTCGGGCGGGGAGCCCATGCGCATGCACCGTCGCATGAGCGGTCGCCGGCCCCGGCGCCTGGTTCTCCTGCTGGACGTGTCCGGATCGATGGAGCGCTACGCCCGGGCTCTGCTGCGCCTGGTCCACGCCGCGGTGGCGGGCCGCAGCCGGGTCGAGGCCTTCGCGCTCGGCACCCGGCTCACCCGGCTAACCCGGGAGCTGTCTTCGCGTGACCCGGACCGGGCCATGCGGGCCGCGTCGGCCGCCGTGCCCGACTGGAGCGGCGGGACCCGCCTCGGATCGGGCCTGCGGGCCTTCAACGACGAATGGGGGTGCCGGGGAATGGCCCGCGGCGCGGTAGTGGTGATCCTCTCCGACGGCTGGGACCGCGGCGACCCGGCTGATATGTCCGAGCAGATGCAGCGCCTGCGCAGGGTCGCCAACCGCCTGGTGTGGGTCAATCCCCTCAAGGCGTCGCCCGGATACGCCCCGCTGGCCCGCGGGATGGCGGCCGCCCTGCCGTACGTTGACGACTTCGTGGAGGGGCACAACCTGGAGTCCCTGGAGCGGCTGGCCGACCTCGTGCTCGCCGAGACGGATCGGGGCGTCCGGCCTACCGGCGGTGCCCGTGCCGTCGCCCCCGCAATGGCGGGAGCGGGACACCTGGGAGTGGAGCCGTGAAGGAGATCCTGGCCGACCTGGACCACTGGCGGTCGGCCGGCGAGCAGGCCGCGGTCGCCCGCGTCGTCGACCTCGAGGGCTCCGGGCCCCGGGCTCCGGGCGCGGCGATGGCCGTGACCGCCGGCGCCGAGGTTGTCGGCTCGGTGTCGGGCGGCTGCGTGGAGGGCGCGGTGGTCACCGAATCCCTGGAGGTGATCGCCACCGGGGACCGGCGGATAGTCACCTTCGGCTACAGCGACGACGAGGCCTTCGCCGTGGGGCTCACCTGCGGTGGGACCATCCACCTGTTCGTGGAGCCGCTGGAGTGGGGGCCGGTCTTCGACGAGCTCGGAGCGGATCTCGCTGCCGAGTCGCCCGCGGCGTTGGCCACCGTGGTCGAGGGTCCCGGAACGGGCGCCAAGATGCTGGTGCGCCCCGAGGGTCAGAAGACCGTCGGCTCGCTGGGCGCGCCGGGTCTCGATCGGGCCGTGCAGCGCGACGCCCGAGGCGAACTAGTTGCGGGCCGCTCCGGCCTGCGCCGCTACTCCGAGCAGGGCGAGTACTCCGAGCAGGGTGAGACCTGTGGCCAGGAGGTGGCCGTGTTCGTGGAGTCGTTCGCCCCGCCGCCCCGGATGCTGATCTTCGGCGCGGTCGACTTCACTGCGGCGCTGGCCCGCGTGTCCAAGGTGCTCGGCTACCGGGTCACTGTGTGCGACGCCCGGTCGGTTTTTGCCACCGACAAGCGGTTCCCGATGGCCGACGAGGTGGTCGTGTCGTGGCCTGATCGGCTGCTGGACGAGGTCGGGGCCGGCCTGGGGCCCCGCGACGCGGTGTGCGTGCTCACTCACGACGCCAAGTTCGACGTGCCCGCTATCACCTCGGCGCTGACCACCGACGTCGGCTACATCGGGGTGATGGGCAGCCGCCGCACCCACGACGATCGCACCCGCCGCCTGATCGAGGCCGGGGTGACCGACGAGCAGCTGGCCCGCCTCCGCTCGCCCATCGGGCTCGACATCGGTGCAGCCACCCCCGAGGAGACGGCGGTGTCCATCGTCTCGGAGATCATCTCGCTGCGGACCGGACGCAAGGCGGAGGGCCTCTCCAACACCACCGGCCCCATCCATGACTGAAGCGAAGACCGGCCCGACGGAGGCTGAACTCCTAGAGGGTCCGCGGCTGGGCGTGGCTGCGGTCGTGCTGGCCGCTGGCGCCGGGGAGCGCTTCGCGGGGGAGCGTCACAAGCTGCTCTGCGAGGTGGGCGGCGTGCCGCTGGTGCGCCGGGCCGTGGACTCGGCCCTCGCCGCCGACCTCGATGAGACCATCGTGGTAATGGGGGCCGTCGACCTGCTGGAGGTGCTGCCCGAAGAGGTGACGGTGCTGCACAACGAAGCCTGGGAGCAGGGCCAGGCCACGTCGCTGGCCGCGGGGGTGAGCTACGCGGGCTCGCGGGGACACCGGGCGGTTGTGTTCGGCTGCGGCGACCAGCCCGGTGTGCCTGCAGAGGCATGGGCGGCGGTGGGAAACGCCGACTGCGACCTCGCGGTGGCCGACTTCGACGGCGCCCGCCGGCCCCCGGTCCGGATCGGTGCCGCCCTGTGGAGCCACCTGCCCCTCACCGGCGATGAGGGCGGGCGAGTGCTGATGCGCCGCAGACCGGAGCTGGTGCGGGCGATACCCTGCGAGGGGAATCCCGACGACATCGACACTCTGGAGGACCTGCAGAAATGGAACTGAACGACTCATTCGAGGTGGCCCATCCCGTCGACGCCGTGTGGGAGGTCATCACCGACGTGGAGCGGATCGCGCCGTGCCTGCCGGGCGCGCAGCTCACCGGCAGCGACGGCGACGTCCACGAGGGGCTGGTCAAGGTCAAGGTCGGGCCGATCAGCTCCCAGTACAAGGGCAAGGCCTCGTTCACCGAGCGCGACGACGATGCCCACCGGCTGCTGATGTCGGCCAGCGGGCGCGACACCCGCGGCGCGGGGAACGCGTCGGCGGAGATTACGGTCTCACTCGAGGCCGTGACCGAGGCGTCCACCAAGGTGAACGTCCACACCGACCTCACCATCACCGGCAAGGTCGCGCAGTTCGGCCGGGGCGTGCTGGCCGACGTGAGTCGCAAGCTGATGGGGCAGTTCGCCGACAATCTCGCTGAACTGGTTGCCGCCGATGTGGCCGCCGACGAGTCTCCGGCTGCGCCGGACGCGGAAGCCGAGGCCGATGCCGGTCAGGATGCCGGGGTTCCGGCTGCCGCTCCGGAGCCCGCCGCTGAGGTTGAGGCCGTGGACCTGCTGGATGTGGCCGGCGCCCCGGTTCTCAAGCGCCTCCTGCCGGTGATCCTCGCGATCATCCTGATCGTGATCGTGGTCATCATCGCGCTCGCTTCCTGACAACGGTGACCGCTCGCCAGCCGTGACAGCCGGGCCCGACCACGCCGCTCGGACGTCGGCGCCCGCCGGGGCGGTGCCGGGCTGCAGTCAAGACGATGTCACTCGGGTCGCCCAGCTTCTGGGCCGCGAGCCCGCGGGGGACTTCGACGTGGTGGTGCGCAACTCCTCGGGCGAACCGGCGGTCATCCGCAACGCCCCGATCCTTCACGACGGCCGGCCCATGCCCACTCGCTACTGGCTCGTCGAGGAGGACCTGCGCCGCCTGGTCGGGCGTCTGGAGTCCGAGGGCGGCGTACGAGCCGCAGAGGCCGCTGTCGACGCCGGCGAGCTGGCGGCGGCCCACACCCGCTATGCCGCCGAGCGCGATGCCGCCATACCCGCGGGCCATACGGGGCCCAGACCCTCGGCCGGTGTGGGCGGCACCCGCCGCGGCGTCAAGTGCCTCCACGCCCACTATGCCTGGCACCTGGCCGGCGGCGACGATCCCGTCGGCCGCTGGGTGGCGGAGCGCCTCGGACCGGCCGCGGCCGGGCGGGCCGGAGGGTGAGATGACCCCCGGCCCGGTGGCTGTCGTGGACTGCGGCACCAACACCACCCGGCTTCTCGTCACCGACGGCCGGGAGCCCGCAGCGGTCAGGCGCTCGGAGATAACCCGCCTGGGCCGGGGCGTGGACGCAACCGGCCGCCTCGATCCCGCCGCTGTGGAGCGCACTCTGGCGTGCCTGCTGCAGTACCGGCGAGCCATCGACGCCCACCGCCCGACGGCTGTGAGGTTCATCGCGACCTCTGCGGTGCGCGACGCGGCCAACCGGTCGGACTTCTTGCAGCCCGCGGAGTCGATCCTGGGCGCCGCGCCGGAGGTCCTGTCAGGCCGGGAGGAGGCCGAGACGGCCTTCCGCGGAGCGATCAGCGAGCTGGATCCGGCCGAGGGTCCGTATCTGGTTGTGGACATCGGCGGCGGGTCTACGGAGCTGTCCTACGGCGAGGGGCACTGCTCCGACGCGCTGTCGCTCGACATCGGCAGCGTGCGGCTCACCGAGAAGTACATCCATCACGACCCGCCGCAGCCCGAGGAGCTCGCGGCGTGCCTGTCGGTCACCGAACTCCACCTCGACGACGCGGTGCGGGCCATTCCCGCCCTCGCCGGGCCCTGCCGGCTGGTGGGGGTGGCCGGGACGATCACGACCGTCGCGGCGGTGGAGCTGGGCCTGGCGACCTACGACCGTGACCGGGTCCATCACTTCAGGCTGTCGAAGGAGGCGGCCGAGGACGTCTTCCGCACGCTGGCCACCGAGACGCTCGCCGACCGGGTCCACAATCCCGGGCTGCACCCCGGCCGTGCCGATGTGATCGTGGCCGGAGTGTGCATCCTGGTGAGGATCATGCGGTACTTCGACTTCGAGGAGTGCTTGGTGTCGGAGTCGGACCTGCTCGACGGCTTGGCGCTCGGACTTCTAGAGGCCCAGTAGCACGGCTAGAGTGCCCGGCCGTGAGTACTCTGCTGGGGCGGCGAGTGCTGCTGCGGCCGTTGACGCGGGATGACTTCGGCGCATGGCGGGAGGTTCGTCGGCGCAACCGCGCCCGTCTCAAGCAGTGGGAGCCGCGGCCCATACCGGGCCGGCCCGACACCGCCGAGGACCCCAGGGCGTTCAGCGAGCGCTGCGCGGCTCGGCGGCGGGAGCGCCAGCAGGGGACTGGATACGGGTTCGGCGTGTTCGTCGACGGGCACTTCCGGGGCGAGATGAACCTGTCGTCCATCCAGCGGGGCCCGTTCCAGTCGTGCTACGTCGGCTACTGGATCGATGAGGCCGTCGGCGGCAACGGCTACACCCCGGAGGCGCTGGTGGTGGCGGCCCGCTTCGCCTTCGAGGAGCTGCGGCTGCACCGGCTGCAGGTGTCCATCGTGCCTCGCAACGCGGCCAGCCTGCGGGTGGTCGAGAAACTCGGGCTGCGGTACGAGGGGCTGGCCGAGCGCTACGTCGAGATCAACGGGGTGTGGGAGGACCATCACCGTTTCGCCATCACCGAGGAGGAGTGGCGGGTGCGGGCCCCCGAGCTGATCGCCGAGTGGATAGCGCCCCTGCCGGTGGCTGCTGGACCTACTGGCTAGCTGGCGGCTTCGGGGCTGGCGGCGCGGCCCGCGGGGCGGATCTCGAGGATCAGGTCCCCGGGCTCGAGCAGCGCACCCGGCGCGGCCGCGATGGACTCGACCGTGCCCGCCACCGGAGCCGAGATCGACGACTCCATCTTCATGGCCTCGATCACCGCCACCGTGTCGCCCGCCGCGACCTGGTCGCCGGCCGCCACCGACACGTTGACCGCGCCCCGGAACGGCGCGGCCACGTGGCCCGGCTTCGTCGGGTCGGCCCGTGCGTGCTCGGGACGGTCCGAGGCCACAGTGCGGTCGAGGGTGTCGATGTCGCGGGGCTGGCCGTTCACCCTGAAGCCGACGATGCGGATGCCCTCGTCGTTGGGCTCGCTGATCGAGCGGAGTCCCAGCAGCAGCCGCACGCCCCGGCCCAGCACGACAGCGGTGTCCTCTTCATGGGGGTCGAGGCCGTACCAGAACAGCAGCGACGGCAGCACCGACAGGTCGCCGTAGCGGTCCGTTTTCTCGGCCTGCGACGCCGACGGCGTGGGGAACAGCAGCCGGTTGAGGGTGGCGCGCCGGTTGCGGTCCAGACCCTCGATGTCGGCTTCAGTGAGGTCCTTGTAGGTCGGCGACCACGACCGGCCCTCGGTCGCCTTCGACCGGAAGGGCTCGGGGAACCCGCCCGGCGGCGTGCCCAGCTCTCCGTGGAGGAATCCGATGACGCTGTCGGGCAGGTCGACGCTGGCCGGGTCCTCTAGCAGCTGCTCCGGTGAGACGCCCGAGGCCACCAGGTGCAGGGCCAGGTCGCCGACCACCTTGGACGACGGCGTGACCTTGATGGGCCGCCCCAGCAGTTCATTGCAGGCCGCGTAGAGCCGCTCCACCTCCTCGAAGCGGTGCCCCAGGCCCAGGGCCCGAGCCTGGGCCCGCAGGTTCGACAGCTGCCCGCCGGGGATCTCGTGGCGGTAGACGGTGCCGGTCGGCGACTGCAGACCCGCCTCGAAGGGGGCGTACACCCGGCGCACCGCCTCCCAGTAGGGCTCGAGGTCCCCGATGGCGTCGAGGCTGAGGCCCGTGGCCCGCTCGGCGTCGTTGGTCATCGCCACGACGGAGGCGATAGACGGTTGGGAGGTCATCCCGGACAGGGGAGGAGCGGACCCGTCCACGGCGTCCACGCCTGCCTCGATGGCGGCCATGTAGGTGGCGAGCTGGCCTCCGCCGGTGTCGTGGGTGTGCAGATGCACGGGCTGATCGAAGCGCTCCCGTAGCGCGGTCACGAGCGTCGTGGCTGCGCCGGCTCGCAGCAGTCCGGCCATGTCCTTGATGCACAGGATGTGCACCCCGGCCTCGACCAGCTCCTCGGCAACCCTCAAGTAGTAGTCGAGGGTGTACAGGTCCTCGGCCGGACTGGACAGGTTCCCCGAGTAGCAGATGGTCCCTTCGGCCACCGCCCCCGCCTCGAGCACTGCCGCGATGGCCGGGCGCATCTGGTCGATGGAGTTGAAGGCGTCGAACACGCGGAAGATGTCCATCCCGGTCTCGGCCGCCTCGGCGACGAAATGGCCTGCCACCGAATCCGGGTAGGGCGAGTAGCCGACCGTGTTGCGGCCCCGCAGCAGCATCTGGGTGCAGATGTTGGGCGCAGCCTCGTGGATGCCGGCGAGGCGCTCCCAGGGATCCTCGTGCAGGAACCGCAGGGCCACGTCGAAGGTGGCCCCTCCCCAGCACTCCATGCTCAGGAGTTCCGGCATGGTGTGGGCCATCTCGCGGGCGCCGGCCACCAGGTCGATGGTGCGCAGCCGGGTGGCGAGGATCGACTGGTGGGCGTCCCGCAGCGTTGTGTCGGTCACCTGCACCCGTTTGGCGGCCCGCAGCTCGGCCGCGAACTTCTCGGGCCCGAGCTCCAGCAGGCGCTGGCGCGACCCCGCCGGCGGCTGGCCGGTGCGCGACGGCGGCAGCTTGGTGGTCGGTGCGACCCTGGTGGGAGCCGGTCCGTGGGGGAGGTGGACGGTCACGTCGGCCAGGTAGCGCAGCAGCCGGGTGGCCCGGTTGGCTCCGACCGACGCCGCGGTCAGCTCGGGGCGGTCGTCGATGAAGCTGGTGGTGACCGGGCCGTCCCGGAACTGGTCGTCGGCCAGGATGGCCTGCAGGTAGGGCTGGTTGGTGGACACTCCCCGCACCCGGTACTCGGCCAGCGTGCGCTGCATGCGGCGCACCACGGTGGAGAAGTCCTTGCCACGGCAGGTGACCTTCTCGATCATGGAGTCGAAGTGGGGGGTTATCTCCACGCCCTGGTAGACGCAGCCGTCGAGGCGCACCCCGGCCCCGCTGGCCGGCCGGTAGGCCACGATCCTGCCGGTGTCGGGACGGAAGTCGTTGGAGGGATCCTCAGCGGTCACCCGGCACTGCAGGGCGAAGCCCCGCAGGCTGATCGCGTCCTGGGTGAGCCCCAGCTCGGGCAGCGTGGCCCCGGAGGCGACCAGCAGCTGCGATTCGACCAGGTCGACGTCGGTGACCTCCTCGGTCACCGTGTGCTCCACCTGGATCCGGGGGTTCATCTCGATGAAGACGTAGCGACCGGTGCCGTCCACGAGGAACTCCACCGTGCCGGCGTTGGCGTACCCGATGGAGGACGCGAAGCGGACCGCGTCGGCCAGCAGGCTGTCGCGCACGGTGGCGTCGAGGTCCCGGGCCGGCGCCATCTCGACCACCTTCTGGAAGCGGCGCTGGACTGAGCAGTCGCGTTCGTAGAGGTGGACGACGTTGCCTGCGGTGTCGGCCAGCACCTGGGCCTCGATGTGGCGGACGCCGGTCATGGCCTCCTCGAGGAAGACGGTGGAGTCCCCGAAGGCGCTGCCGGCCTCGCGCTGGGCCGCCTCGACCGCCTCGACCAGGCCGGACGGGCTCTCGACCCGGCGCATCCCCCGGCCGCCCCCGCCGGAGGAGGCCTTCACGAACAGCGGGAAGCCGATACCGGCCGCGAGGGCCTCGGCCTCGGCGGGATCGTCGACCGGCGGCGACTGCCGCAGCACGGGCAGCCCGGCATCCTCGGCGGCCTGCCGGGCCCGCATCTTGTTGCCGGTCAGCCTGAGCACCGCCGCGCTGGGCCCGACGAAGGTCACCCCGGCCTGGGCGCAGGCTTCGGCGAGGTCGGGACTCTCCGACAGGAAGCCGTAGCCGGGGTACACGGCGTCCGCCCCCACCTCCACCGCCTTGGCCACGATGGCCTGATGGTCGAGGTAAGCACGGACGGGACGGCCGGGTTCGCCGATCACGTAGGCCTCGTCGGCCTTGATGCGATGGAGCGCACCGCTGCGCTCCTCCTCGATTGGGAGTATGGCGACGGTCCTGATGCCCAGCTGCGTCGCCGCCCTGAACGCCCGGATGGCGATCTCGCCCCGGTTGGCGACCAGGAGCTTCTCCATGGCGTCAGACCATAGTTCTGAGTGCTACGGCTTGGAGCTGATCTCGGACTGGAGTCGCCTGACTAGGTCCTTGAAGGCGGCTTCTCCCATAGACCACAGCTGGGGATGCAGCTCGAAGTCCACCGCCGCGGCCGAGTCGGCGACCTCGTCCAGCGACAGGATCGTCGCCTTGGTGCGGGCCACCAGCTCTTTGGGCTGCGCCGCGGCCCGGGCGGCCAGCTTGTGGGCCCGAGCCAGCAGTTCGCCGTCGTCAGCTACCTCCCATACCAGACCGGTGCGGTGAGCGTCTTCGGCCGACAGCACCTCACCGAATATCACCATCGCCATGGCGGTGGTGCGGTCGGTCACATGCCTCAGGCGCCACGTGTGGCCGCCGCCCGGGTGGAGCCCGATCTTCAGGAACCGGGAGTCGAAGCGGGCGTACTGGCGCCCGGCCAGCACGATGTCGCAGGCCAGAACCATGTTCATGCCCGCGCCCACCGCCGCGCCGTTCACCGCGGCCACGGTGGCCAGCGGCGAGTGGGCCACCCGCAGGAACCCCTCGTAGATGCGGGTTATGCCGGTGGACTCCGCGGCCAGCAGGTCGTCCAGCACGGCCCCCGCGCAGAAGCCCTTGCCGGCGCCGGTCACCACCAGCGCGCCGATGGACGGGTCGGGCTCTAGCTCGTCGAGGGCCGCGACGATCTCGTCGTTCATGGCCTGGCTGACGGCGTTGCGCCGGTCGGGGTCGTTGAGCGTGAGCTGGGCCACGCCGTCTGATGTGTCGATCATCACGTAGGACATGGGCCGCAGTATGGCGCGCCCGCGGCGACGTGGCGTCCGATGCCCGTGATGGCGCGCCCGCGCCGCTACGGTGCTCCGGTGCCTCCTGCTGCGTTTGCTTCGTTCGGCCATCGCAGCTACCGCTACTTCTGGTTCGGCGGCGTCACGGCCAGTTCGGCCCGGTGGTTCCAGTACGTGGCCCTCCCGGCGGTGGTCTGGGACCTGACCCGCAGCCCGGGCTGGGTCGGCTTCGCAGGGTTCGCGCAGTTCGCGGCGATGGCCCTGATGGCGCCGGTTGCCGGGATGGTGGCCGATCACTATCCGAGGCGCAACATCCTGATGGTCTCGCAGTCGTTCATGGGCCTGGTCGCGGTGCTCATGGCCGTGGCCTGGAGCCAGGGCGTGCGGTCGCCGACCGCCTATGTGGCCCTGGCCGCGGCCTCGGGGCTGGGCGGGGGCCTCAACCTGCCCGTCTGGCAGGCCTTCGTGAGCGAGTTGGTCCCCAGGGACCTGCTCCTCAACGCGGTGACCCTGAACTCCGCGCAGTTCAACGGCTCCCGGCTGGTCGGCCCGATGCTGGGCGGGATCACCGTGGCCGCGGCCGGCCCGGCGGTCGCGTTCTGGGTGGCCGCGGCGGGCGCCCTGGTGGTGGTGTTCGCGCTGGTCCGGATCGAGTCCCGCAAGGCGGCGGCCGCGGCCGGGACTCCGAGCATGCGGGTGATCCGCAACATGCTGGCCGTGGCCCGGTACGTGAGGGCCCGCCGCGGCCTGGTGGTCGCCTTCGTCACCGCCTCGCTGATCGGGTCGCTCGGGCTGTCGATCCAGATACTCACCGTCGTCTTCGCCGAGGATGTGTTCAATCGGGGGCCGGGCGGGTTCGGTCTCATGCTCACAATGCTCGGTGCGGGTGCCGTGGTGGCCGCGCCTGTGGTGGCGTCGCTCGGTGGGCGGGTGCCGCGGTCGCAGATCCAGCGGGTCGCGCTGGTCATCTACGGGGCCGCGGTGGTGGCCCTGGCGGTGGCGCCGTCGTTCGTGTCGTACCTGGTGCCGCTGGCGTTCATCGGGGCCGCCCACCTCGCGTCGGCGAGCTCGCTCAACACCGCCGTCCAGCTCCAGGTCGACGAGGAGCGCAGGACCCAGGTGATGTCGCTGTATGTGATGGTGCTGATGTCGTCCAATCCTCTCGGACAGCTCGTGCTGGGCCAGATGATCGAGCTGATCGGACCGCGGCCTGCCTTCGGCGTGTACGGCGCCCTGCTGCTGGGGGGAACGGCTGCGCTCCATGGCTCGGGCTGGTTGCGCCATCTGGACGTGGAGGTAGGGGAGTACTCCCCGGAGGTGGCGCCCGAGGTCCATCCGACCACCCCGTCGCCGCCCCGCCCCAGGAGGCGGTCCTCGAGCTAGCCGCTCACCAGTCCTCGGGACCGCCCTCGGGCGAGCCCTCCAGGTAGGCGGTGCCCTCGTCGCAGTCCGGCTGGACCGGGCACCACCGGCAGCTCGGGCCCGGCGCGACCCCCGGCTCGCGGGTGCCGGTGACCAGCTCCACGTATCGATGGGCGCCGTCGATCACCCGTTCGGCCGCCGACAGCAGCAGGTCGCGCGTGACCTCCTCGGGGTGGAACCGGCCCTGGTCGAGGTAGTAGGTGGCCAGCAGCCTGGGCGGCAGGATGCGCAAGGCCTCTAGCAGGGCGTAGAAGCGGAGATCCTCTCGATGTGACGGTGAGAACCTGCCGGTCTTGAAGTCGATGATGACCTTGCCGGCCACAGTCCCTTCGGGTTGGCCGAGCGTGAGGTCGGGCTTGCCCGACAGCACGATCAGCCCTCCGTGGAGCTCTGCCCTTATCGGGCTGTCCGTGGTCGGCCTCCATCTGGGCTTGAGCGGGGGGAAGCACTCCAGGAACTGCGTCATGGCCGCGCCGGCCTCGGCCTTCAGCTCGGCCCGCTCCGTCTCCTCGCAGCGCTCCAGGTAGTCGGCGATGCTCTTGTCGGCGTTCTCGAGCCGGGCCATCGCTTCGTCGACCAGTTCCAGCGGCGATGCCTCGCCCCGCCAGTGGACCGACAGCTCGATCGCCTTGTGGGTGACCGTGCCCCGCGCGGTGGGGATCGACCATTGGAACGGCTCGGCGAGCTCGGCCATGAACTTCCGCTCGCATCCGAGCGCCTGAGTGAGCATGTACTTGCTCAGGTAGAGGACGTCGTCGTCGAACCGGTCGGAGTCGATGGTGGACACCAGCGGTTCCAGGCGCTCCTCCAGCAGGTTTCGAAGCTCGTCGCGCAGGCCCGCGTCGAAGGTGGGACGGTCGCCCTTCGGGGCTCCGAGCAGGCTCACTACCTCCTGCTGGGCCGGGTTGTAGTCGGCTGCGTGCATGGCGTTAAGGGCCGGCTCCTGGGCTGGGGTCGGGGCGGTGTCACACCCCGGCGCGACCATAGTTCTCGTGGGAATGACATCGCTCGACTTCGGAGCCGCAGCCCGCTCGCTGGCACGGGCGGCTCACCTGCGCGGCCTGGTCGTGCCCGTGTTCGCCAGCCCGCCGTCCCGCCGCGACCTCCACCGGTCCATCCGCCGCCGCAACGGTTCGCCGGTGGTGTCGATCCGCCTCGGGGACCGGCCCCGGGGGGCGGTGCTGGCCGACATGATCGAGGGGATCGTGGTGGCCAACTATCTCGAGGACTCCAAAGCCGACCTGGTGCGGTCCGCCCTGTGGCTAGCCATCGACGGCGAGGGTGAAGAGGATGACGCCAGCACACTCACCTTGAGGACAGAGGTCGCCGTAGCCGCCCCGCCGCCAGTTTCAACCAAGGCAGTCGCCGCATAGAGACACCGCTTATCATCCATGCCATGGTCGCACGACGGAAGTTCTTGGAGGCGTAGCTGTGAGCAAGTCCCGGGCTGAGCGACTAGCGGCGTTCGAGAAGTGGGCAAGCCGTGTGAAGAGCGGAGAGTTGAAGGTCGGGGGCCGTTCACGGGAGATCGTCGACAAGCTTGAGGACACCCCGGAAGCTGATGATGAGGCTGCTGGGCCGACGAGCACCATCCTCGCGGGCTGAGCCGAGCAGCGGAGCCTGTACTACCGACCTGAGCGGACAAGCGCACTTGGCCGGCGCCGGAGGATGGGCCAGCCCAACGGCGGTACCGTGACGGGCGTGCCCGGGTGGCGCAACTGGCAGACGCGGCCCGCTTAAAACGGGCTGTCCTAACGGACATGTGGGTTCGAGTCCCACCCCGGGCACCATCAAATGCCCTTCGCAAACAGGCAACCCCTAGATCCAGGTCACTCACGGTTGTCCACGCAAGTGTCCCACACCAAGGGACGTGTACGAGCCGCGAGTTGGTGCCTTCGCTCTGGTACATGAGATCGATGGCGAGGATCCAGCCTTCAACGGTGCCGCTGTCCACCTGTTCCTTCTGATCGTTGAGCGGCCTGCACAGCGAACCCCATCTGCGTCAGCGTCTGCGCTAATATAGAAAGCAGCCCTTCCTGTGGCCCTGTGGTTTGTGGGGTTGGAGGCCGGGAGGGGCTACGACCGCCCGGGCACGAAGTTCTCGTGCGCGGCGATACCGCTGTCTGGGCCCGCGAAGGGGGCCCTGGGCGCTGGAGTAGCTGGCGGGTGGCTTGGGTACGGTAGGCCTTAGTTACACAGGTGCAATTTTCACAGAAAGGAGGAATCAATGCGGGTGTCACGGTCATGCAGCGGCGGGAGACAGCCACACCCGGATGAGGTCGCGGCAAACTTGCGAGCGGGGGTTCCTGCAACCCGCAGGCGAGCGCTCCCTGATGTGCGGGCCTGGGCAGACTTCACCGCAGCGCCTGAGTTGGTGCACAAGCGCTTGGGCACTCGCTTGAGGGAAGGGCGGTGCCCATACGTCGCGAGCACCTTCCCGACTCCCAAGCCTGGGAACGACGAGATGCGGGCAGTCGCGTCGCTTGATCTGTATGACGAACTCTACTATCGGATCCTCGTCGGGCGAGTCTCGCCGATCGTCGATCGGGCATTGGGTCCGGACGTGTTCAGCTACCGACTCGAGAACGCTCCACCCGGTTGGTCGGTGCGGGACATCCAGGCGGCATTCGAGTTGCGGCGCGAACGAGGCGAGGCGCTGTATGCCGATAATCACTGCAATGCAATGGGGGTTGCTGATATACGGCACTACTACCCGTCAGTTCGGTTGGGCACGCTCATGGAGACTCTGGGCAGGCTCGGCCTAACCGATGAATCGGTCGGTCCCATCGTCAACTTTCTCGGTCTCCTCCCAAGCATGGGCGCTCCGCCCGGGCTTCCGGTGGACTTGGAGTCGTCCGGGTTGCTGGCCAACGCTGTGCTGATCGGTCTAGACGATGCGATGGCAGGACGAGTCCTCGGCCATGTTCGGTTGACGGACGATAGCTGGCTGTACCTTCAGTCCGAGGCCGATTGGCCAGATGTGTACGGCGCGTACGTCTTGGCTACGGCGGAACTTGGTCTCGAAGTGAACACGTCCAAAGTCGCTGTCTACTCCAAGGGCAGCGGCGAGGCTGAACATGTGATGCAGCACGGTCACATCGCCTACCTGATGTCGCGCCCGGCAGGCCACCGTGCTCCGGAGGAGGTAACTGAGGAACTTGGGTGGCACCTTGACCAACCGAACCCGGACTGGGATGTCCTTAGTTTCCTGCTCGGTGAACTCAACGGTGATGCTGAGGGTCTTAAGGTGCTATACACCAATCCAGAGATGTTCGATGAAATACCAAGCAATGTTGGCCGATACCTGCTTGCTCTCGCTGGTGACCGACGCAGGAGAAAGAAGATAGATGCTGACTGGCTCATTGATAGGGCCACAACCGCGCGCGGACCCCGGTCACTCGCAGGTCAACTCCAAGCGTGTCGAGTGGCCAGTCGGCTGCGAATGAGCAAAGCGCACGGCAAGCGCTTGGAAGAACTTGCTACCGATAGCAACTCGAGACAGTACTCCCCGCTGCAAGCGTGGGCCGCTACGGCCTGGGGCGCGTCCGATGCTCACCGCCCTGGACGCGCAGTTGAATGTGCCGAGCATTCTGATGACTTCATGGTTAGGCGAGCCTTCGCCTTGACGGTTCACCCAACGGCATCGACGCCATCCAAAAGATCTCGCTGGTGTCAGAAGCTCAGTTCGGTTGATGCCGACCTAGAGCCAACCCTTGCGAGGCTTAGGTAGGTCACGACCACCGGATCAGCGCTGACATCGGATCGATGTCGCCAGGGGGTTCGTTCCTACGCTCATCGTCACAGCGCCCGGCGTACGCACGGTTGATGGTGACCTTGATGCTGAGGAGGGCGTCGCTGCAGGTCTTGCCTATGGCGTCGATTTGCAGGCTCAGTGTCGAGTTGCTCCTATGGGGTTCGGATCGTCGCTCTGTTGATGCGCGAAAGCACTATCCCGGGTTAGCACTCATGTCATGCGGCTGTTCCGAGGCCTAGCTCTCGGGAGATCACTAGGCGCTGGATCTCGCTGGTGCCTTCACCGATTTCGAGGATCTTGGCGTCGCGGTAGAAGCGGGCGACGGGGGTCTCGTCGA
>VXWX01000024.1 GCA_009835735.1 Acidimicrobiaceae bacterium
ACGCCGTCACGTGGATGTCAACTGCCGCGGACCAGCCCTCGACCCTGCTCTACCCGCGGCTCGACCGCGCCGCTGCACCCACTGAAGCGTTTACGTAACGTACGCCCGCCGGGACGCGGCTCGGCGCCGCGCCGCTCACTCCTAGGCGACCATCTCCGGTGCGCCGAGCCCGAACATTTCCACCAGGTCGCGGCGGTAGCGGACCGACAGCCTGTCCGCCCGGATGTGGGTCTCGGCGGCCAGGTTGAGCGGCACGTTCTCGGGGCGCTGGCTCTCGACGATCACGATGTCCTCGCTGTTGGTGACCAGCTGGTACTCGGCGTAGTCCTCAACGGTGGCGCCCGGGATGTTGGTCAGCGAGACCTGGTAGATGTCGGTGGTCCGGGCGCTGACGGGCGAACCGATATCGAAGAAATGGCTGGTGACGAAGCTCTCGCCGTCGTCCTCGTAGTAGTCCACTTCCAGATCGGTGGCGAACGGGTAGGTCAGGTGGTGCCGGTAGAAGACCTCACGCTCCCGCTCGCCGAGGTCGTCGTTGAAGCCCCGCTCGACCTCGATGTAGGGCAGCGCCATGTACAGGCCGTAGTCGGTCTGCTCCAGCGTGTAGTCGGGCACGACGGGCCTGGCCCGGTTCCCGAACGTCTTCATGTGGACCCAGGAGATGTGGGCGATGTCGTTGAAGTTCTCGCAGTGGCGGCTGGCGGTCGCAGCCCATGTGCCCTTCGGGATCTGGATCCTCAGCCACTCCGGCCCGTACTCGTCGAGGTGCGGCCACTCGGGGAGGGGGCGGAGGGGCTCCGGCTTCATGCATGCCCACACGATCCCGTAACGCTCGGCGGCGAGATAGCTGAACAGCCTCATGGTCTTGGCCGGTGGGGGACTGTCGGGGTCGTTGGCGGGAATCCAGGTGCACTGGCCCGAGCGGTCGTAGTGCAGCCCGTGGTAGGGGCACACGATGCAGGCACCGTCGTCGCTCATCCAGCCATTGCTCAGCTTGGAGCCCCGATGCACGCAGAGGTCCCTGGCCACCGCCGCACCCTCGCTGGTGCGGTAGACGACGAGATCGACGTCGAGCAGCCTGGACGCCACCGGCCCGTCGGCAAGATCCGACGAGAACGCCACCGGATGCCAGAACCCGGCCAGGATGTGCCAGTCACTCTCGCGGATCTCGGACCCTGCCGGATACTCCGTCGCAGTTGAAGCTTGGTCGGTCGGCTCGTACATCGCTGCTCCTGCCCGCCTCTCGGATTCCAATGGGTGGCAACAATATATGCATAGGCAATATCGCTCGTAGTTCCGCTGCCGCCGTGTCACCGGCACCAGCGAACGGTCGTCTAAGCGATCATGGCGGTGTATCGATTCGTGGCGATGACCTCCGGTGCGTCGCCCTTATGCGCGCCGGCAGGTGACGCTGCGGTGAGGTTCAGTTCCACCGTCAGCTGGCCGGGTTGGAGCGCCGGCGGCAGGAGGGTCTCGATCCGGCCCACAAGCACGCAGCTGTCGGCCGGAGCCGCCCCGGCCCATCGATGGTCGCTCAGGACGAGGCCGTCGCCTCCGAGCACCCGGGCCTGAGCCACGATGCCGTCCAGATCGCTGCGAGAGTCGTTGACCACATGGACGGCCAGGTCGAGGTAGTCGCCGGCCCGCACGCTCTCGGGCAGCGGATCGGCCACCACGATCAGCGGGCGGCACGCGTCCACCAGCGCCCACCACCCCGGCTTGGGCCGGCGCAACCCGTCCAGCACGCCGAAGCCGCCGCCGGCCTCCGCGGCCGCCGCGGCGGCGTCGGAGCCACCCGCGTCGGCCAGGGCGTGCAACAGGAAACCGCCGGTGGGGCGGTACTTCAGGCGCCGCAGGGTCTCGATGGTCGTCTTGACCACATCGGGCTGGTCGTCGGCCACCGGCGTGCCGAACGCCGACACGAACCGGGCCATCGCCGGCACCCGGGCCAGCACCGGACCGGCATCGGCGGCCCGGCCCCCGTGCAGCCCGAACCAGAGCTCGCTGGTGGTGCCGTCCAGCAGCGGGGCGCGGGGCGGCACGCCGGTGTGGGACACCACCGGGCGGGAACCGTCGCAGCGGTCGAGCACCCGGCCCAGCCGCCGGTCGAGCAGGTCGCGGTTCCATGACGGACCCTGGCGGCGGACCACCGCCGGAGTGCGGCCGGGCCGGCGGGCCCGGGAGTACGGCTGGTCGTGCGCGCACCACACCGCCACCGAGGGGCGATGGCCCAGCAGGTCGACGGCCTCCCGGGCCTGACGGCCGGCCTCGTCGGCGACGCTGCGGCTCATGAGGCCGCGGATCGGCAGGTCCTGCCACACCAGCACCCCCAACTCGTCAGCGGCGTCGTACAGCTCGGGCCGGGCGATGTGGGCGACCGGCCGCACCAGGTCGAGGCCGGCGTTGCGGGCGGCCCGGATGTCGTCGGCCACCTCCGACGCCGTGGCCGTGCCCAGCAGCGGCCGGGTGGGCAGCAGGTTGGCGCCCTTGACGAACAGCCGCTCGCCGTTGACGTACAGCACCCAGCGGCGCATGGCCACCGACCGGAACCCGATCCGGAAATGCCGCCGGTCGTGGACCTCGCTTCCCGTCAACGCCTCCATCGCCAGGTCGCACAGATGCTGGTCGCCCAGCGCGTGGGGCCACCACAGCGGGGGATCGTCGACGTCGACGGACCACTCCACCCGGTTCTCCCCGTCGGCGGCATGGTGGCTGTGGACGTGCTCGGTGCCGGCCACCCGTATTCCCAGATCCACCGGACCGCCGCCGGGCACGTCCAGCACCGCCCTCAGCTCCAGCCGGGCCCGCGGTCCGTCCCGGGTCTCGCCCGTGCTGACATCGGCGCAGACGGCCCGGGCGTGGCGGATCGCGATCCGTCCCGTGGACCGCAGCCGCACCGGCCGCCACACCCCGCCCACGATCAGACCGTCGACCCCGCACAGCTCGGGATCCTGCAACGCCCCGGTGAGCAGGGTCCGGTTGTCGGGGTCGCCGAAGCGGCGGCAGGTGGCCTCGATGGCCAGCAGGTGCTCGGACCGGGCTGCGAGCTGCTCGGTCACCTCCAGTTCGTGGGGCACGAAGTACCCGTCGGTGTGGCCCAGGTAGGAGCCGTCGAGCCAGACGTCCCCCTGCTGGGCCAACCCCTCGATCCTCAGCCACCAGCGCCGGCCGGGGCCCCCGGCGGGATCATCGGCCCCGTCGCCGACGTCCTCGACGGTGGCTGTGACCGCCTCCGACGGTCCCTCGAAGCGGTGGCGGTACAGCACCGACTCCTCGAGGGCGAAGCCCGTGCCCTCGTCATCCGGTGCAATCTGCGCCCAATGGCTGGGCACTGGCATCGTCGTCCAGCGCGAGTCGTCGTGGTCGTCCTCGTGGAACGTGCGCCGCCGTCCCTCGGTGGCCGCCGCGACCCGCCACATCCCGCCCAGCTCCACGAACCCAAGCTAGCTGCCGTAGTTGGCGTGCCCGGCGGGTGGCCGCCGGCGGTCGCTTGCTCGCACGGGCTTCGCCCTACTCGCTCGCAAGTCGACCACCGCCGTCTCCCGCCTCGCCCTGGAAATCTCGGGTTGGTCTTGGGTGGTAGGCACCCGTAATCGTCCCGAGATTTCTGCGTCCGCCGCGTCCCGGAGAGGGGCAGGGGGTCGCCCGGTTAGCGGACCGGCTAGCGGGAGCGGTATTGGGCGCGGGGGCCTTGGGCGTCCTTGTTGAGGCGCTTCGAGAGGTGCAGGCCCTCAAGCACGAGCTCCACCGCGGAGGCGACCATGGCGGGCGACTCGGCCGCCTCGTCGTCGGCCAGCAGGGCCTGCACGGGGGCGGTCAGGGCCGGGACGGTGGCCAGCAGGCCGGCATAGTCGGTGTCGGCCACGTCGTCGCCCACGTCCACCACCAGGTCTTCGTCGAAGGCGTCCACCACCGCTCGATGGAGGTCGGGCGGCACGCTGTCCTTGAACACCGACAGCACCGCCGAGTGGACCAGCCGCTCCAGTATCTCGGCCTCCCGGCCCTCCTCCAGGGTCTCGATCTCGACCTTGCCCGCCGTCGACGAGGTGAGCGCTTCGAGGTCGGTCACCCGGGGAACGGCGTGGTCGGAGCCGGTGCGCAGGGCGCGGCGCACCGCGTTGGCCACCATCGTCTCGGTGTTGGAGATGCTGAGGCGCACCGAGACTCCCGAGCGCTGCGAGACATGGGAGCTGGACCTGGCCGCCCGGGTGAGCGCCACCACGATGCGTGTCATGAACGACGGCACGGTCACGGCCACCCCGGTCGGGTCACGGCCATCGCCATCGCCGTCGCCGGGCCCGGCGCCGCCCGAGCCGACGTAGGCCTCCTGCTCGACTATGGCGATCTCGATCTCGTCGTCCAGCGGGTAGTGGGTGCGGACCTGGGCCCCGAAACGGTCCTTTAGGGGCGTGATGATGCGGCCCCGGTTGGTGTAGTCCTCGGGGTTGGCCGACGCCACCAGCACCACGTCGAGGGGCAGGCGGACCTTGTAGCCGCGGATCTGGACGTCGCGCTCCTCCAGCACGTTGAGCAGGCCCACCTGGATGCGCTCGGCGAGGTCGGGCAGCTCGTTGATGGCGAAGATCCCCCGGTTGGTGCGGGGCACGAGCCCGTAGTGCAGGGTGAGCTCGTCGGACAGGTACCGGCCCTCGGCCACCTTGATGGGATCGACTTCGCCGATGAGGTCGGCGATCGAGGTGTCGGGGGTGGCCAGCTTCTCGCCGTAGCGGTCGTCGCGGTGGACCCATGCGATGGGGGTGTCGTCGCCGTGCTCGGCCACCAGGGCCCGGGCCTGGGCCGAGACGGGGGCGTAGGGGTCGTCGTTGATCTCGGAAGTGGCGATGATCGGCGTCCACTCGTCGAGCAGGCCGATCAGGCCTCGGATCATGCGGGTCTTGGCCTGGCCCCGCTCTCCCAGCATGATCATGTCGTGGCCGGCTAGCAGGGCGTTCTCCACCTGGGGGATGACGGTGTTGTGGTAGCCGAGCACGTCGTCGAACAGGGGCCGGCCGGAGCGGATGCGCTCGGTGGCGTTGCGGCGCAGCTCCTGGCGCACCGGCACGGAGGTCCAGCCGGAGGCCCGCAGCTCGCCGAGCGTGGTCGGTCTGGACCCAGACATCACAAGTCACCCTACCGGCGCCGTCATGGCCGCCGTAACGGCTAGGCGGGAGACGGCGGTGGTCGACTTGCGAGTGAGTAGGGCGGAGCCCGTGCGAGCGAGCGGCCGCCGGCGGCCACCCGCCGGGCACAAAATCTCGGGGGGATTCCGGGTACCTACCACCCAAAACCAACCCGAGAATCCGTTGCTGGACGGTTAGACGGCGGCCGCGGCGGCGGTCAGGCGGTGGGCTGACGGCTTGACGACCCGGTCGCGGCCGATCAGCCCCCGGGGAGCGCCGAACCCGAGAGCCCACTCGTAGCCGTCGACCGCGCTGTCGTGGAAGTAGCCCCGCAGGCCCGCGGCCGCCGCGTCGGCCACCACTGCCATGGACGTGTCCAGCAGCGTGTCCCGCCAGTCGTCGTCATCGGTGGCCACGCCGTGGGCGGCCACCACCACGCCCCGGTCCGGCACCGCGTCCAGCGCCCGCGCCACCGCCTCGCCCAGCTCGGCCGGCTCCGGGGCGAAGCCCGCGGCGGAACGGCGGGCCGACGCCGGCCAGCTCACCAGGCGGCCCGCCTCGGTCACCCCCACCGGATGGTCGTGGCTCAAGCCCACCAGCTCGGGGCCCTTCTCGAAGCACGGCGCCGCCACCGGTGCCCGTCCCGGGACTTCCACCGCGCCTTCGCGCAACGCCCGGGTCCAGGTGCCCCACAGCAGTCCGTCCCAGCGGCGGGTCTCGATGCCGGCCGCGTGCGCGTGCTCCCGCTCGACCGGCGCGGCGTGCAGCGTCGGCGCGCCGAACACCGCCATCACCGGCTGCTCTCCCGACTCCAGCAGCCGGCACGCCTCGTGCAACGCCAGCATCGCCCCCTCGGCCGCCTCGGCCGTCGCCTCGGGGCTGCGGAGACCCGGGGGCCGGGAGCCGAGCCCGTAGCCCCGAACCGCCCAGCCGATCGGGTCCTCGATCGGGCACCAGCCCGCGGCCCGCTCGTCGAACGCCTCGGCCATTCGGTCCACGTGGCGGGCCCACCAGCGCCGCCGGGCGACCCCGTCGGCGTGGCCGCCCTCGTCGTCGGTGTACCAGCCGGGCAGCGACGTGTGCTGCAGCGTGATCCACACCCCCAGGCCCTCGGCCACCGCCGCGTCGACGATGTCGAGGTAGCGGTCGAGCGCGTCGCTGTCGACCCGCCCCGCGGCCGGCTCCACCCGGGCCCACTCCACCGTCAGCCGCAGGCTGTTGAGTCCCAGCCGGGACAGTTGGGCCAGGTCGTCACGGAAGTCCCGGGCGAACCCGGCGCCGTCACCCGAGCGCGGCGCCCGCCCGTCTCGCTCCCACACCGACCAGTCGGCCGCGGGCGCCACCCCCTCGGCCGACACCGACG
>VXWX01000141.1 GCA_009835735.1 Acidimicrobiaceae bacterium
GGATCCTGTGCTGCGTGAAGCGGGTGCCGGCTCCCGGCGCAAAGATAAACGTCACCGCCGACGGCCTGGCCGTGGACGCGGCCCACCTCGGCTTCACCACGAGCCCCCACGAGGAGTGCGGCGTGGAGGAGGCGGTGCAGATCGCAGAGCGCACCGGCGGCGAGGTGACGGTGCTCACCCTGGGTCCAACCGAGGCCGCCGAGCAACTGCGCTACGCGGCATCGGTGGGCGCCCACCACGGCGTGCTCATCCAGACCGACGGATCAGCCTGGGATCCCCAGCGCACGGCCCGGGCCCTGACCGCGGCCGTCGAGTCGCTGGAAGCGGACGGAGGCGTCTTCGATCTGATCCTGTTCGGCAACGAGTCGGCCGACTCGGGCGGCTTCCAGGTGGGGGTGCGGGTCTGCCATGCGCTGGGCCGTCCCATCGTCAACGGAATCAAGGGAATCGAGATAGAGGGATCGGGCGTGCGTGCCCGCCGCGAGATCGACGGCGGCTTCGAGGTGTACGAGCTGGACTTGCCCGCCGCGCTCGGCGTGAAGGAGGGCATCAACCTGCCCCGCTACCCGACCATGAGGGGACGCCTGGCGTCCAAGAAGCTGGAGATCACCACGCTCGAACTCGACGCCACCGCCGGTGACCAGGCTCTGGTCCGCTTGCACCGCCCGACCGAGACTGTGTCGCAGACCGTGATCCTCGGCGACGGCCCCGACGCTGCCCCCGCCGCCGTAGACGTGCTCGAAGAACTAGGGGTCCTGTGATGCTGCTGGTGGTGCTCGAGCACGACCGCGGCACGCTCGGCGAGCCCGCCCGGGAGGCGCTCACCTTCGGCCGGACATTGGCCGCCAAGATGGGTGTCGAGATGCACGCGCTGGCCATCGGGGCCGGAGCAGCGGCAACGGAGCAGGTGGCGGCCGTCTCCGGCGACCACGGTGCCACCCGGCTGTACACCGTGGACCACAACGTGCTGAGCGACTTCGGTCCCGAGGCATGGGGCCAGTCGCTGGTCCAGGTCATCGGTGAGCTCGCGCCCGGCGCGGTGCTGGCCTGCGGCAGCGAGCGGGGCAACGAGGTGATGGCCCAGGCCGCGGCCCGCCTCGACTGGCCGTTCGTCGCCAACTGCACCGACGTCACCCCGCCCGCGGGCGGGGAGGGGCAGTGGTCAATGACCCGCATCCAGTGGGGGGGATCGCTGCTGGAGGACGCCACCCTCGCCGCGGCCGGCGTCGCGCTGCTCACCTGCGGCCTGCACACGGTGGCTTCTGCACCGGTCGAGCCCGCTTTCGCGGCGTCCCCCGAGACTCAGGCCGTGGCCGTGGAATTGGACGCCTCGTTGGCCCGAACCGTGGTCAAGGAACGGGTCGTGCTGGAGGCGGGCGTAACCCTGCCCACCGCGCCGGTGGTGGTGGGCGGCGGCCGCGGCGTCGGCTCCGCCGAGGGATTCGCCCCGCTGGAGGAGTTGGCCGAGCTGCTGGGCGGACGGGTCGGCTGCAGCCGGGCCGTAACCAACAACGGCTGGCGGCCCCACTCCGACCAGGTCGGCCAGACCGGCACCCGCATCGCCCCCGAGATCTACATCGCCTCGGGCATCTCCGGCGCCATCCAGCACTGGGTGGGCGCCATGGGCTCGAAGCACATCCTCGCCATCAACATCGACCCAGAGGCCAACATGGTCGTGAAGGCCAACTGGGCCGTCATCGGCGACCTGCACCAGGTCATTCCGGCGATCTCGGCCGAGATCCGCCGCCGGCGGGACCGGCCATGAGCGGACCTGGGGTGTCGACGTGACTGTGCAGTCGATCAAGCGGTCGTTCGCACTGTTGCGTGCGCTGGCCCTGGGTCCGGTGGGCGTCACCGAGCTGGCCGAGCGGGTGGCCCTGCCCAAGAGCACCGTGGCCCGCCTGCTGGCATCCCTGGAAGAGGAGCAGGCTGTCGAGCAGACCGAGGCGGGCGGTGAGTACCGACTGGGCCCGGGCCTGATCGACCTCGCCGGATCGGCGCCCAGGGGCCGGAACCTGGTGGCTGCGGCCCGGCCGCACCTGCTGGAGCTGGCCGAGAGCATCGACGAGGTCGCGGGGCTCTCCATCATCGACGGCGCGCAGGTCTACTACCTCGATCAGACCGAGTCCTCCTCGAACATCCAGGTTCGGGACTGGACCGGCGAGTACGCCCCACTGCACGCAGTGCCCTCGGGACTGGTGATCCTGGCCCACCAGCCCGAGCGCTTCGTCGAGGAGTACCTGGCCGCGCCGCTGGCGCAATGCACGCCTTGGACGATGACCGATCCGGACGAGTTGCGGGACAGGCTGGAGCACGTTCGCAGCATCGGCTACGCCTGGGTGCACGAGGAGTTCGCCGAAGAGCTCAATTCAGTGGCCGCCCCGGTGTTCGAGAACGACGGCAGCGTCGAGGCGGCCCTGCACATCCACGGCCCCGCGTACCGGTTCCCGAATCCCGACGACACCCACGATCACGGCATGGCGGTGATCGAGGCGGCCCGCCGCCTGTCGCAGCAGCTCTCAGACTGAGTCCCTGACATCTGCCGTCGAATTTCCGGCTGACGGGGTCAATAATCGCGCCCAACCACCGGAATCTGAGTGGCGGACGGGTCAGGCGCCCGCCAACCGCGCGGCCACCCGGCTCGCGGCATCCCCGATCGCGACCCGCTGCGTGTCGCCGGTGGCCCGCTCGGTGAGTTCGACCTCGCCGTCGGCCACCGCCCGGCCCGCGGTGATCCGCCAGGGGATGCCGACCAGTTCGGAGTCGGCGAACTTCACGCCGGCCCGGGCGTCGCGGTCGTCCAGCAGGACCTCCACACCTTGCCCTTGGAGCTCCCCGTACAGCCGCTCGGCCGCGGCCACCGCGGCGTCGTCACGCATGCTGGCCACAGTAATCACCGTCTCGTAGGGCGCCACAGCCACCGGCCAGACGAGGCCCCGGTCGTCGTGGTGCACCTCGGCCACCGCGGCCATGGCCCGCCCGATGCCGATGCCGTAGGAGCCCATGGTGATGGGGCGCTCCACCCCGTCGGCGTCCAGCACGGTGGCGCCCATGGCCTCGGCGTAGCGCTGGCCCAGCTTGAAGATGTGGCCGGTCTCGATGCAGCGGACCACCTCCAAGGGCTGGCCGCAGGTCACGCACGGCTCCCCGGCCGACACCTCTCGCAGGTCGAGCCACTCGTCCACTGCAATGTCCCGGTCGATGTCCACCCCCGAGTAGTGCCAGTCGTCGGTGTTGGCGCCGGTGGCCAGGTTTCGCCGTCCCCGCAGGGCGTGGTCGGCCACGATCCGCAGGTCCTTCACCCCCACCGCGCCGAGTGAGCCGGGATGGGCGCCCAGCCGTTCCAGCGTCTCGTCCGGCTCGGCCGGGCGGATGTCGGCGGCCCCCGTGCCGTCGGCGAGTTTCTGGAGGTTGAGCTGGTGGTCGCCCCGCAGCAGAGCCAGCGTCATGGAGCCGTCCAGCACCATCACCATGGTCTTGATCTGGCGGTGGGCGGGCGCGCCGCCCTCCACCGCCTCCAGCGCGGCGATGGTGCGCACTCCCGGGGTCGGGAACCGGGTGAGCTCGTCGCTGCGATCGCCGTCGTCGACGGGCGCCAGCTTGGACGTGGCCCGCTCCACGTTGGCCGCGTAGCCGCCGCCCGAGCAGACGGCGATGTCGTCCTCCCCGGCGGGGGAGGGCACCATGAACTCGACGGACCCGGTGCCGCCCATCATGCCCGACGAAGCCTGAACCGCGATCGCGTCGAGCGAGAGCCGCTGGAAGGTCCGGATGTAGGCCTCGCGATGGATCTCGAAGGCGTAGTCCAGCCCGGCGTCGTCGAGGTCGAAGGAGTAGCTGTCCTTCATGGCGAACTCGCGCACCCGCAGCAGGCCCGACTTGGGCCGGGGCTCGTCGCGGAACTTCCACTGGATCTGGTACCAGATCTGGGGCAGCGACCGGTACGACGTGATCTCCCTGGCGATCTCGCTGAACACTTCCTCGTGGGTCATCCCCAAGGCGAGGTCGGCGTCCTTGCGGTCCTGGAGCCGGAACATCTCGGGACCGACCGAGTCCCAGCGCCCCGAGCGCTGCCAGATCGACGCCGGGTGCATGGCCGGCAGCAGGAACTCCTGGGCACCTATCTCCTCCATGCCCTGGCGAACGATGTTCTCGACTTTGTCATGCACCCGCAGCCCCAGAGGCAACAGCGAGTAGTGGCCGGCGTGGAGCTGTCGTATGAACCCGCCGCGCACCAGCAACTTGTGGCTGGCCGCCTCCGCGTCAGCGGGCGCGTCGCGCAGCGTCGGGATGAACAGCTTCGACCATCTCATGGCACCGTCACCGTATCGGTATCCCGGGCGGTTGTCCGTGCCCGCAAGCCCTCACTCGGGGCAGTCCGCGCCTGCCGGGAGCGGTAGGGTTGGGATGGTGAACCGCAACCCGATCATCACCTGTGCGGTGACCGGTGCGGGCGACACCGCCGGCAAGCATCCCGACCTGCCGATAACGCCCTCTCAGATCGCGATGGCGGCGCTGGAGGCGGCCGATGCCGGTGCGGCCATCGTGCATATCCACGTGCGCGATCCCTCCACCGGCAAGGGCACCCGAGATGTGGACCTGTACCGCCAGGTACTCGAGCAGGTGAGGGCGGCCAATCCCGACGTGATCATCAACACCACTGCCGGCATGGGCGGTGACCTGCTGATCGGTGACCCCGATCCTTTCGATTTCGGGCCCGACGGCACCGACCTGGTGAGCGGCCTGGAGCGGCTCGCCCACGTGGAGGCTCTCAAGCCCGACATGTGCAGCATCGACTGCGGCACGCTGAACTTCGGCGAGGGCCACCAGGTGTACGTGAGCACACCGAACATGATCCGCGACATGGCCAAGCGGGTCCGGGAGCTCGGAGTCAAGCCCGAGCTGGAGATCTTCGACACCGGTCACCTGTGGCTGGCCAACACGCTGGTGGATGAGGGCCTGATCGCCGATCCGCCGTGGGTCCAGCTGTGCACCGGCATCCCCTACGGCACGCCCACCGATGTGGGCCTGCTGGCCGCACTGACCCGGCTGCTGCCGGCCGGCTCCGAGTTCACCAGCTTCGCGCTGTCGGCCAACCAGATCCCCTGGGTGGCCCAGTCCATGCTGCTCGGCGGGCACATCAGAGTGGGCCTGGAGGACAACCTGTACCTTGCTCGGGGCGTGTTTGCGTCGAACGCGGATCTGGTGCACCGGGCCCGTGAGGTAGTGGAAGCAATGGGGGGCAGAATCCAGTCTCCGGATCAGGCCCGTGAGACTCTGTCACTGGGCTGACGCTTGAGGGCTGCGCTCAGAACAACAAGGAGGAAAGGGGCAAATGGGCGGACGATCACGCGACAAGCGGCTGCCGCGGCTGACCACTCCGATGGTGCGCGACAACGGGAGGCTGCGTCCCGCTACCTGGGACGAGGCCCTCGACCGGGCCACCGACGGCTTCCGGGCCGTCCTCGACAGCCATGGGCCGGACGGCTTCGGCATGTTCAGCTGCTCGAAGGCCACCAACGAGATGAACTACGCCGCCCAGAAGTTCATCCGCACGGCGATCGGGTCGAACAACATCGACTCCTGCAACCGAACTTGACACGCTCCCTCCGTCGTCGGTCTGGCGACAGTGTTCGGAGCGGGAGGCGGGACCTCGTCCTACGCGGAGGTCGAGCAAGCCGACGTCATCCTGCTGTGGGGCTCAAACGCCCGTGAGGCCCACCCGATCTTCTTCCACCACGTCCTCAAGGGCCTCCGCAGCGGCGCCCGGATGTACGCCATCGACCCCCGGCGCACGTCCTCGGCCAAATTCGCCGACCGCTGGCTGGGACTGTCGGTCGGCACCGACATCGCGCTGGCCAACGCCATGGGACGCGAGATCATCCACGCCGGGTTGCACGATCCCGACTTCATCGCCCACTCCACCCGGGGCTTCGAGGCCTACGCGGCCCACGTCGAGTCGTACACGCTCGACTGGGCGGCCGCCGAGACCGGCGTGCCCGCGGAGGCCATCCGGGAGATGGCCCACGCCTACGCCACCGCATCCAAGGCTCAGATCCTGTGGACCCTGGGCATCACCGAGCACCACAACGCCGTTGACAACGTGGTGTCGCTTTGCAACCTGGCCCTACTCACCGGCCATGTGGGCCGCTGGGGCTCGGGCCTTTGTCCCCTCCGGGGTCAGAACAACGTGCAGGGTGGCGGCGACATGGGCGCCATACCCAACAAGTTCCCCGGCTTCCAGGATGTGGCTGACGACGAGGTGCGGGCCAAGTTCGAGGCCGTCTACGGCACAGAGCTCAACGGCGTGCCCGGCAAGCACCTGACGCTGATGTTCGAGGCGATGGAGGCCGGCGAGCTGCGAGCCTGCTACGTGATCGGCGA
>VXWX01000117.1 GCA_009835735.1 Acidimicrobiaceae bacterium
GCCCTAGTGGGCACCGCGCCACCGCTAGAAGCTGCCGGTACGCGATCTGCCCCCTAGAGGACGTTGCCGTAGCGGTGGGTTGTGCGGCTTATGGCCTGCTCGCGCAGGTAGTGGAGTAGCTCGATCCGGCCTTCGGCGGTGACGGGGTCGTCGGCGATGTGGATGCCGACCTCGTTGGCGGCGGCTCGCAGCTCTTGGCTGCAGGTTCCCACTACGCGGATCCGCTGGACATCGAGGGAGGCGAGCCGGGATGCGAACTCGGGGCTCGTCTCGGCGGCGGGGTGCGATTCGATGAGGGGCACGCCGCAGCGATGGGCCGCTGTCCGGACTCGTTCGATGTCGCGGGGAGCGGCGTCGGGCTCGGCTCGCAGCGCCATGCGGGGTAGGGGCCGGTAGCGCAGCACGTTGGACTCGCAGAACAGCCCGGTGGGGTCGTGCTTGATGCCGAACTCTGCTTGCCAGGCGGCTGCATCGCTGGTTTGGGCGGCGGCCAGCCACTCGTCGTCGCCTATGCCGGTGTCGACCGGGTGCCAGGTCCCCAGCCGGGCCACGTAGTTGGGTCCGCCCGCCTTGGTGCCGGAACCGACCGAGGACCGCTTCCAGCCGCCGAAGGGCTGGCGGCGCACGATGGCTCCGGTGGTGGGGCGGTTGATGTAGGCGTTGCCCACCTCGACCGTGTCTGTCCACCGGCTGATCTCGGTCGGGTCGAGGGTGTGGATGCCGCCGGTGAGTCCGTAGGCCGTCGAGTTCTGGATGGCGATGGCCTCGTCGAGCGAGTCGGCTCGCATGACGCCCAGCACCGGCCCGAAGCACTCGGTGCGGTGGAACCACGAGCCGGGCCTCACGCCCAGGCGCACACCCGGAGTCCAGGTCTGCGAACCCACACGGCGGGGCTCGACCAGCCACTCCTCGCCGTCGTCGAGGCGGGTGAGGGCCCGCAGGAGCTTGCCCTCGGGCTCGTTGATGGTCGGACCCATGGTGGTGGCCAGATCGGTGCTGGCGCCGACCTTGATGCTGGTCACCGCGTCGGTTAGCTGGCGTCGCAGGCGGGGCGAGTCGTAGGCACCGCCCACGCATATGGCCAGGCTGGCGGCCGAGCACTTCTGGCCGGAGTGACCGAACGCGGACGACACGAGGTCGGCCACGGCCAGGTCGATGTCGGCGTTGGATGTGATCACCATCGCGTTCTTGCCCGACGTCTCCGCCAGCAGGCGTAGATCGGGCTTCCACGACAGGAACAGCTGGGCGGTGTCATAGGCCCCGGTCAAGATCACCGCATGCACCCCAGCATGAGTGACCAGGTGGCGGCCCACGCTGTCGTCGGGCGTCCGGATGAAGGACACCAGGCCCTCGGGCAGGCCCGCGGCCCAGCAGCACTCGGCCATGATCTCGGCACAGCCGGGCGTCTCGGGTGCGGGTTTGAGTATCACCGCGTTGCCGGCGGCCAGGGCCGCGAACACTCCCCCGGACGGGATGGCCACCGGGAAGTTCCACGGCGGCACCACCAGCACAACTCCGTAGGGCTCGAAACGGGCCAGGCCGGCGGTGGCCAGCCCCAGACTGGCCAGTCCCGGACCGGCCAGGTCGAGGGCCCGCTCGCCGTACCACCGGGCGAAGTCGACCGCCTCGGACACCTCGGGATCGGCCTCGGCGACGGTCTTGCGGCCCTCGTGGACCATGGCCGCCACCAGATCGTCGCGCCGGCGGCTCAACTCGTCGGCGACCCGCCACAGCAGACCCCGGCGCTCGGCCGGCGGACGGTCGGCCCAGGCGGGCTGCGTGCCGGCGGCCGCCTCCAGCACCCGGTCCACGTCGGCGACCTGATGGGTGATGGCCGTGGCCGGTCCGCGCCACTGCCGGGTGACGATCTCGCGGGCCCAGGCCCGGTTGGCGCCAAGCACGGGATCGGTGTCGGGTTCGTTGAAGAAGCCGCTCGCCGGATCGGCAGGCCGGGGAGGGTGACGGCGGTCCTGGCGTCGGCGCGGGGACCGCCCGGCCGACCACCGGCCGGCGACCGCGGCCCGGAACTTGGCCGCCTCGGATTCGAACGCGGCGCTGCCGGGCCGCAGGCCGAACAGATGGTGGATGAAGTTCTCCTCGGAGGCGTTCTCCTCCAGGCGCCGGAAGAGGTAGCTGATGGCCACGTCGAAGTCCCGCTCGGCCACCGCCGGTGTGTACAGCAGCACTCCCCTGCCGTCGGCGCGCAGCAGTTCGGCCTGGGTGGGGGCCATGCCCTCGAGCATCTCGAACTCCACCCGGGGGCGGACCCCGCGCCGGGTGGCCAGCAGGTCGGCCCAGGCGACATCGAACAGGTTGTGGCTGGCCACGCCGATGCGTACGGAGCCGGTGCGCTCCGGTGTCAGCACCCAGTCGAGGCAGCGCTTGTAGTTGGCGTCGGTATCGGCCTTGGTCTCGTAGGGCGTCTGGGGCCAGCCGTGCATGGCGGCCTCCACCCGCTCCATAGCCAGGTTCGCCCCCTTGACCAGGCGAATCTTGATCGATCCGGAGCGGTGGCCGCCCGCGACCAGCCGGTTGTGCCAGTCGACCAGCCCCCGCAGGGCGTCGAAGGAGTCGGGAAGGTAGGCCTGCACTGCGATGCCGAGATCCACCGCCGAGAACTCGGACTCGCCGAGCAGGGCGCGGAAGGCCTCGGTGGTGAGCTCCAGGTCGTGGTACTCCTCCATGTCGAGGTTGATGAACGTCGGGGGCTCGCTGGCCGCGGCCGCTCGCAGCAAGGGGCGCAGGGCCTCCACCACCCGCTGCAGCGACCCGTCGAAGTCCCAGGGGTTGAGCTGCGACACCACCGCAGAGACCTTCACCGACACGTAGTCCACGTCGGGCTGGGCCAGCGTGTCGAGCACCTCCCGGTGCCGCCGGCCGGCCTCGGCGTCGCCCAGCACGGCCTCGCCCAGCATGTTGACGTTGAGCGAGTAGCCCTCCGCGGCGCGGGCCTTCAGGTGGGCGCCCAGCCGCTCGGGCTCGGAGTCGACGACGAGGTGGCCCACCAGCGCCCGCATCCGTCGCCGGGCGATCGGTATCACCAGGCGGGGGAGCCGCCGGCCGAGGCGCGCCCCGAGGCGAACCAGCAGCCGGTCCAGCGGCGACAGGAACGTGGGCAGTTCTGCCTCACCGACCAGCGAGGCGAGCTGGAGGGCCGATGTGGCGGGACTCTCGGGCCGTATCACCCGGTCCACGAACCGCATGGCGAAGGCGGTGCCCTGCCGATCGCTCACCAGATCGGCCAACCGCCGGGTGGCGGTTCGCTCCCGTCTCGAGGCCGGAGCAGCACCCGATGCCAGCCAGCGCTCGACGCGCTCCACCGCTTCGTCGGCCAGCAGCTCGATGCCTTGGGTGTCGCCGTCCACGCCTTCGCTCGCCCCTTCCTGTCGCGAGGGAAGAGCCTTGCGTCCGGACCATCATCGCGCCTGATGGCGGGCCCGCGCAGTGCCAAGTGACCAAGTGTGAGATGAGAGCAGTGCCAAGTGCGAAGCCGTGACCTTTGTGGTCCGGCTACCCCGCAACGTCGTCCACAGAAGGGTGAGATTCAGTTTCGAATATTACGTATTATTCGGATTAGACGCCGGATGACTCGTGCTGCTGTTTCGAGAATGATTGAGTCAATCAATTGGCGGGCTGCAGGACTAGTGTGCGTGTCCAACAATGCAGTAGCGTTTTCGATGTGGAATTGGATGATGTCGACCTGGAAATCGTGCGGATATTGCACGAGGACGGCCGCAGCAGCTACAGCGACATCTCCAAGACCATCGGTGTCAGTGCCGGCACGGTGCGCAACCGGATCAGCCGGATGCGCGCATCGGGAGTGCTCTGTTTCGACGTGTGGCTGGATCCCCACCGCACGGGACTGGGCGTGCACGCCACGCTGTTGATGAAGGTCAAGCCGCGGCAGCTGACCGAGACAGCCGACGCGATGGCCGACCTCGATGAGACCGCGTATGTGGCCACGCTGGCCGGCGCCTACGACATCGTCGCCGATGTCTTCTGCCGCGACGTGCTCGACCTCCGCCGCCTGATCCACGAGAAGATCCAGCAGATCGACGGCGTGATCGACGTGTCAACCAACCTCGTGACCGAGAACAAACATCAAACGAAGCTCAACGTCCAAGGCGCTCTCACACCCCAGAAGCACTTCTAGCCGGTTCGTTATCGGATTCGATCAGCTTGATGGAACCGGTTACAGATCAGTTCGAGAGCGCTGCTTCTATCGGATTGTCGGTCTCTATCGCAGCGAAGTATCTCTATTGAACTCAATACCCAGGGGTCACGAGTTGCCTTACTGCTGAGTCCCGCCGGCGTCGGCGAAGAGGGCTGTGTAGACGGCGCGGGTGTCGGCGGCGGGCAGGCCGATGCCCAGGTAGTGGCCGTCGATGTGCAGTTCCCAGTGCAGGTGCAGCCCGGCGTCGGCCGACCTCGAGGCGCCCGCGTAGGTGCCGCTGTTGCCGATCGTGCCGAGCCTCTCGCCGGCCTCGACCCACAGCCCCGGTCTGATGCCGCTGTCCAGGCCGTCGAGGTGCGCGTACAGCGACACGACGTGGCCCACGCCGTCGATGATGCCGTGGTCCACGGCGACGTAGTTGCCGTAGAGCATCACCAGCGTGTACGCGGGGGTGGCTCCCAGCGCTGCGGCAGTGTCGAGCAGCCGGCTCCGTTGCCGCGGCGAGGGATCCTCGAAGTCACCGACTGCCATCACCACCCGGCCGGCGAGCGCGGCCACCACCGGCTGCCCGAGCCTCGCACAGCCGAAGTCGACGCCCTGATGGGTGCCCGAGCGGTAGGCGCGGGGGGCGTTGGGAAGCGCCGACGGCCACCGCAGGGGCACAGCCTGGCAGTCGCTGGGCACGACGATGTCATCGGACAGCCGGGTCGCCGCCTCTAGGGCCTGGTCGAGTGAGACCGGTTCGTCCAGCGGTCTGTGGCCGGAGGGTGTGAGCGTTCCCGGCCCGGCCGGTCCCGGACGCGGTGCGAAGCTGTCGCCGTCCTGGTCGTGGAGGCCCGTGCCGGCGTCGACCGTGCCCGGTTCCGGCCGTGGCTCCGTGCCGGTGGCGTACTTGAAGAGCTCCGCGTACACGGCCCTGGTCTCCGATTCGGACAGGCCAGCACCCAGGTACTGGCCGTCGACGTAGAAGTTCCAGTGGAGATGCAGCTGCCCGTAGGCATCCCCGAGGACACCGGCTCGAGTGCCGGTGTTGCCGATGCCGCCGAGGCGCTGGCCGGCATCGACGGACATCCCCACCCCGATGCCGGGATCGACCGCGTCCAGGTGGGCATAGAGCGAGACCACATGGCCGACGTCGTCGATGATGCCGTGGTCGACCACCACGTACCTTCCCGACAGCATCGCCAGCGTGTAGTCGGGTGTGGCGCCCAACGCCGTGGCCACGGCCAGGATCTCGTTCCATTCCTGCAGCGTCGGATCCTGGTAGTCGCCCGCAGCCACCACCACCTGGCCGTCGAGCACGGACACCACCGGATGTCCCGCCGTCGAGCACAGGAAGTCGACTCCGGCGTGGACGCCCGAGCGGTAGGCGCGGGGCGCGTTCGGCATCGAGTACGGCGAGTCGAGCGGCGGCGGGCGGCAGTCGTTGGGAACTACGAAACCCGGCGCCAGGAGGCTCGCGACCGCAACCGCCTGCTGGTACGGCGTCATCTCCCGCGGTGCCGCCACAGCGGGAGTGTCCTCTGCGACCGGCTCCGCTTCATCTTGGGAAGAAGCCACCGGATCGGCGGCTGCCGTCGTGGTTGTGGGGGCGAGCGTCGTCGTTGTAGACGTGGTCGTCACGACTGTGGTTGTGGGCGCCGGCTCGGGCTCGACGGCCGTGGTTGTGGTCGTGGGGGCGACGGTCGTTGTCGTGGACGTGGTCGTTGCAGATGTTGTTGTGGGGGCCGACTCGTACTCGACGGCCGCTGTCGTGGTGGTTGTTGGAGCGAGCGTCGTTGCTGCGGCCAAGGTGGTCGTGACGAGCGGCTCGGGTGCCAGTCCCGCCGCCTCAGCGGATTCCGGCGTCTCAGCAAGGACCGGCGGCACCGGCTGCTGAGGCGCTACCGCATCAGGGGCTGCGCACCCCAGGAGGACGGCGACCGCCGCCAAGAAGCTCAGCCCGCGGGCCGCCACAAAACGCGTTCCTCCATCATGTCTCGCGATCAGAGGCCAACCAGCGATTGTCGCTCGAGGCGTTACAAGAACCCGGCCAGACTGGCAGCCCAGCGCAGTATTGTTGTCTCAACTACAATGCCCTCTCTGGACATCCGGAGCCAGAGTTCGCCCGCGTTGAGGAGTCTTGAGATTG
>VXWX01000062.1 GCA_009835735.1 Acidimicrobiaceae bacterium
TGGCCCCGCTCCTTCACCGTGTGACCGGCGGCAGTGGGTCATACCAAGCGACGGTGCAGCTCGGCCACTAGCAGGCGCAGCTCGTCGGAACAGCGATCGAAATCGTCCTGCTCGCCGGCGCCGGGATCGGCAATCTCCTCCCATGGCTCCGGCTCCAGCGTGTCCAGCTCCAGAGCCCTCACCCTCCGGCCGAGATCGATAGCGTCAGCCCCGGCCTCCGGCGGGCTCAAGTCCCGGGCCAGCCGGCGCAACGACCCGGTAATCGGAGCCGCCTCAGGCAGGTTGCGGCGGACCCAGCGAAGGTGCAGTGGCTCCATCACCACCACCAGGTCGGCGTCGGCCGCATCATCGCTACGGAACTGCCGCGATCGGTGGGCGTGGTCGACGAGCCCGTGGCGGGCCAGCGCCGACCGGGTGCGGGTCCCTATCGGGTGGCCCTCCAGCGTGAGGATGCCCGCGCTGCGCACGTCGATCCGGCCATCGACGTCGATGGCCCGCAGCATGGCCGCCGCCATGGGCGATCGGGCCGCGTTGCCGGTGCACACCATGTACACCACCGGCCTCTCCCCCATCGTCGTCACCCGTGCTGTCCCTACGAGCGGAACTCGTGCTTGCGGATGCCTTTGGGGTCGATGACCTCGCGGATGAGGTGGAGTTCCTCGGCGGTGGGGAGCCGGCTGGCCGGGACATCTTCAGGCACGGCGAGCTCGAAGGGAGTGGCCGCCAGCACGGCGTCGAGCGACACCCCGGGATGGACGGACCTGAGGCGCATAGTGCGGTCGGGCGTCTCGAAGTCGTAGGCGGCCAGTTCGGTGACAACCCTGCGGATCTCGTGGTATCGGCCACTGCCCTCGGGCAGCGCGGCCACCCGGTCATAGCCCGGACCGGACACCACATCGACGCTCTCGACGAAGGCTCGGGCCTGGCTGGGGATCCAGTAGCTGGTGGTGTGGTTGATGACGTTGCCGGGCGCGCCCCGCAGCCCGAGGAGTTGGGCCTTGGGCTTCCGGTAGTCGCCAATGGCAGCGAAGTTCTGGTTTCCGTGCCGGTCGATCTGGCTGGCACCCATCACCACATGGCGGTGACCCGACCACGCCTGGTCGAAGACGGTCCGGAACGGAAGGTAGCCCTCAACCACGATGCCTTCGTCCGCCGCGCCAGGACGGGTAACGGTCGCGCCCAGCGCCAGCGTGCCGGCGACCGCGTAGGCGATCGTGTCGGTAAGCATGAGGTCGGGCTCGAAGCTGGCCCTCGCCAGCCTCCCAGCCGCCACCGGGAACGGACCCATCGGATGGCACAGCAGCTCCCCGTCCCCCCGGAAGGCCTCGGCCAGCGCAACCAGGCAGATCTCGTCGATGGCCGCTTCGCTCATCGATCCGCTCCAGCGGTCTTGTGCTCGCGCTCGGCTAGGCGGGCCCGGTAGGCGTCGTGGGAGGGCAGGTCCAGCCAGTCGGCACGGAATCGGGTCCAGGCGTCGGGGTCGCGGGCGGTGGCCGCGTACTCCCTCTGGAAGGCCTCGTCGCGGCCGTAGTCGGGTGGACACTCGGTGAAATGGGCACCGCCGGGCGCCTCCACCACCCCGTCGGTGTGCAGGCGCGGGATCTTCAGCGTGTGGACTGAGCCCTCCTGGAGGAGGTCCTCGGTGGCCACCACCCGCTCGCACGACATGAAGGTGCGCTCGGCCGCCATGGCGAACAGGTCGTCGAAGTACAGGTCCGGCCCCAGGAACTGACCGTTGCCGGCCGCGTCGGCCCGGTTCATGTGCACCAGCGACACGTCGATGTCGAAGGCGGGCACGGCCACCAGCTCGGTGCCGTCGCCGTAGGGGCTGGTCACCGTCTTGAGATCAGGGTTGTAGGTGAGCATGTCCGAACCCAGCCCTGCTCTAGTCGGGTAGAAGGGCACCCGGTGCACCGCCGCCAGTAGCCCCAGGTAGAAGGCACCCTCGTCGAACTCGCGGGCGTCCACCGACCCGGTCTGGCGGGCGATCCGGAAGTGGGGCTCAAGCGGTATCGAGTCGAGCGACACGAAGCCGTAGGTGATCTTGCGGACCCGGTCGGCGGCGCACAGCAAGCCGACGTCCGGTCCGCCGTAGCTCACCACGTGAAGGTCGGTCAGGTCGCTTCGGAGCATGGCCCGCACCAGCGACATCGGCTTGCGGCGCGAGCCCCAGCCGCCGATGCCGATGGTCATGCCGCTGCTCAGCTCGGCGACGACCTCGTCCTCGGTCATGCGCTTGTCGGCCACCGCCCGACGGTAGAGCGTTCGGGCCAGTAGCGCTACCACCGGACGAATTGGCAGCACAGAACGCCCAAACGGGCACTCCCCGCTGCCAATTCCCTTGGGGCGATAGCTTCAAGGCAGCGCAGGGCCTGGTGGGCCCGCCGATCCGGGGAGTGCCGCGTGCCCGACAATCCTCTCGACATGACCGGCCGGACCGTGATCGTGACCGGCGCCACGATGGGCCTCGGCAGGGTGATCGCCACCAGGTTCCTGGAGCACGGCGCCGACGTGATCGCGTGCGCCCGCCGCGAGCCGGAGGAGCCCATAGCGGCCAACAAGAGGGAAGCAGCCTTCATGGCGGCCGATGTTCGCGATCCTGACCAGATCGGGGCTGTGGTTGCCGAGGCGGTCCGGCTGACAGAGCGCATCGACGTGCTGGTCAACAATGCCGGCGGCGCGCCTCCCGCCGAGACGGCCACCGTGTCGCCCCGGTTCAACGAGAAGGTGATCGCCCTCAACCTGGTCGCCCCGCTGACCTTCTCCCAAGCCGTCTATCCGGTGATGAGCGCACAGGACGGCGGCGGGGTGATCATCAACATCTCGTCGGTGTCCGGCATCCGCCCCACCCCTGCCGGAGCGGCCTACGGGGCGGCCAAGGCGGGGCTCGACAGCCTCACACAGACGCTGGCCCACGAATGGGGGCCAGCGATCCGGGTGCTGAGCGTCATGGTCGGGCTGCTTCGCACCGAGCAGGCCCACCTCTACTACGGCGATGAGGCGGGCATCGAGGCCGTTGGACAGACGCTCGCCCTCGGCCGGCTCGGCAATCCGTCCGAGATCGCCGATGTCGTGCTGTTCTGCGCCTCGCCCCTGGCGTCGTTCATGTCGGGCGCGTCGGTGCCGGTGCACGGTGGCGGCGAGGTGCCCTCCTACCTACTCGCCACAACCGGCGAGGTGGCCAAGTACCGACCCGGGCCGGAGTCGTGACGGTCGTAATACGCGGCGGGGGAAGACGTGTCGCCCTTCTGGTGATCGCCACCGCCGCGCTGCTGCTCGGTGCACCATCCGGCGTCTGGGCCCATGAGGGCGATGAGGAGCCTCTGCCGGCTGATACAGACGGCGGCCTGAGACCGGTGTACGAGGTCCCCGAGGGCGCCGACCGGATCATCGGTTCGCCCGATCCCGGACCCGATCCCCAGCACTCCGGCGACCGGGGCGGGAGCCTCCAGTTCATCACTCTGGGCGCGGTGGCCGCGGCGGTCGCCTTCATCATGTGGCGCGTCGCCCGAGCCACACGGGCTGCGCAGACTCGACTCCCCGAGCCAAGTCCCCCGAGTTCCCGCTATGACCGCTCCAAGGCGACAATGGTGGACTCATGACGACGTTCAATCGCTGGTGCGGCTGGCTGCATGTGCTGCTGGGCCTCGCCGTCGCGGTGCAGTTCGTGGCCTCCCCCACCTACGACATCGAGACGAGTGGCGACGTCTGGGACGTGCTGACCATCCCCATGGCGGTGGGCGCGGCATCGGCTGTGGTCTTCAGCCTGATCCGGGTGCAGCGGTCGCGCCGGTCCGAACAGGGCGCCGACCTCAACGCGGTCTGCATGCTGATCGCCTCGGCCGCCCTGTTCCTGCTCTACTACCGGCTCTGGCTGGCCTGGTGGGTGTTCGACGCGGCCGAGAACCCCCCGCCCGACCTGCGGCAGGTGATGTGGTACTTCATCGACGTGCTGTTCGTGATAGTCAACGTCGCGGTCGGCCGGCACCTCATTCGCACGGCCGAGAGGGTCGACGGATAGGCCGGGGCTCCCGGAGGCGGGCTGGTCAATCCCGCCGCGCATAAATACGACAAATCTGATCGGATTTATGTTGTATCGCGCTCGCGAGTGCGTTACCCTCGCCAAATCCCGACTTATCTTATCGGAATTATCGTATTCAGATGTCCAGCACCCCAGTCCCCTACCCGGTGAACCTCTGCCTCTCAGGACAGCGCGTCCTAGTGGTAGGCGGCGGTCCGGTCGCGGCCCGCAAGGTTGAGGCTCTGCTTCGAGCCGGCGCCCAGGTGACGGTGGTAGCGCCCGCCGCGGTCGACGCCATCGCCCAGCACCCCAAAGTCACCTGGCAACCGCGCGGATACCTCCGTGGGGAGGCTGGTTCGTACCGTCTCGTCGTCACTGCTACGAACAATCCGGCGGTGAACTCGCTGGTTGCCCGCGACTGCGAGGCCGCCAACGTCTTCGTCAATTCTGCCGATGATCCGGCCAACTGCACGTTCACGCTGCCGTCGGTGGCCCGGCGCGGCGACCTGCAGGTGGCGGTCTCCAGCGGCGGACGCAGTCCTGCCCTGGCCCGCTGGCTCCGGCAGCGAATCGAGCGTGAGATCGACTCCGGCTATGCGGCCCTGCTTGAACTGCTGTCCGAGGCCCGAGCCGAAGCCAAGGCCCGATTCGGCACCTCCGAGGTGACCGGCTGGGATACGGCCCTCGACGACGGACTACTCGAACTCGTCAGGGTTGGGCGCACCAGCGAGGCCCGTTCCCTCCTTCGCCGCCACCTCTGCCTCGACACGCCCGAGACCGCACCAGCGGAGGCGATGGCATCGTGACCGTGCACCTCGTGGGCGCAGGACCCGGCGACCCGGACCTGCTGACCGTCCGGGCCGCCAACCTGATCCGCCGGGCTGACGCGGTTGTCTACGACCGGCTCGTGGATCAGGCCGTGATTGAACTCGCGCCGCCGTGGGCCGAGCTCATCTGCGTGGGAAAGACGCCCGGCGCGCCCAGTCCCTCCCAGGACGAGATCAACGCCATCCTCATCGACCGCGGCCGCCGCTTCGAGCACGTCGTGCGGCTCAAGGGCGGCGACCCGTTCGTGTTCGGGCGGGGCGGCGAGGAAGCCTCGGCGCTGCGGGAGGCCGATGTCGCTACCGAGGTCGTGCCCGGGGTGACCTCAGCAGTGGCCGCACCGGCTGCAGCCGGCATTCCCGTCACCCTTCGCGGCGTCTCCAGTGGCTTCACCGTGGTCACGGCCCACCAGGACCCGTCGTCCGACCGGTGGCTCAACTGGGACGCCCTGGCCCAGGCCGGCACGACGCTGGTCATCCTGATGGGAGCGGCCCGCACCGAGCAGATCGCCGACCGCTTGCGCGCCGGCGGCATGGCCGATGACACCCCGGTGGCGGTGATCAGCGCAGCCACGACCCCACGCCAGCGAATCGACCGCACCGATCTGGCCGGCCTGCGGCACCTCCGGGTGGCCAGCCCGGCCACCATCGTCGTGGGAGCGGTCGCAGCCGCCGACGTTCTCGCCCTCTCCGAACTGAGTGCCGCCGACGCTCTGACATCTCTAGGAGCCGCGCCATGACCCTGCTCGAGCCCCGCATCGCCCCGCCGGCCACGACGCCGGCGCCGCCACCGCCACCCGCCGGCGGCCCCATCGATCCCGCCATACGGGCTGACGTCGACAAGTACAGGCAGCAGTACGCGCGCTTCCTGGCCGGGGAACTGAGCGACGAGGTGTTCCGGGTCTACCGGCTCACCAACGGCATCTACGGCCAGCGCCAGGGCGGCACCAACCAGATGGTCCGGGTGAAGGTGCCCTACGGGTCCATCCAGCCCGAGCAGCTCGAGATGATCGGCTGGTTGGTCGACACCTACAGCCGGGGCTGGGGCCACATAACCACCCGCCAGAACATCCAGTTCCACTTCGTGCAGCTCGACCAGATCCCCGAGGTGCTCGAGCATCTTGCCGCGGTCGGGCTCACCACCCGGGAGGCCTGCGGCGACACCGTCCGCAACGTCCAGGGATGCCACCTGGCCGGCGCCTGCCCCCACGAGGAGCTCGACGTGACGCCCTGGGCCGAGGCCACCTACCGTCACTTCGTCCGCAACCCGATCAGCCAGCGGCTGCCCCGCAAGTTCAAGATCAACTTCTCGGGCTGCGAGACGGACTGCGGCCAGGCCATGTTCAACGACGTGGGCGTGATCGGCGTGACCCGCC
>VXWX01000010.1:0-6479 GCA_009835735.1 Acidimicrobiaceae bacterium
AGAATCCGGAGGGAGGGGGGAGCAAATGCCAAGCCGTGTGGGAGTGGGCGTCCTCAAAGCCGACGGGCCTGTACCCCTGCCGACGTCATGTACTGCGCGGTTATCCGTGCCCGCTGTGGTGGTCGGCTTCGAAGATGAGTTCGGGTATGACGACTTCCCAGTGGTCGCTGTGCAGGTGTTGTCGGTACTGGGGGTCTGAGCGGTCTTTGTTCCAAGTGGCGACGGCCGCGACTCTGGCTTGGGTGCAGGGCAGGTTGTCGGGCGCCTCGTAGCTGCGGGCGAGGGCGCCGACGGGCGTTCCTGCGTTGTCGAGGAGTTCCCAGCGGTCGCGGCGTGGGCGTGTCTGCAGCGGGTCGCCGGGTTTGAGGATCTTGATGCTGCGGTGCATGCGGTTGTTTGGCGGTTTGCGGCCGGCGAATCCGAGGTCTACGTCTTTGAGGGTGAGGGTGCGGTAGCGGCGGGACATCTGCGGTGTCGGCGCCGGAAGAGCGGCCTGCGGTCGCCACAGCACTGAGGGGTTGTCGTTGAGGGGTCTGTGGAAGGGGTGGGCCTTCTGTAGGCGTGTGAGTGTGAGTGTCTGTTTGGCGCGGGTCATTGCCACGTAGTAGAGCCGCCGCGGGGCGTCGGCGTCTTCTCGGCGGCTGCGACGGTCCCAGCCGCCGTCGAGCACGGCCACATGGTCGAACTCGAGGCCTTTGGCTCGGTGCGCGGTCAACAGCAACAGCCCGCGCTGGCGGCGGCGGGTGTCTCGGCACCATTCTGCGAGCCATTCGATGAACGACGCTGCCGGTACTTGTGCGCCGCCGGTCTCGAGTTCGTGCTCTTCCAGGGCTTGGCCCAGCAGGTCAACCCAGGGTCCGGGCTGTTGGCGGTCGATCCATGCTTTGAGTTCGCGGTTGCCTATCAGGGCTGTGCCGTGCCGCTGGGCTTCGTGTCTCAGGGCTTGGGTCTCGCGCAGGTGCCATACGCTGAGGTCGCCTTCGTTGGCGAGCTGGGCGGGGATGTCCTGTTGTTCGCAGATGCTGCGGACCGGTTCGAGGTAGCTCCATTCGCGTGCGATGACCGCGCAACGCGCCCAGTCCCAGTCCGCTGCGAGGCTCGCCAGTCGTGTCAACTCCGCCATCGCGGCCTGCGCCTGTGTGATCGGGTCGGCGGCGGGTGCGAGTATCTGTGCAAGGCCTTCTGAGACGGGGTCCAGGCTCTGCCAGTCGCCTCCGGGCGGGTCGTTGCTGCGCTGGTCGTTTCTGCGGATGGCGTGGCCTGTCTTCATTCGTGGATGTGCCGGTGCGATGACTGCGTTGGCGGCGTCGATGATGTGGCCGGTGGAGCGGTAGTTCTCAACCAGCGGGAAGGTCCTGGCGTTGTAGTCCTGCTCGAAGCGGCGGATGAACTCCGGTGAGGCTCCGTTGAACGCGTAGATGTTCTGGTCGTCGTCGCCGACCGCGAAGATCGTGAGCCGGGTGTCCGCGTCTGAGACGGTCCGCCCCGTCAGCGCCGCTATGAGCTCGTAGGCTTCCGGGCCGATGTCTTGGTACTCGTCCACGAGTATCCACCGGAACCCTGCCAGCAGTCTCGTCCTTGTGTCCTCGGCCGCATCGGGATCGGCTTCTTCGCCTTCGAGTTCCTCGCCTTTCAGCAGGGCGGTGGCCCTGCGCATGGTGTCTTTGAGGACGGCTTCGATGTCTTCGTTGCGGGGCTGGTTCGAAGCGGCCGTGGAGAAGCTCGCGCCAACAAGGCGCATGGCCAGGGCGTGGCATGTGAGCACCATCACGCCGCGTGCGTCGTCGCCGATGAGTTCTCTCAGCCGTCGGCGGATCTCGGCTGCGGCGTGGCGGTTGTAGGCCAACGCCAGGATGCCTCTGGGGTCTTGACGGCGGCATCGGACCAGATAGGCGATGCGATGCACCAGCACCCTTGTCTTGCCTGAGCCCGGGCCGGCCAGCACCAGCACGTTGGTTGCTTCGCGGTCGTCTGCCACTAGCGCCCGCTGGCGCGGGTTGTTGAGGCTCTCGACGATGGCGTGCCACGACTCCGCGGTCGTCTCGCGGCTCATCTCGGATCGGCGATGACCTAGCCAGCGCCGCACGAACTCTTCGTCTCCGAGCTCGAAGTACTCCAACGCCAATCGCAGCGCGTCGGCGAGGCGGTCGCGGCCCAGGTCCGCGTATTCGGCCATCACATGGATCTGCTGCACAGATCGGTCGTAGTGGTGCTGGAGTTCCTCGAAGTCTGATTGGCGGAAACCTCGTGTCTCCGCCTCGAGGGAGATGGTCATCGCGGGGCGGAACACGGTGAGGCCCCTGTTGAGCCTGATGGCTTCCTGCTCGTGCATCCACAGCAGGGCCCGTTCCATCAGCTTGCGCGCGTCCTTAGTGTCGCTTTGCAGCTGCGGGTCGGCGTCGAGGGTCTCGTTGATGCACTGCTGCAACTTGCCCAGAGTCGTGGTGACGAGCAGGTCGTTGCCCCGGCTGCCCACCGCCAGCTCACCAAGGAGGTGATCCAACAACGCGGCGGCTGCGGCCCGGCGGCGCTGCGCCATGCCCGCCAGCGAGCCCCAGCTGCGTTTGAGGGTGACCATCACAGTCTCCGCGGCGTGTTTGCGCACCGCGACGCTGCCGACGGCGCCGCCTGTGCCGCGGCCGTCTCGGGCGATGCCCTCCAGAGTCCGGGTCACATGCTCAGGCCGGGCGTCGGCGAACCCGGAGTCTTTAAGGCCCTGCGCGGCGATGCGCAGGTTCAAAGGAGCCTGCTCGCCTTCGTTCATGTCGGGGGCGAGCTCGCGCATCATCTCGATGAGCCGCTTCTCCATGTCCGCGGCTTCGGTGAGGCGGCTGCGCGAGGGTCGGCGCACGCCGACGTGCACGAACGCGGTCATCACGGTGTCGTTGCTGGCCAGACCGAGCTTCTCGAGGTCGTTGAGCGCGGCCGTGACGCCCTCCGGCGGCAAGCCGGAGACCTCCATGAGCATGTCGGTGGAGATGCCCTCGTCGGGGTCCGCGTTGATCAGAGTCTCCACGACGGCCACTAGCGCATCCCGGTAGCGGGCCTCAAGCTTGTGGCCTGCGAGCCTGTCCTTCGCGTCTTGGATGGACGCGACCCGAAGCGCAGACGGAAATATCTTCACCCGGTTCTCTTCGCGGGTCAGTAGTTTCGCTTCCTCTAGCCATGCGACCGCGGTGCGCACCCGGGTGTCATCTGTGGTGGAGTCGCGTCTGAAGTCGTCTGCTTCGTCTTCTGTGAGTATCTCCCCGGGGGAGGCCACCACCTCGCCTCGGCGGCCGCTGCGACGGTCCAGCGCGCGCAGCGCCCTCAGCACGCCGTGTATCTCCCGTCGGGTGAGACGCGACCGCGCCGACATGCCGAACTGGCGTTCAACGTCGTCGTTGGTGTACAGCAGCACGCAGTGTGCCTGCTGCTGGTCCCTGCCGGCGCGGCCTGCTTCCTGCAGGTAGTTCTCCAGCGACGACGGGATGTCGGCGTGGATCACCAGCCTCACGTCGGGCTTGTCGATGCCCATCCCGAACGCGTTGGTGGCGGCGATGGCCCGTAGTTCGCCTGCGATGAAGCGCTGCTGGATGGTCTTCTTCTCCTCAGGCGCCAGGCCGGCGTGGAAGCGGTCGGCTTCGATGCCTTGTGCTTGAAGGAACTCGGCGACTTGCTCGGTGCGTCGCCGGGTCGCGCAGTAGATGATCGCTCCGCCGGGTTTGTCTGGCGGCAGATGATGGGTCAGCGTCGAGTGGATGTGTTGGAGCTTGGCGGGCTCAGATGTTGGGATCACGACGAAGTCGAGGTTGGTGCGGCGGCTGCCGCCGTCGAACACCTTCACGTCGATGCCCAGGTGCCGCTTGAAGTAGTCGCAGATCTCGGTCCTGACCTCTGGTTTGGCTGTCGCTGTCAGACACAGCACCGGCGGGGTGCGCTCGCTGCCGGCTCTCTCTTTGATGAACCGCCCCACATAGCGATAGTCGGGACGGAAGTCGTGTCCCCACTTGGACAGGCAGTGGGCCTCGTCGAGCACCCAGGCACCGATCTCGCGCTGTTGCAGCGCGCTGCGCACCGACACGCTGCGGAGCTGTTCAGGGGAGATCAACAAGATCGCGGCGTCGCCGAGGCGGACCTGCTCAAGGGCTTCGGCTCGCTCCGGCATGGACAACAGCCCGTTGACGGTGACACAAGACGTGATGCCGTGGCTCCTGAGGCCTGCCGCCTGATCGGCCATCAGCGCCACCAGCGGCGACAGCACCACAGTCAACGCGCCCGTCTTGTAATAGCGCGACAGTGCCGGTATCTGATAGCACAGCGACTTGCCTGTGCCCGTCGGCAGGATCGCCAGCACGTCCTGGCTCTTCATCGCAGCCTCGACAATCGCCTGCTGCATAGGCTTGCCCGTGTCGGGGTCTTTGGGTTCAGGCCTGAACGCGTCGAACCCGAACAGGCGCTTGAGCTCCGACACAGGATTGTGGTAGCTGCGGCACCACCCGCAGCGCTGGTCGCTGCAGGCTTCGTCGCGCAGGCGCCTCACGAGCCGCCCAGCCGCAGGGAACTGGTGCCGCACCCAGGGAGGCATCACCGAGTTGGCCCCCGACACCGACAGCCACGCCAGCGCGTACGCCAGCGCCCAGCCGTGCTCTGCCGCGTCCGCCACCGCCCGGCTCATCTCCGAACGACATGAGCGGCCCTCCATGCCGACGCGGATCGCTTCGCGTGCTTCGGCGACCTCGGGCCGCTGCGAGCCGCGCAACGCGGTGAAGAACAAGTCGAAGCCAGCTTCGGCGGGGCTCGTTGACAGCCAGTGCCAGGCCGTCACCAACTCCGGAGGCGCCTCAGCCAGCCTGTGCTGCTGGTCCTTGAACACCCGAAGCGCCAGCCGGGCGTCCAGGTACGGGTCGTTGCGCTGGGAGCGCTTGAGCGGCGCGTCCTTGTAGTGCTTGACCAAATGGTGATACGGGTTCGCCGGGAACGCCAACGGATTCAGCCACAGAGTGTCCACCACCGGCATCCCCAACACCCCCAACCCGGGAGCCGCGGCATGCAGATGAGGAAGATCGAACCTAAGGATGTTGTGACCCACCACAAAGTCAGCACCCCCAGCCAGCCCGTCAAGCACAACAAGCGCCTCACCAACAGAGCACCCGTCCTTGGTCGATGTGACATCGTCACCGTCCAAGCATGTGACACGCCCGCCAGCCTGGTCGACGCCGCGGGCCTTGAGCGTCCAAGTCACGCTCCGGCCCGAGTCGGCACGCACACCCGCCAAACCATGGATATGCCCATCCAGGGGCGAGACTTCAAGGTCGATCGACAAGCAGCGAGACAACACTAGCTCGGCGGTGTTCATGCTCTCAAGATGTCCCGGTGGGGCAACTGGCTGCAACTGACGCAGGGGGTCAAGTCATGCAGCCCGAGGACCTAAGCGACGGCGGCATCATCCCGTCCGTGGGCAGTTCTCGCCACGATGAACAGATCCCCACCGCCAGCACCGCCCACGACCGATACTGTACCTTAGCTCCACGTCTCAAGGTCATATAAGCCCAGTTCACTGGCTATAAATTGATCCGGGAACAGATCTGCATGTTGCTCTTGTTGTCACTACCAGGACTTTACAAACGTAACACGGTGATACCTCGCGATGGTCCACGTCTGGTGGCAGCAGAACTCCTACTAGGATGTTGTGGATGGACCTGACCTCATTGATTGAGACGCGTCCGGGGGTGCGCGGCGGCAAGCCGTGCTTCGCCGAGACGCGGATCACGGTCTATGACGTGCTCGACTATCTCGCCTCTGGGATGACCTCGTCGGAGATCGTCCTTGACTTCCCTGAACTCACGGAGCAGCACGTTCGGGCTGCGATCGAGTTCGCGGCGGTGCGTGAGCGTCGGCTCGCAGCTCCCGTGTGAGGCTTCTCTTCGATCAGAACCTGTCACGTCGACTCGTGGTGATGCTCGCCGTGGAGTATCCCGGCAGTCGCCACGTCGCGGAGTTGGGTCTTGACACTGCGACGGATCGCGCTATCTGGGACTATGCCGGCGAGCATGGATTCATGATCGTCTCGAAGGACTCCGACTTCCGGCAGCTCGCTTTTTTGCTGGGGCCGCCTCCTAAGGCGATCTGGGTCCGGGTAGGCAACGTCTCGACCCTCGACATTCTTAGTGTGCTCCAGCAGTATCGCCAGGCTGTTGAGATCTTCGCGAGTACCGCAGACGAAGCACTCCTTGTCCTGCCCAGGGGAATGGAACAATGACAAGTCCTGTGAGCAGCGGCTGAGGCGAGAATCAAGACCCGTAGGCCGCAGAACGTCCTTCAATGGAGGGCCGGGCACGTGCCCGGCCAAACGACCGATGATCCTCCCGCGAGCCGGTTCTGGTATCCCGCCTTCAATGGAGGGCCGGGCACGTGCCCGGCCAAACACGCTCTGCTGCACATGAGCGCTCGGCAGGACGAACCTTCAATGGAGGGCCGGGCACGTGCCCGGCCAAACC
>VXWX01000010.1:6489-21813 GCA_009835735.1 Acidimicrobiaceae bacterium
AGCGCTCGGCAGGACGAACCTTCAATGGAGGGCCGGGCACGTGCCCGGCCAAACCAGACCAAGACACGATGATCGCGTGGAGCGATAAGCCTTCAATGGAGGGCCGGGCACGTGCCCGGCCAAACACGCTCTGCTGCACATGAGCGCTCGGCAGGACGAACCTTCAATGGAGGGCCGGGCACGTGCCCGGCCAAACCTCGGGGTAGCCCCGTCAAGCTATTTCGGAAGGGGCCGACCTTCAATGGAGGGCCGGGCACGTGCCCGGCCAAACGAGGTCGTGATCGAGGCCGCGACGACGCTGCCCGAAGGCCCTTCAATGGAGGGCCGGGCACGTGCCCGGCCAAACTCCCACCGGAATAACGGGACTTACTTCCGCGAGTGCGACCTTCAATGGAGGGCCGGGCACGTGCCCGGCCAAACCAGCGGCTGAGGATCTCGCCGGCGATATGGGCCAGCTCCCTTCAATGGAGGGCCGGGCACGTGCCCGGCCAAACTCCACCGGCCAGCCGGTCGCCACGACGTTTCCCAAACGCCTTCAATGGAGGGCCGGGCACGTGCCCGGCCAAACCCGGCCAGCAGTAGTCCACGTCGTAGGGGCTGCACCCCCTTCAATGGAGGGCCGGGCACGTGCCCGGCCAAACCACCACCGTGATGAACGGCCAGACCTACGCCCTGGTCCTTCAATGGAGGGCCGGGCACGTGCCCGGCCAAACCCGGTATTAGCGACGTTCCCCCGGTCCCGATGGTACGCCTTCAATGGAGGGCCGGGCACGTGCCCGGCCAAACCGTCGCGAGCCGCTTGGAGAGCTTCCTGGATAGCCTTCCTTCAATGGAGGGCCGGGCACGTGCCCGGCCAAACGAGTGGCCGAGCGTGGAGAGCGCGATGGAGCGCGCGCCTTCAATGGAGGGCCGGGCACGTGCCCGGCCAAACCGCTCGCTTGTTTTGGTGGGTATGACCTGCTTGTTCGCGGCCATTTGCGAGCGGTGTGGGAAGCCTGAGCTTCGAAGGTATGTCGATTGTGTTGTCAAGCAGCGGTTTGCCTTGTACCACAAGGCGTCGAGCGGTCCCGTGGAGTTGTGTGCTCACCGTAGCGCTCGCATCAGATCACCGTCGGACCTGATGTCGGCAGCGGCGCCCTGATCCCCATGAAGTCGAAGCACTCGCGGCCACGGTGCGCTGGAGGGCCGAGGTTGATGAAGGCTACCGAGTCCTGGCCGTGGTGGATGACGTCGCCCACGTCCCGCTTCAGTATGAGCATCTCCACGGGGTCCAGGTCGCAGATGAAGACGCTGTACTGCATAGGCCACCCGAAGTTCTTGATGGTCTTGTGCACCTGTCTGAGGCGTTTGGCGTCGCTGATGTCATAGCTCACCAGGTAGCGCGTCCTTCCAGCAGCCATCCCCTCTACCTTGTCATGAACGGCGTGTAGCCGGGTATCTCACCGAGCAGGTGAGCGGCCAGCACGCGGGCCTGCACCTCGAACACCCGCCGGTACGTGATGCGGTAACCGTATGTGGGGTGCGTCACCTCGGTGTCGAGGCGTCGCTCGTATGCGGACAGCACCGACCGCCTCCCATCCTGAGTAAGCGAGACCCCTCCGGCACGGACCAGAAAGTCCCTCTCCCCTACCTCGCCGTTGTTCACCACGTTGATCACCACCGACTCGGCCACCAGCGGGCGGAACTCCTCGGCGAGATCCAGTGCGAGCGCCGGCCGGCCGAAACGCGGCCGATGAAACACTCCCAGGTACGGATCGAACCCGACCGCTATCGCCACCGCGGTCAGATCCTTGGTGAGGAGCGCGTACACGTACGACAGCAGGCAGTTGATGGGATCCCTGGGCGGGCGCCGGTTGCGGCCGTTGAAGTCGAACGCTCCGAGGCTCTCGTCGCGGATCATCGACGAGAACTTCGAGAAGTAGAGACGCGCACCAGTCCCCTCCATGCCCAGCAGGCTCTCGACCGACTCGCTACCGCTCACTGCTTGGGCGAGCGACTTGAGCTGGTCCAGCACCGTCTTGACATCAGAGCGCGAGTTTCGCATCAGGAACGTCCGCGAGTTGCGCAGCTTGCCCTCGATCATGGACTGGGCGATGGGCAGTCCTGCCTGCGCCGCGATGGCGACCTGGCGGCGGCGCAGGTCGACGTGCTTGGACGGCAGTCCCTCGGCGATGCCTTGGAACCATCCGCCGTAGGAGAACCAGCACACCGGTATCGACTCACGGAACGCCGCCCGCATCATCTGGCTGCTCACCTGGACGTTGCCGTACACCGAGACCTGCGAGACGTCGATCAGGCGGAGCTGCTGGAGCTCCTCGCGGTCCTTGCTGACCACCACCCGTCCGGAGCGGATCCCGATGCGGGCACCTTGCTCGGTGACATACAGCGGCCTCGCCGCCGAGTCACGGGGGGTCAGGCGCCGCGGGGCGGCCGCGCTGCGACCGACATGGAGGTTCGTCTCGTCCGGCAGGCAGATGCCCACCAACGAACACCTCGGGCATTTCGGGCTGTCAACCAGCGGAGCAGGCGCATCGGCAGAAGCCGCGACCCCCCGAAGCTGCTCAACAAGCTGCAGCGTGTGGGCCACCAGAATGTCGTCGAGCGGGATCGTGGCCCGCTTGCGGGTCTCGGCGAAGTAGATCTGCCCCTCCGAGCACTCATAGCCGTTGTCGCGCAGCAGCAGGCCGATGGTGCACAGCTGGACCTTCTCCGGCATCCAGGCCGGCCCGTGCGCGGGCGGCCGCCCGCGCTTCACCTCGACGGGCACGACCTTGCCGTCCTTCTGTTCGATGATGTCGGCCTTCGCGATCAACCCGAGACGCTGCGAGCTCAGCTCGACCGACCTCGCCTTCCTGAACGGCGGATCTCCGGCCTCGCCCATCCGTCCCCCGCCCGCATCGACGACCCGATGAACGTAGATGCCCTCCATCGTGTCCCGGTTGTGCTCGAAGCGCGACTGCACCCACTCCAGGTAGAACAGCCGCGGGCAGTACTCGAACTCGTTGATCATCCGAGCGGGAACGAGTTCGGGAACGTCGGCCACGCTGCTATGCGAGTCGCGGACTACTGAACATGTTTCGCCGGCACGAAGAGGCCAAGGCCGAAGTGGCATAGAGATCCGAGAACGATCGGACCTTCGACTTGCTGACCGAACTGGATCTGTACCATCGCGGCGCGGCGGCTCGATCCCATCGTTTCCTTCGGGGGAAGCCGGTAGCGACGGAATCTTCGTACGTCGGTATCGACCACGGTCACAGACAAGGGCGCGGGCAGGTTGCGGTAGACCGAGAGTTCGCGTTCGATCTCGGCTCGAACATGGTCGCTCCATGAGAGTTTCTTGCCGTGCCTGCCGGGGCAAAAGGGAGTACGCGAGATCCATTCAGACGAAGGGCCGACGACTTCGGGAGCAACCTCGCCGATTTCGCCGAAGCCGGTCACGGCTAGAGCGATGTCAGGCACACCGGATGCGGACTGACCAGCGCGGAGCCACCGGACTTGAGCGAGAGCGGCCAGTTCGTCGCCGTTGAGATGACCTGGTGCCCACACGACAACCGAGTCGATGGGTGCCGTTGCGCCAAGTCGTCCTCGATGCGGCAACGAGAGGTAGTGGGCGTGTCGGTGGCCGTCAAGTCTGCGGTCACCAGACGCCCGCTTGCCGCTGAGCGTCGCCGAGGCAGCGTTGTGCTTACGGAGTGCTGCCCTACGCAGCAGGTCACCGACGGCGACGGCGTCGGCGAGCAGGGGTCGCGGTCGCGGATGTACAGCGAATCGCACTGCCGCGTAAGTAGGCCGCCAGTCGTTCGTGATCGTGGGGTGCTCGGTTGAGCCGGTCTTCGTGTAGGGAACGAGGCGGCTTCCTGTGGGAAACAGCCGTCCGTTCTTCCTCACCGTGTCGGGATCCTGAAGCAGGTCGCTCAACTCGAACGGTCGGGAAGCGCACAGTATCTCGGCATCGGTTGGATCATCCGGTCCTGCCGGTCGCCACGACGCGAGGGCGGCCTTCTCCACTCGGGACACCAGAGCCGCGTTACAGATTGACTCGGATCTTCCTAGATAGGAGAGCGCATCTGCCATATGCTCGAGGGCTTTGCGTGGGGAGGCGGACATATCGACATCCCACTCGATGAAGATCGGCTCTCTTGGATTCATCACGGCGAAGGGATCGAAGGTGATCGTTGTGGAGGGCTTGCCCACCGAACGGTGAGCGATCTGGGGCATGTAGTGGCGCAGATGAGCGGACTTCATCGCAGGAGCGTGAATCGTGGGCAGCCCGGCTAGCTGACTCAGGGCAGCCGTGACGTCCTCAGCCCGAAGATGCGCGCAGCGGGTCTTCCAAGTAGCGAACAGTGCTCGGAGGACACGCCAAGGCGATGGAGGCCACTCGGGGAGACCCTCGTTCACATTTCGCCCCCACGGCGTGGCGTGATACCTGCCCCACGGAAACTCCAGCCGGAGGACCGCGGTCATCCTGATCGCTTCTTGCCGCCCGACCAGCGAACGATCATCGGCTCTTCATCCGAATCCGCCAGTTCAGAGAATCCGCCGTCGATGAGGGTCCGGATCTCTGAAGCTAGGGTCTCGGCATCCGCAAGCCCGGCAATTCCATCGTCGCGGAGCGGTTCGAACTCGCAGGCGGTGCGCAGCCGCAGACCGTGATCAAGAAGAGAGCGGACCTCCCAGCGGGCAACCGCGAGCAACAGCTTCGTCGCCTCGGTGGACAGACCATATGCCTCGAACTGTCCTGCGTCGATCGATACGTACAGCTCGATCTTGCGGGCGGTGTACTCAGTGCGATGATACGGAACATGGCCGTACCCTTCGGCAGAGCCCCCCAACCCGTCGCCGATCGAGTGCCGCACGTCGTCGCGCTTCACGCCACCGGAGTAGGCCTCTTTGGCATCGACTGCCTCGATGAAGCCGGTGAGAGCGCGAGCAAACTTCGGTTGGCCGGGCCATTTCTTGTCGGCGAAGAACACTCCGTGGATCAGGCACAAGGGGTCCAGAGCGAAGATGGCGGCAGCAATCCGGCTGGTCGCAAGGGGGGTGTCGTCAGACAGGTCGAAGGTGTCACGGATGCTTGTGACCATGTCTTCGCCGTTGAGGTTCACGGATTCCTTGACGAATGCCGACGCCAAGCGATGTGCCTCGGTGCGGCTCGAGGTCAAGTAGCGGCCGTCGTCATCCGCGACGACCTTGACCCACGGCAAGCCCCGCAGTGTCGCGACAGGCTCCTGGAGCGCCTCGCTCCATCCCACGGCCTCGAACCGATTCGCCATGGATTGGGCGGACTCGACCAGGATCGCGTCTACCCAGTCGCCGTTGTTGCCGACCGGCTTCTGGAACTTGGCTGGACCCAGGTCGGGGAATCCGGTGGGCTGGAACCGGTCCGACGGCACGGCCTTCAGTTCGATCGTGTACATCTCACGCTTGCTCATGGTGTGGCTTCCTGCCTTTCTCGACTCGCTGACCTGCGAGTGTCGACTGTGCATTGTTGGGTGAGGAGGAATCGGGTCTGGCGCTGATCACCGTCGGCTCGATCAAGGTGCAGCAGCAGAGCAGCCGCCAAGCGAACAGGCTCGACGCTCGTCTGCTCGAAGCTGTTGGCGATCAGCTTCCAGCCGCGTCCGCGAAGCAGCGGGACAGCCGACCTGGCCGCGACATGGGCGGTTCCGCTGCAGATCGCTCCAATCCACTCGGGTCGTGGACGCACTGCGATTGACCGACTGGGATTCGGCTCCGCGTCTGTCGGGGCGACCGGTAGGCGCCCAGCGAAGAAGGGAGCGAGCACGACGTATGCGGGCTGGCTCGCGGCGTGCCAGCGGGCGACCGGATCGTTGGGGACAGTCAAACAGTCCGCGACAACGCTGAAGGTACCCTTCCACTCCAACAGCAGCAAGCCGCTGAGAATGGCACCCAGCCGTTCTTCGTTGAGCTGTCCACAAAGCAGACGTCCGATGTCGGCGAGATCGACGCTGAACCCGTAGTCGAAAGCGAACGGCACCCCTGCGATGTTGTCCTCGTCCGAATCCCCCGACTGCGCCGAGCCTGCTAGGGCGGCTCGAGCAGCGACTGCGCCGTTGAGAACGTCGAACAGCGCACGGTGACCGGAATTGGGGATCCTTGAGCCGCTGGGCGACCAGGTCAAGCCGGATCGGGTGCGGAGCACCGGACGGAGAAGCGTTGCGAGGCTTCCTCCGACGGCTTCGGCAGTGCTGCGTCTTCCCGGAGACGCTCGGTCGCTCAGTGACGCCAGTCCCACGGCCACCCGGAACTCGGCGGAATCGTCATTGAGCACCGGCACCCATTCGCGAGCCGACAGTCCAGTCACTGGATCGAGCCGTCGGTCTTTGCGATACCCCGGTGACCGTGCTGCGGCTTGCTCGGCGTTGGCGAGCGTGGCGAGCACTGTCTGGAGGCGAGAAGCGCCGCCGAGCGTTGACACTGCGAACTGTGCCCGATCTAAAGAAACCAACGCCGCCTTGACCGCGGCCGGCGCCTTGTCGGATCGGGCCCGGCCGACCCAGCCGTCTAGTTGACGCAGCAGGTCGGCCTCGGGTCTCACGCGGTCGCTGACCTTGAAACGCCCGACTGGAACGGCCAAAGGAGACTGTCCATGGCGAACACTGATGAGATATCGGACGAACTCGTCAACGGACCGGTCAATGCCGAGGGTGGCCGCGGCTCGGACGAAATCGAGACCCGAACTGGTCTGATTGCGGCCCCACTGGGATCGTCCCTCTGAAATGAGATGGCGAATCTCGCGGTACGAAAGCTCGTCGCGCCACAACGGGGCCCACAACTCCCCCTTCGAGGTTTCGCCTTGCGAGGCGGAGCCGTATCCCACGGCCGTCGCGGCGACGGTGAACGGCATGCTGGCTTTTCGGTTGCCCGTCTGGCCGTCGGTGCCGAGCCGCCGGGCCGCGGCGCTAGCGAACACCATGGCTCCCTCTATGGCGAGCACAAAGCTCCACGGATTGGCGACAGCGGCGCCGTCACCGGTCGAGGAACTGTTCGGACCGCCCACTCCGCCCGGGTCGAACTGGCTGGTGCTCGCCTTCACCAGCGAGGTATCGCCATCGCGGAACAGGGCGTGACGAAGAAGGGAGGGAACCGCCTTGAGCTTCTTGCGTGTCTTGCTCGTCTGGCTGGATGGCCCGTCAAGGAGGCCAAGGGTCTCCAACTGGTCAAGAAAGTTGACAGAGAGATCCATTCTGCCGATGTTGCCCCCGGTGCCGAGGATCAGGGGATAGGCAATATCGTCGTCAAGAAGCACCGCAGAGGCATCAATCCAGGCGACTGCCGCTTCAGGGAACGTCGCTCGGCAAAGCTCAATGAACTGCGGCTTGCTCTGCCCGACGATCTTGTTGTTCTCGATCAATCCGTGCCGGCGGGCCTCCTGACGTGCCCTGCGAGCAGCGACGATTGCTTGCCGGTACGGACCCAGCCGCGGCTGGTCACCGTCGAGAACCTTCGAAACGATCCTTTGAGCTGACGGCGAGGTGAGCTTTCCTTCGTCGTGGAACCCTCCCCCGCTGTTCCAAGGCGCAACAACAGGGGTTGGCCGATAGTCCTCGGCGAAGAACTCGATGAGGCTCGCTTCATCCAGTGACCCGCTCTTGATGACGAGATGGTCCCCGTCCCATCGCGCTGATGTTTCGGGGTCAACCTGTTCTGCGACCAATCGAACGGCTCCGAGGCCAGCCAGATAGCTCAGGAGCGGCTCGGTTCGACATCCGCGCAGGTGGATCGAGCTCATCTGGCTCCCCCGGTCATGCGACTCGCCCGCCAGTCCGCGCTGCGGACGACCATCTCAAGGAATGCCAACCGGAAGGGCCCAAGGTCGGCACGGTCCCGCAGAGCGAGAGCGCGCCCTTCATACCGGCCCGCGCCCGTCGGGATGGTGAGGTGGCTCTGAGGCACCGTTGCGTGACCAAGATCGATCTCTGGCAGCACGTCTCCGGGCGCGACGCCCAGCGTCGTGGTGACCTCACTGCCGAGACCGGATTCTTCAGGTGGCCGGCGGATCGACAGCCGGACTCGCCCATGGTGCGACGCGACGAGATAGATCACGAGATCGGTCTCGCGGTGATCGCCCAGGCTGACGCCTCCTTCGTTCATGAGCGCCAACGCCGATGCGAGTTCGTGGCGGAAGAAGCGGCGACCGAAGCGCAACGGCTTGTGGCTGCCTGTCTTGGCGAAGGGTCCTCGCGCCTTCAGGTCGTCTCGCTGTTGTTCGTCTGCGGTGGCCAAGGCCGCGTCCTGCCAGCATGTGGATGCCTTTCCGATGTCGTGGAGGCGGCCAGCGATAACCGCGGCGCGGCACATCTCATCGCTGAGGCCGCCGGCACCGAACACGTCAAGAAGCGCTGAACACTCACGCTCGACATCGGCGAGGTGCCTTGAGAGCGGATACCAGGCGTCGCCCAGAGACGCCGGTTCGTCACCGACTCGCACATCGTCATCGGGCGAGACCCACTGCGAATGCGACATGGGCTCTGCGATCACGATTACTTGCCCGCTTCTTGGGTTCCAGCCGATCTCGGAGTCGTAGCCACCCTCGCTTGCGGCCAGCACCACCTCGATCCCGTCGCGCAGATCGCGGGCCGTGCATCGCGTCCATGAATCGCGGCCTCGGGACAAGTGGTCAAGACGCCACGCCGAGTGACTCTTCAACCAGGCCCTGAGGTCGGCGACCGGTACGCCGCAGAGCTCCTCTCGACGCGGAGAGCTCCCCAACGGCGTCTTGTCGACGACTTCACGCCAGGCCACCTGGACCGTGCGGTCGCGACGGTCTCTAATGAACCGGGCGACGTCGATGTCGTTGCCGCTCAGGTCGGGAGTGGTGTCGAACAACTCGATCAGGTCCTTGCGCCGGATTACGGGCGTGATCCGGTTTGATGTCTCGACATCAAGGCCCTCTAGCCGGGTGGTGGCCACCCATTGCCCCTCAAGCGATCGGAGCGCTTCGACGGAGGAGCGCACATCGGACTCCTCGTAGGGCGGGTCTTTGGGTGGCTTCGCCCACAACAGCCGTGCATCGTGTTGGGTGCCGTCTCGGTTGCAGCGACCGGCGCGCTGCACGATCGACGGCCACGGGGCAGCCTCGGTGAACAGCAGCGCTGCAGAGAGGTCGATCCCGGCTTCGAGCACTTGCGTGCTGACGACGATCTTGCCTGCAGGTCCAGGTGGGGACAGGGCGGCTGTTGTGTGGGCCGCACGGTCAGCGGGCCTGTATCGGGAATGCAGGAGCACTACCTCGGCGTCAGGGGCGAGCTTTCTCAGCGAACGCCAGGTCGCGCACGCGCGATCCACCGTGTTGAACACAGCGAGGGTCAGGGAGCCCGGCTGGTGGCGGGCGACAAGCTCTTGTGCGAGGCCCTGCTCGGGCTTCTGGTCGGGCAGATCGATCTCCTCGATGACGCGGACCGCGTCGAGGCGCCGCCCCAGTCGGCCCTGGCGGTCGTTGCCGCTGAGCTCCACTTTGGATTCGATGTCGGGCCGGTCCACCGTGCGCAGCAGGCGATCGTCAACCGTGGCTGACATCCAGGTGCTCGCAGTTGGAAGCGCAGTGCCGAGTGTGTCCCGGAACGATTGAAGCTGGCGCGTGTTCGGCGTGGCAACATCCATCAACTGGATCTCATCGAACACCCAATGCGCCCCGTTGTTGAATGCACCGAATGACATAGGCCAGTGCCAGCGGCGGTCCGCGTAGCCGCGATTGAGCGCGCGAGACAGGAGCATGTCGATCGTCCCGACAAGAACCGCGTCGCGGTCCGGGGCCAGACGCCAATCACGATCCGTCCAGCCAACCCCGCCCTGCACGACATGAAGGTCAACATCTGCATCCAGGCCAAGACGCGCAAGCCACCGACGGAAACGGTCCGTGGTCTGCTCGACGAGGGTACGCATCGGTAGTGCTACCACCAGCCAGCGAGGGGTAGCGGCGCGGATGTCGGCGTCAGCGAAGCGACGACGATAGAGCCACCCCAGGCCGACAGCCTCAGTCTTGCCGCACCCGGTCGGGACTCGCAGCAACTCCGGTAGACCCTCCTCGGCAACTCGCCGCTGAAAGTCGTACGGCTCGAAGCCAGCGGCCTCTACATACAGCTGATCAAGACGCACGCCGTCCCCGGAATCTGGAACTGGAGCCAATATCCGCCCGGACCATCCACTGTCAGTTCGGCCACGTGGGCCATCCTTTCGGCTCATGCAGGCACGGCAAGGCCCCAGCGGTCAGCGACTGTTCAACCCGCACCGATCCGCACCCTACACACAGCGTGTGACACTCAGGCCGACGACGCCTTCGCGCCGACGGAGTGCCCAACCCCGACAACCTGTGGCCACCCACCAGCCAGGCACCCGAACGCCCAGGAACGCTCCGACGGCATCCGCCGCACGCGAACCACAGAGCTGCCGAGCGGCGTCGCCCGACTGTGGCTACGCCCGGAAGCGCGCCCGAGGATCTGGCCGTCGTCGGTGTCGGAGGGATCTAGGTTCTTTGGGGACGGCAGAACAACAGCAACTGGGCGGCGGCCAGCCCCCTACGCCGGCCAACTGGGCGAAGCCAAGGCCGGTCCAGTGGTCAAGGCGGTGAGAGCGGACGCGAAGTGGAGCACACGTGGCTGATCTGATCTCCGCCTGGCCGGCCCGGTCACCCGTGTTGGACCGGCAGAGCCATCGTCAGCAGCTTGTCGGCAGTCTCAGCTTGCACGTACCGGCGCACTGCCTACGGGCCACTGCCCGATGACGGCTCCCAGAGACGGCGGATCGGAACGGCTCGGAGCCGGTTTCCGAAGCCTGCTGTGATCTCGCCGTCGTAGACCACGACGCCCGCGGCGAAGCGGTCTGCGGTGGCTGAGGCGAACTTACGGATGCCATGGAAGTCGACGTTGGTGACCGTGGCCCCGGCTTTGACCTCGACTCCGGCGACGAGGCCGGCGCCGTGCTCGATGACGATGTCGACCTCGGCACCGTCTTTGTCGCGGTAGTGGAAGAACCGGGTGGGGCTGTCGTGCCAGCCGGCTTGGCGCCGCAGTTCCTGGTACACGAACGTCTCGGCGAACTGGCCGAGCAGTCCCCGATCCGCCCTCTGTTGCGTCCCATCACACTCACTCACCGTCAACACAGCCTGGCTGCAGATCACCATGTGCGCCCACGACCTGCTCGCCTGGACCAAACTCCTCGCCCTCGACGGCGACCTGGCCCGCTCAGAGCCCAAACGGCTCCGCTGCTGCCTGCTGCACACTGCCGACCGAATCGTCAACACCGGCCGGCGACGCACCGGCAAACTCGCCGAGGACTGACCCCGACCCCCCATCTCCTCACCGCGTTCCACAAGGTTCACAACCTGCCCCTGCTCATCTGAGCAACCCGCCCCCCGGCGACGCCCCGCACATCCTCAATTGGGGAACCCGCGCCTCGCTGCTGCCGGAGGTCTCCGGAGCGCGCTACACCGAGACGCTGTTCGATCAACTCTGCGACGGCCCCCTGAAATACGCGGCAGGCTGACGGCGGCCGGCCCGCATCGGGAAGTCGTGTGGCGACAGACGGGCTTGGTCCGGAATAGCTAGCCCCGATCTTTCAGTAGCTCCCCTGAAGAGGACCGGGCTCTTGGTTCGGGGGCTGCTGCGTTCCCGTGCGTTCCTGACTATTGCCAATGCCCGCGCCCATGGTCCCGTCTCAGCCGAGGCCGACGATTTCAGCAACCCTTCGGGCTCGTGTCGGAGGAGGGTGCGTTCGCGGGTCCGGTTTCGGTGGTTTGGCCGCCACACGTTTGCACTTGCAGTGCCGCCGTCGAATATCGGGGCCGTTCGATCATCGAACAGCCGGGGTGTCGGGTATCGAACGGCGTCGTCTGGGGTCCCCGAACGCTCAGGAACGCAGGCGAACGCAGGCGTGGACGCTGCTGCGGCGACGGTGTATGTCACTGTCTTTCCGATGTTGGGGTGTTTCGCGGCGGCGCTGGCCGGATCGCAAGTGGCGCACCCCTTTGTGCTGGGAGCATCTACAGTCGGTCGCCATGTCTGCGATCAGACTGCCGAAAGCAGGTAGCGTCAAGATCGGCGAAGTCTTGGACTGCCTGAACCACTATCGGCTGCGCGCCACCTACAAGGCCGTCGGCAAGGTTGTGGGCTGTCACTGGCGACAGGTCGGTGACCTGCTGGGTGCCCCGCATCCGCTCACGTCGTGGGTGGTGCGCAAAGACACTGGCCTGCCGTCGCCTGAGGTGTTCGGCGACGATGAGCCGCTGCTGCGGCATCCGGACCTCGAACGCTCAGATCACGTCATCGAGCGCCACGAGGAACTGCTGGCCTACATCACTGCGCACCGCATCCATCCTCACCATCGCCATTAGCCGCAACAGCGGACTGCGGTCGTCGCTGCCGTTGCGCTGGCCGTGGTCAGCGGGACTGCCGCCGCGCAGAGCCACCGGTTTGGGCCACGCGTGGTCATCAAGATCGACCAGTTGTTGTGTGAGGCACGGTCGGTGGCCTGATCGAAGGCTTGATTATCGGTCAGTCTGGCGTCGGATGAAGTCTGCGTAGCGACGCTCGCGTCTCGCGCGAGCCCGGTACCTCACAGCTGACCGGTCGTCACCTTCAGCGGCCGCGGCGTCGGCGCGCGCCAGGAACTTCTCCTCGGCCGTTTCGCAACGCAGCGCACCCCACTCGTTGAACCGGTTGTGCCATCTCGAGATGTTGACAAACCGCTCGAAGATCGCCCGAACAGCCACGTCGCGGTCGCTGATCCCGTCGCGTTCGGCCCGATCGATTGCGAGACGCAGCCGAATTTTGGCGCCAACCAACACCGCGAGACCCCCAGGCAGTATCGTCACCAAGCCCAAGCCAGGCGAGTCGTACAGGCCCCACGCGATTGCCATACCCACAATCTCCAACACCACAGAGAGCGCCAACAGAGCCAGCGCCAGCCGATCGAACCAGAAGCTCGCGACAGATCCGTCGGACCACCGAACCCGACGAAACAACAGGTTCCAGATCTTGCGGGTCATCTACCGCACCGGGGGATCTGGTCGCCACAGCAACCACGACGCCTGGCCAGCGGCCGCCAGAACCTCCAACATGGGGACGTTCTGCGCTGGCGTAGGCCTCAAGCAGTGCCCAGGTGCAGCACCACGGCCCGGATCGGGGCCACCCACGACCCGACTACCGCGGGCCATGGGGCGGGGCGAACCCGGCCTGTGGTTCTCGGCGCGGTCGTCGGCTTCAAGTTTAGCCAGCTTCTCGGCCCGGTCGGCCTCGGTCATGGCGGAGTAGCGCCCCCGGGCTGGCCGGAAGCCGCGAACCGCGGCGACACAGCGGGCCTCAGCATCGTCGGGCCTCAGCATCGTCGGCGGCGTTGTCGCTCACAAGTGCCGCCGTTTAGGCCCCCGCCGCTCAACTGCGGACCGGTCTCTGGGTGTTGCATGTTGCATCAGAACACACCTCCGAACGCGGCCGCCATGAGCGTGCGCCCGAACGCCCCCAACAAGAGCATCACCACTAGGGCAAGCAGCATCCAGCCTGCGGGGGTGCACAGCTTGCTGGCACGCTCGGCGAGGTATCTCACTGCGACTTCGAGGTCGATCAACGCCGGTCCCCCTCTCACCTGCGATCCGCAGAAGCAGTGCCATCTCCCGCTTCGCACACCCTGTAGCCGGGCTTGACAGGCTCGCAGTTGCACCTGCACGTAGCGTACACGCCGTTCGGGACACGGCAGCTTGTCCACACCCACGAAGCGCCCTCTTTGCCACCGGTGCGTCCACCAGGTGGCACGTGGCACCGCCCCTTCACCACTACCCCACCTACCGATGGGGCGGAACAGCTGAACCAACGCCGACCCAGACCGGCTCGACACCCGTACATGAAGAAAAGGGGGCCGGCAACGAACAGTGCTGCCGGCCCCCTTTCAAGCTCGTGTCATATGACAGTCCTGTGGACCTATTCGTAGACTTCGCCCCCTGCGATGCCGCTGCTGATCTCCTTGGCTCCTTCCACGTCGGTCAGCCTGACGAAGATCCAGGCCTTGCCCGGTACCTGGGCGCCTGCAGGGATCCAGACCGACAGCGTGGCGGAGTCCTCGCCCTCGGCGATTGTCACCTGGCCCACCTTGTAGTCATGGTCCCAGGGGAGGCCGAGGTCCCAGCACCTGGCGGCGTCAGGCCGCCCGCCGGCGGGTGGGACGCAGTAGTCCAGGCCGGCGATCATGCCCTTGTTGTTGCTCAGACTGTAGGAGACGGTGACGTCTTGTTGAGCGGCCTCGCTCAACAAGATCGTGAACTCGAGGACCTCTCCCCGGCTCACCGTCTCCGCCCCCTCGACAGACACCGTCAGGGTGGCGCTGTTGCCGGGGGGCGGGTCGTCGTCATCGGCCACGGCCACCGTCGCCGCCTTGGCCGCGCTCAGGTCGTAGACCGCGCCGGCCACCAGCGTCGCCGTCACCGAGCCGTCGGGCTCGTCTGTAGAGTCGCCGGTGGTGGCCACGCTCAATGTGGCGCTGCCCGAAGTCGGGATCGTCACCGTGCGCGTACCCGTCGCGGCGCCGTAGTCGCCCGAGGCGCTGACCGTCACCCGCACCGCAAGCGAACTGGTCGGCGAGGGCATCGCGCTCAGCGTGAACGTAGCCGAATCACCCTCGGTCACGCCCGAACCAGCCGTGATGCTGACCACCGGCGTCACGACCGGCGGATCGTCGTCGTCTAGGACCGCGAACGAGACCGAACCCGGCGAGCCGACCGTGTAGCCGCCGCCCGAGACGAGACTGACCGTGACCGAACCATCCGGCTCATCCGCCTGGTCGTTGACGGTCGAGACGCTGAAGGTCCGGGACGCGCCGCTCAGCGTCACCGACGACGGACCGCCCGCGCCGAACGTGTTCGCGCCGATCGACACCTTTACCGTGATCGGACTGGCCGGGGCCGGCGTCACCGCGATCCGGAAGCTGGCCGAGCCGCCCTCGGTGACCGCGCCGGCGCCGACCCGGCTGATGCTCACCACCGGCACCGGCGGCAGGTCGTCGTCATTGACCGCCACCGTCGCCGTCTTCGTCGCGCCGAGGTCGTAATCCGAGCCATCGACCAGCGTCGCCGTCACCGAGCCGTCGGGCTCGTCTGTAGAGTCACCGGTGGTGGCCACGCTCAGCGTGGCGCTGCCGGTGGTGGGGATCCTCACCGTGCGCGTACCCGTCGTGACCCCGTAGTCGCCCGAGGCACCCACGGTCACGCTCACGTCCAGCGCCGCCGGCGGTTTGGGGCTGGCTGTCGGCCCGCGCCGACTACCCGGCGTCCGCCGGCGGGGACGCTCACTGCCTGTCCGTGCCCGTTTTCAG
>VXWX01000010.1:21823-113072 GCA_009835735.1 Acidimicrobiaceae bacterium
ACTACCCGGCGTCCGCCGGCGGGGACGCTCACTGCCTGTCCGTGCCCGTTTTCAGCTGTCGGCCCGCGCCGACTACCCGGCGTCCGCCGGCGGGGACGCTCACTGCCTGTCCGTGCCCGTTTTCAGTTGTCTGTGATGTGGCCTGTGCCCGAGTTGTTGTGGGGTTGGGCGCCTTCGATGTGCACGAGTTCGAGCACCATCTTCTCGGTGCCTTCTTGTTTGTTGTCGGTGCGGGTGGGGATGCGTATGGTTGTTTGGGTCTGGCCGGGCTCGATCTCGATGAGGTCGTTGGTGAATGTGTAGTCTGTGGTGTCGGCGGTCCAGTCGGCTGTGACGTAGTAGACGGTGACGGTCTCGGTGGAGGGCCGGTTGAGGCTGACGGTGAATACGAGGTCGTCGCCCTCGGCGGCGGCCGCGTCGGACACAGCCAGCGTCACGGGCTTGGTCGGGTCGGCGACGTCGTTGTCGGCGACGGCGACGACCGCGGCCGACGGTGTGCCGATCTCGTAGTCGGAGTCCGACAGCGAGACGACGGTGGCGGTGATCGATCCGTCGGGTTCGTCTGTGATGTCGTCGGTGGTGGCGACGGTGACGGTGGCGGTGCCGGTGCTGGTGATGGTGACGGTGCGGGCGCCGGTGGAGGTGGCGTAGGCGCCGTTCTGGGTGACGGAGACCTTGACTGTCATCGGCTGCAGCGGCGCGGGTTTGGCGGTGAGGGTGAAGGTGGCGGCGCCGCCCTCGGTGACGCCGGGCCCCGCGGTGATGGTGACCGAGGGTGTCGGTGGGGGCGCGTCGTCGTTGATGATGTCGACCTCCACCGAGGTGGCGCCGAGTGTCAACCCTCCGTCGATGCCGGATTCATAAGGCTGGAACCAGGGGCGTCTCATCGAGATGGCGACGGTGATGGTGCGGTCCTCGTTGTCGGTGTTGGGCCGAGCATAAAGTTTGAGCTTCCCGGCGGTCGCGCCGGAGCTGAGGCGGACCTCGTACTTGAAGCCGGTCTCACTCTTGCTGAGGTGGATCTTGGCGCCGGGGTCGGTGAGGGTCACACCGCTCTGGCGGGGCACTTCGAGGTTCCAGTGGGTGTCGACCTCGCCGCCGGTCACTATCAGCGGCACGGTGACCGACTCGCCTGCCTCGAGGGCGCGGTTCAAAGTGAGCGTCACATCGGTGACCCCGTTGTTCTCGGCGATCGACGCCGCGGCCGCGGAGACGCCGAGCACCACTCCGACGGTGTCGGCGTCGTCGTTGTCGGCGACGGCCACCGTGGCGGTCGCCGACGGGCCGACGATGTAGCCCGAGCCGGGCTTCAAGGTGAGGGTGACCGTCCCGTCTGCCTCGTCGACGTCGTCGTTGATGGTGCCAATGCCCACCTTGGTAAAGAGGGGGCCCTTGAAGGGGTCGGAGCCCTCGAAGCCGACCATGTCGCCGGTCTCGCTCCAAACGTAGTTCAGCGCAAGTGGGTAGTCCGGGACCGGGGTGGCGGTGATGGTGAAGTAGGCGTATCGGCCCTCGGTGATGTCGCCTGCGGAGGCGACGTTGATCACCGGAGTCCCCTCCGGCGGCGGGTCGTCGTTGTCGGCGACGGCCACGGTGGCCGACGCCGCGGCGCCGACGGTGTAGCCGTCGCCGGCGTCGACGGTGAGCGTGACCGTGCCGTGGGGCTCGTCGATCCTGTCGTCGATGGTGTCGCCTCTCACAACCGTGGTCGCCGCGCTCACTCTCACGGTGAGGGATTTGGAGTCGTCGTAGTATGTGAAGTCCCCGGTCTCGGTGAAGGTGACGCTCACCGTCACAGGCACGTTCGGCGCGGGTGCGGCGGTGAGCGTGAAGCTGGTCCTGTCGCCCTCGGTGACGTCGCCGCCGGCGGTGACGGTTATCTCCGGGACCACCGCGTCGTTGTCGGCGACTTCGACGGTGGCCGACGCGGCGGCGCCGACGCTGTAGCCGCTGCCGGTGTCGACCGTCGCGGTGATCGAGCCGTCGGGTTCGTGGGTGCTGTCGTCTGTGGTGGCCACCGTGAACGTCACGCTGCCGGTGGTGGGCACCGTCACGGTGCGCGATCCGGTGGCGGTGGTGTAGCTGCCGCTCTGGGTGATGGCCACGGTGACCGACTTGGGGGCTGAGGGCTTCGGTGCGGCGGTGAGCGTGAAGCTGGCGGCCGTGCCCTCGGTGACGCCGGCTCCGGCGGTGATGGTGACCTCGGGGTTGGCCGGGGTCGGGTCGTTGTTGGTCACGTCGATGGTGAACGTGCCCGCGCCGAGCTCTATCCCGCCGGGCACCCCCACCGCGGACGGGGCCCGAGCGCCGGTGCCGAAAGCCACCGTGATGGGCCGGTCCGCGGTGGCGGGCTCGGCGCGTCCGATGAAGGTCAAAGTGGCCACCCGGCCGCCCGAGCTGAACCGCACCGCCGAGTTGGACCCCCAGGCGGTGCGGACCACCCCCGCGCCGTTGTCGGCGCTGCGGAACTCTATGTTCCAGTGCGTGTGCGGGTCGCCCCCCGACACCGTGAACGGCACCGTCACCTGCTCGCCCGCCCCCAGCGCGCGGCTGAGAGTGATCGTGAAGGTGGTCTCGCCGTCGTCCTCAGACACCGACGCCGCCGCCGACGCCAGCGTGACCGTCACCGGCACCGGCGGATCGTCATCGTCGGCAACAGCCACCGTCGCCGACCCAGGATCGCCGACGGTGTAGCCGTCGCCGGTGTTGACCGTCGCGGTGACCGACCCGTCAGCCTCGTCCACATCGTCGTCTGTAGTGGCCACCGTGAACGTCACGCTGCCGGTGGTGGGCACCGTCACCGTGCGCGACCCGGCGCCGGCAGTGTAGTCGCCGCTCTGGGCGACCGTCACCGTCACCGCCAGCGCCGCCTCAGGCGCAGGCGCGGCCGTCACCGTGAACGACGCCGCGGCGCCCTCAGTGACATCGGCGCCCGCAGATATCGTGACCTCCGGGGTCGGGGGCGGGACGTCGTCGTCGGCGACCGCCACCGTGGCCGACGACGCGTCGCCGACGGTGTAGCCGTCGCCCGCGGCGACCGTCGCGGTGACCGACCCGTCAGCCTCGTCCACCTCGTCGTCTGTAGTGGCCACGGTGAACGTCACGCTGCCGGTGGCGGGCACCGTCACCGTGCGCGAACCGGCGCCGGCAGTGTATTCGCCGCTCTGGGCGACCGTCACCGTCACCGCCAGCGCCGCCTCAGGCGCAGGCGCGGCCGTCACCGTGAACGACGCCGCCGTGCCCTCAGTGACATCGGCTCCCGCAGCTATCGTGACGTCGGGATTCGCCGGCGTCGCAGCGTCGTCGTCGGCCACCCCCACAGTCGCCGACGAAGGATCACCGACGATGTAGTCGCCGACCCTGTGGCCGCCCACGGTGTAGCCCCCGCCCGGCTTCACCGTCGCGGTGACCGACCCGTCAGCCTCGTTGACGCCGTCATCGACAGTCGCGACATGCACAGTAGCCGACCCAGAATCGTCGATGACCACGATACGAGTGTCCACCGACGCGAAATCGCCGCTCTGAGTCACCGCCACCTCCACCGCCCGCGCGCCCCACGACGGCGGCGGTGTGGCGTCACCGTGAACGACGCCGTGCCGCCCTCAGTCACGTCACCGCCCGCCACGACAGTGACCCTGGGCCTGGCCGGGGGATCATTGTCGCGGACCCCGAAAGACACCGTCGACCGCGCGCCGATCGTGTAACCGCTGTCAGCGACGAGAGTGGCGGAGATGACACCATCAGGCTCGTCGATGCGGTCGTCGTCGGTGTACACGCAGAGCCTGCCGACATCGTCGCCGACACGATGGACCCGCACGGTGTGGTGGGTCACTTTCGTCCCCTTGGTGAAGCCCCCGCTAGGCCTGCTTGTGGTGTCCTCGACGTCGATGGCCTGGATGTAATCGCCGGTCTGGGTGACGGTGATATGCACCACCAGCCGAGACTCCCGCGTCGGCGGAGCCTCGGACGGCCCCACGATCAACCTGAAGCACCCAAAACCGCCCTCGACACCCGTGCGACCAGGAGTAATCAGAGTGAATTGCACCTCCGGCACATCAGGCAGAACCTCCTGCGCGCCCCCGGCGACGCCGGCCCCACCAGCACCAACCCCACAACAGCCGCCGCAACCACAACACACCACACCGCCCCAACCAAACCACGCCCACCACGGCGCCCGGTCCTGCGCCGGGCGTCGGCAGCCCAGCCAGGGGCTTCGAAGCTCATCGACCCTCGCATCGCCATGTCCCAACACCTCCAAAACACCGGGCACGCACGTCCGAGGGCCCGATCACCGAAGACCTTAGCGCTCATTCGAGCAGGCCGGCGCCGGCGCGGCGGTAGGCTGCGACGATGTCGGTTGTCACGAGCGCGCACGGGCCCGTTGTGGTGGTGACAGTCGACGACGGACACACCAACATCCTCACCATCGAGGTCGTCGATGAGATGCTGCGCGCTCTGCGCGCCGCGCGCGACGAGGCTCAGGCGCTGGTCATCGCGGGCCGGCCGGGATGGTTCTCAGCGGGGCTCGATCAACAGGTCTTCAGCGCCGGCGGTGGGGCTGAGAGCGAACTGATGCATGGCGCCACCGAGCTGCTTCTGCGGACGGTGGAGTTCCCCCGCCCCACGGTCATCGCTTGCACCGGCACCGCGCTCGGCGCGGGCGCCGTGTCGCTGTTGGCGTCGGACTATCGCGTCGGCACGGCCGGCGAACACAGGATCTGCCTCAACTATGTGGATGTGGGCTCGGAGCTTCCCCCTCTGGCCCTGGCGCTGGCTCGGGGCCGGTTGTCGCCGCGGCACCTGACGTTGGCTTGCAACACCGCGCAGACCTATTCGCCCCAGCACGCCATCGAAGCGGGCTTCCTGGATGCGGTAACCACCGGCGACACCGTCAAAGAGGCGATCACCGCGGCGACACAACTCGCCCGAAGAGTCGACCCTGAGGCCTTCGCAGCGACCCGCGCCCTCACCTGCCGCAACCTCTCTGACACCATCATCGGAACCGCCGGCGCCTTGTGGCGGATCGATCACGGCACCTGAACCCAACCCTCAAGCCGATCCCGCCCAGCTCGGGTGCTGTCACACTTCACCGTCGAGCAGCTCGCCCCGCAGCACGTCGCAGATGGCGAGCACAGCGTGCTTCGAGGCGGTGTAGGCCCCGGCGTGGAGGTGGGGCACTCCCACCCGAGTGCTCAGATCCGGTGGCCATGAGCCATCCGGTCCGGGCGTCGGCGGCCATGAGGCGTCCGAAGGCCTGGAGGGTGTCATAGGGTCGCAGCGCGCACCAGCGCCACCCCACCCGAGATGTCGGGTAGGCGCCGCGGCTACCTCCGGTGGCCGGCGGCGCATCTCCTCTTGAGCCGCGGGGCGTACTGGGAGCACACTCCGCCAGCCGCCGTCGTGGCCCCGCACAAACGGCGCCCGGCGGACGGGCGTGCCCCGTGGTTCCGCACGCCACCCAGAAGCCTCCCTTGGGACATCGCCAGCGGGAACTCGCGGCTCAGCCCAGCCAGCTCGGGCACCGCGGTCTTCATCGTCTCCCACACGTAGGCCGGGGTGATTATCTCGTAGGCGTGGGCCAGCTGGTTGCGCGCCAGGTACACCCGATCGCACATCTCTCAATATCCGCCCCAAGCTATGGATCGGGCCGTCGTTGTCCACCGCGATGCGCGCCGCCCGATGATCGGCAACCGGAAGAAAAGCCACATCACCGGTGATGGTGTTGAGCGAACGGCCTGGACAGCGTCGCCCGCCTCCCCTACGACCACACCCAAGAGCCCTCACCCAACCCGCCGACCGAGCGGCGCCGGTGCCCTCATCTTCGCTGCATGGCGCCGCGACGACAGCGATCGCAACTACAGCGATCAACACGGCCTGTAGGCGATCGCCGACAGACGGTCATCGGATTATGCCGACGTTGACGAGCATGGCCGTTCTTGTGAACGGCCCGAGCCATAGCGCGGCCAGCAGGGAGCACCATAGGGAGCTGACTCGGTCGCCGTGACTCGCTAGGCGACCGCTGCCCGATTGCGAAGGCGCAGTGCTATGCCTGCCCCCATGTAGGACGCGCCGACTGCCCAGCCCCAAGTGTAAAGGATCCCCACGACCAAGTCTCCCACCATCGTCCACGTCGCCGGAAATGGCTCGAACCTGATGGGGTAGCCGAACCGCACAGGGTAGAAGGCCTCCCAGCCGCTGGGGAACCAGGATGCCCCGATGAGAGCCAGAATAACCGAGCACGGCAACAAGAAGACAGCGGCCACAGCGGTGGCCGCAGCTACTGGATGGTCTGGCGACAACCAGCCCGCCACAAACATCACGGCCAGCAGCACTGGGAACACATAAGGCTGCGGCAACACCAAGAGGCTGACCACCACGACGACACCGCAAGCAGCCTGTCGCGCAGCGCCATGACTGCTCAGCCGCCCACCGACTGCCCGCAAGCGACGGAGCGACGACATAGCCCCAACACTAGCGAGCCCCACAGGACGGCCTCATCTGCAATGGAAGAAGCCAGCCACCGCTTGGACGACCCGACCGGTCGCACCGGCCGGTCCCATGTCACGCCGCCGGTACCAACTGGCTGACCGCCGCCTGTCGCCTGTCGCCTGTCGCCTCACTCGACACCTGATGCACTCGACACCTGATGCAATGTCTCAAGTAGTAACTGTCAGACATAGAAAAATCGTTTAGCCAGTTCAGAGGGCATATTTTGCGGGTGTTCTTGTGGAGCTGAGCACCGCGGCCCGGTTGGCCGTCTCGGCGACGTCGGTGGCGGAGTCGTTCTGGGGGAACACGAACGGGAAGTTCCACTGGGGGTCGTAGCGCATGATCACGCGGGCCGTGCCGCCGACGCTGCGGGCGCTGATGTAGCTGCCCTGCACGTTCAGCGTCTCGACGATCCGGGGCGTACCGCCGCTCACATCGATGCGCTGGAGCACGGTCTCGGAGCCGTCGGCGGCATCGCTCTGGGAGCGGGTGATCAGCAGCAGGCCGTCGCCGTTGATGAACAGCTCCCGTCCCCAGCCCTCGGCCACCGCCACCGAACCGGCGGTGCGGCGTGGCCTTTCGTCGCGGCGCGCCCGGCGACGCGCCTAGAAGTCAACAATGAGACGATCCTGGCTCCACTGTGGTTCCCGGGCCGGTCACCGCGCGGTCTGGCCGGCGCTTCGAGCCCGCTAGCCGGCAGGGCCATACGCGGCAGAGGCCTCCCCGGTAGCGGCCTGCGAAATCTGAGCAGACGCAACAGACAAGCGTGCGGTGTTGCGCCACAGCTGAAGCGACATCATCGACGAAACCTGAGCCACAGCAGCCGCACCCCAGTCGTCCTCGCTGGCCGCCAAAGCCGGAGCCGGCCGCCGCGCCCGCGCCGGGCGGGGTCGGCGGACTCGATCCGCTCGGTGTGACGGTGAAGATCCACGCCGCGCCCGCGCCGGGCGGGGTCGGCGGTGTCACCTGTGGTGCGCGGGCGGGCCGTGGCCGCCCAGCCGGGCAGGGTCTCCGCAACTGCTGTCCGCAACTGGGCCTGACTCGTCCTACGCCGCCCAGCAACTGTCGTGTTGTTGTCGGTCGTGTTGTTATGCGGACCGCGCACTCATCGGCCCGTTTCGGGCCGGTTCGCGGCACGGCTCTCCCTCACAAGGCTCTCGGGCGTACCCAGGACCAGCTCGCGCGTCCGTGTAGGCCTGCGCCTCCTCGCCCAAACCATCACGACCCCGCAACCTAGCCGCGTCGTGTCCGATTCGCAGCGGCTGACCGAACATCCTCGCGTCAACACTGCTCTGAAACGCCACCACCCGGCCCGCTGGCCGCCAACCTTGTCTGGGTCGGGCTTAGAGCCCGATGCCGCCGCCGTAGCGGGTGTCTCGTCGCGGCCAGCGCGAGGTGTGGTAGTCGGGCGGGTATATGGCGTAGGGGTCGTCGTGTTCGATGTCGTCGCGGTCGAAGGGATGGATGTCGAGGTCGTCGTCTCGGTGGTCGTGGATGTCTCGGTCGTCGTCTCGGTGATCGCGGTCGTCTCGGTTGTGGGTGTGGTGTTGGTGGTGGGTGGTGCTGGCTTGTCTGAGGGCGGCTATGGCGTTTTGGATTTGGTGGGTGTAGGCGCCGGTGGTGTCTGATGCCCATCGGTTCATGTCGGCGTTCATCAACTCGATGCAGAAGCCGTACCGCTCCGGCAGTGCGGTGAGCATGTCTGAGATGAGTTGTTGTTTGTCGTGGCGGGTGGTGGGGACATCGAATTGCAGTTCGTTGGGGTTGAGGTCGCCGATGTCGGGGCCGTCGATGAGGCCTTCGAGCTCCACTGGGGCAGGTGAGGCGGTGGAGGGCCCCTTGGTGGGGTTGTGGAAGTCCTGGTGGCTCTTGATCACATACATCTCACACACCGCCGCGGGGTCTTCGATGACGGGCCGCAGACTGGTGAGGTCATAGAGGTCGCGCACGGTTGGGCGGCGCTGCCAGCGGGCGAGTTTCTCTGAGGCAACCTCGTCGGGGGTCATCACCGGCACCGCACAGGTGACATCGCTGCGGTAGTGGTCATGTATCGGCCGGGGCAGCAGCCTGGCCGTCACGGGCTGCTGTATCGGAACGCTTGGCGCGAAGTCGCAGGCAACGCTGAGCGGCTCGGCTATGAACGGAACGTCGATACGGACGCGGCTGTGGCGCCCCAGCGCCAGCGTGCTGTTGAGGCCGCGGCCGCGGTCGCGGATTGACATGATCCGGGTCAGTCTGTCGCGGTCGGGGGCTGCGGTGAGCGCGAAGTCCAGGTCATAGGAGATGCGCCGGTAGCGCTGCGGGTCGCAGTGGAACTTGCGCACCGCGGTGCCGCCCTTGAACACGAGACCGCCACGGGCGAAGGCGTCGTTTTCGGCCAGCGCCATCAGATACAGGTCCAACGCGGCGTCACGGGCGACATCGCCCAGCCGCTGGGCGCTCAACCGCGGATGCAGACCCGCGATCACCCGGGGCGTCAACCCCATCGCTACAACCCCCCGCTACAGCGCCATCGCTACAACGACGACGAGGCCGCGCTGGAGGGCTCCCCATCCCAGCACACGAAATGGCTGCCGGGGGGCTCCCAGTAGCGCTCGAAGATGTAGTCGACCACATCGAAATCCCCGTAGGTGCGCCCGCCCCAGCGGCGGCGGGGGACACCGAACTTGTACGGGCCGCGAGCACCCCCAGGCGCCAACGCCGACAACTCGGCCGCAGCCTCAGGCTGTTCGCCGCGCCACATGATGAACGCCGCCTTCATCCACACCGACCGCGTCCGCCCCCCCAACTCGCACACCAACTCCTCGACCGCAGCGGCGCCGCACACCGCGTCAAGCCACTCGCCGACATCTTCGAAACCGAACCTCGAAGGCCGAGCCGCCATAAAGGCCACCAACGTCGCCGGCGACCACACCGGCAGACCCTCCACGCTCCCCAACGGCGCCCGCGCCTGCCAGCGCAACAGATTGAACCCACCCAAACACCGCGGCACCAACACCCCAGCCGGCATCGCGATCGTCGGCTCCGTCGGCCTCTTGAGCCAGCCGCACACCTCCAACACAGAACGCCCCGCAACCACCGCCGGCGTCCGCGGATGAGTACGCAACCGCCCCAACAACTCATCAAAAGCCGCCGTCACATGAAACTCCCACACACCACAACGCCACACCCCCCGAGCACGCATCGGAACCAACCAGCCACCCTCACGCAACACCCGCACCGCACGACGAGCCGCAACCTCACCGCCGCACCACACCGCCAAATCCCCCACAGTCACAACCCTCAAACCACTCGCCGCCATCGCCTCCACCACCGACCCCAACCCCACAGGCACTTCACGCAGACCCACATCAGACCGACCCCCAGCACCCACCGGCACCCCAGCCACAGCCGCCTCAACCACCACCACACCTCCTGTCGTTCCAACACCATTCTAGACGCAAACGCCGTCGCCGGGCAAGCCACCCGCCAGCCCAACCAACCCCCAGATCAAAAACACCGACATACACCGTCACCGCAACCGCGTTCCTCAGCGTTCGCATGCGTTCCTCGGACCCCGGAGGCGTCGTTCGATACTCGAACACCCGGGCTGTTCAAACCGTCGAACGGCCTAGGTGTTCGATGGCGGCACTGCAAGTGCAAACGTGTGGTGACCAAACGACCCCACGAACGCACGCTGACGCCCCACACCCGGTCAACGACCCAGCCGCAACAGACACCGACACCAGCATCCCGGCCCGGCATTGGACCAAGAACCGCACTCCCAACAACGAACGCAGCCTCAGCAATCCACCAGCACCCCTCGCAGAGCACATGCCCGCCGCGCCAGGTGACCGCGGGCCGGGCCGAGCGTCTGCGGCGGGCTACAGCACCAGTGTTCTTGTCGGGCGGCTCGGTGCTTGAAGTGGCCGATGCGACAGGGCTTCTTTGCGGCTTGCCAGTCTGTTCGGCTGTTACAACTCCGCCGCCGCTGTTCCCAGCTGGGACCCGGCCGGCCAACTCCTATGTCTCTTCGAGCGGATCGTCGCAAATGCGCTCGAACTCCGTGTGAGCATGGCGGACGCCGGAGACCTCCGGCAGCAGCGATGCGAAGTTCCCCCAGTTCAGGACGTGGCAGTTGTCGTAGACATCGGTCTGCTCTTCCTTGATGCCGGAGATGCCCTGTTGGTTCCAGTGGGGGGTGTGTGCACAGATCAGCAGCTTCTCGGCCTTGTCGATGGACGTTCCCCACAGCTCGTTATCGATGCCGCCCCGGTCCTGGTCATCTTGCGTCGGGTGAACGCGTCCCGTGAAGAACCGCAGCAGCGCGGTGTTGTCTTCCCACACACCGTCATCGGAGTCGGGGTTCCACCACCGGTGATCGCGGTTCGTGAACCTCGCGGCGAAGGTCTGATCGTTTGCCTTGCCGATGTAGAGCAGCGACTCGGTCCCGCTGGCTGGATGCGGGCCGTAGACCTGATAGATCCCGAAGTCCGTGCCGCCATCCATCTCCAAGACATCACCGAAGGTGTGCGGACCGCTCCATAGAAGGTGAATGCGGGTCGGTTCGCGGCGCTCGGTGTCGGGGTCTACTGTCATCGACTAACGGGTGGTTTGCGCTCGGGCGCAGTCCTCACCAGCCTCGATCATCGGTCTCAGCTTATGCCTGCGCCGGGTAGACCTACGCGTGGCCGTGATGGGCCCTGTCGAGCCGTTCGACAGGGCCGTCAGCGGCGTGGTGCGTTCGTTGGAGTGCCTGCGCGTTCGTGGGCGTTCCGGGGGCCTTCGTAGCTTGCGGGGCCATGGCGACCAGATCGAACGGCCCGGTTCCCACTGTGGTGGTGTACGGCGCTTCTGGCGGCGTGGGCACCACCACCGTGGCTGCGGCGATGGCCATGTTGACCCAGGCCAGCCACGACGGGGGCCACACCGTCCTGGTCGACTTCGACTCACGCGCCTTCGACGTGCTGGGCGAGCCGCCCTACAGCGACATCTCCGAGCCGGGGGCCACCCATCACGTCGGCGTTCATCTTGGCCTTGATGTGGTGTGCTGGCCCGGCGCCAGCTTCGATCCGATGGCTTTGCCCGGAGTGCTGGCCGCGGACCCGCAACCGGCCGGCGTGAACGCCGTAATCGTCGACGCCGCCACGGCCAGCCCGGCTGCCATGGGGGCACTGGGCCGCCACCAGCCTGCTGCGAGGACGGTGCTCGTCACGGCGAGCACCTACCCGGCGGCGTCGGCGGCGCGGGACCACGTGGCCGCCAGCGGCGCGCACCCTGACGAGATCGTCGTGGTGGATGACTCCTCCAGGGCCTTCGGTGTGGCCCACTTCGCTACCTGGTGGCCGGCGGGCACCCAGCTGCGGGTGCTGCGACGCGACCCGGCGGTGGCCGAGGTCATCGACGCCGGGCTGTTCGGGCTCGCCTCCAGGCCCGGGGAGCGGATCTTCCCCCACGCTTTGGCGGAGCTCCAGGCCTCGGCTGTGTTGTGCGACAGCACCGATCGGCGGCGTCTGTGGGCGGCGCTGCACGCCTCGCGCCCCGACAGCCCCGCCGCGGTCCACCAGATGCGCGAGTGGACCCGACAGATCGACGGCGACCTCCCTTCGGCCACCGCTGCGGTGTCGTCCAACGGCAGTTCGTTGCGCGCTGGCTGCGCGGTTTGTGGCGTCGAGGGCGCCGGCCACGACCCCGGCTGCCCGGCCCGAACGGCTGTGCCGGGCCGTCGTGCCCTCAGCGCCGTGGGTGACAGCCGCAACGGGCTGAGCATCGTCTGACGGGCCGCACAGGGGCTGCTGAAGGCCTCTTCGTGGTCTGCGACCTCGCTGCGGACGGGCTCGTCTGCTGGCTGCGTTCGTGAGCGTTCATGAGCGTTCCTGGTGCGTTCGTGGGCGTTCGGGGTGCTGGTGCACGGTGAGGGTCGATACCGCAGCCCAGCGGAGAGGAGCACCCCTGATGGGCACCAACGGAAGCCGAGGCCACCTCCACAACGGCTCTGGGACCGCCGACTGGGCGGTCTGCGACACTGAGGAGCTGGAGGGGTCGGTGCTCGTGCAGGACCCGGCGGGGCCGGAGCTCCCGCCGTCGGTGATCGCCCCTGAGGGCTGGATGGCGGCCTGGGCGAACCGGTTCGACCCGGCTGCGCCCGACGCCGGCGAGGACCTGGCGGTGGCTTGGGACCCTGAGCGGGTGGCGCAGGTGGCGATGACGCTTGAGCCTGTCACCGCCGCTGAGGAGACGGCGCTGGCCGAGACGGGCTGGCAGCGGCTGCGAGTGGACAGCCATGAGGTGTGGGCGAGGACCCCCGAGGCGGCCCAGCTAGAGATCGAGTCCCGGCGGCGGCACCCGTCGTCGCGGTCGATGGGGATCGGGCTGTGAGCGCCGCGGCGATCATCGTCGCCGGCGTGGAACTGGCCGGCCCCGATGATGGCCCCCAGCGGGCCCGCTGCTGCCGGTGACTGGCCCCCAGCACCGCCACCGCAGCACCGCGGTGGTGCCGGTCAGCATCGAGGGTCTCGGCGACGAGGTGGTCACCGTCACCCCTGCGACCGCTCTGCGCTGGTACGGCTCCCAGGAGCGCGGCCAGCGCCACGGAGCGGTACAGGGCTTCGACATCACCGACTGCGCCGCCCAGCTGGCGGCCGCATCGATGCTGGGCCGGCGCAGCATCTGGTACCGCCGGATTGACGCTTGGTGCTTCGAGGTAGGCCCGCTGTCTCGTGGGCGGCGCCTCGCCGGCTATGTGGGCGTTGTGGGCGAACCCCCCGAGGCGTGCCTCGGGGTGCAGGAGTGCGCCGACGCGGTCACCGAGCGCCTAGAGGCAGCCCGCCGCAGCACCGGCCGCGCCGGCCGCTAGAGCCGGCTCTGGCGCCGGGGGCATCGGTCACATGTCAGTGGTGAGGTCTAGGTTGTGAGACGACGGAGGGGACCCGCCAGCGGCCAGCTGATCGAAGCGAGCCACGGTGGCTCCGTCGGGGACCTCGACGCGTTCGGTGCCGCCGGTGCCGGCCCGCGACGCCACCGCGTAGCGTTGCAGGTAGGAAATCACCGCCTCTGTGGAGGCGTCGAAGGCGGCCTCGATCTGTTTGCGGGTGTCGTCATCGGAGACCGCCCACGCCACCGAGACGCTCTTGGGCACGCTGTAGGTCATGTCATAGGCCGACATGGCCTTGCGCCGGCGTCTCACCCCCAACGCGTCGGTGTAGCGGCCGGCGGGGTTGTATCTCCGGCCGAGTTGCTCGCCGGTGCCGGGATCCAAACAGGCCAGCACAGCCCGCAGCGCCGCCGAGGTGACGAGGGAGCCCTCGGTGACGTTCATCGCCCCGCGGGAGGCCCATCGGCCCGGTTTCTCGCCGGAGTCGGTGTAGTAGCCCTCGCGGCCAGACGCCCGGCCGGTGTAGTAGTCGGCGTGAGCGACCCCGATCTTCCCGATGGACAAGACCACGGCCACAGACAGTGCCCCAAGGCCGCGAACGCTCAGGAACGCACCAGCGCGAACGCTCAGGAACTCTCACGAACGCACCCAAGACGACACTCAGCAACGCTGGGGAACGCACCCCCTCGGACCCTGCTGGTCACCCGGGCGAACCCATCCGGGCGTGGCGCTCAGATTCCGATGCCGTCTCGGCGCTGGTCCCGTGGGGTGTCGACGAGGGTCCGGCCGTCGGGACCGAGGTATTCGCAGGGGATCTCCATAAGCCGCTCCTCGGCTTTAGCGGCCCGCTCGACGTCTGGTTCTCTGTTCGGCTGTTCGAGGCTCCAGATCACCACCCGGCTGCGAACGCAAGCGGCGGGGGCGTCGCTGAGTGAGAGTGATCGCCGAACTGACGGCAGTGGCGTCCGAACCCGATGGCCTCCTGCTGGCGGTGAAGGGCCACCGGCGTGATCCTTGGCACAAGAGGATCACTTACTCGACGGGGAGGACACCACCCAAAGCGGGGACTTGGAGCCAAAGATCCCCAAGCTGTGTAAGGGTAGCTTCCAGCCGTCGGTGCTTGAGCCGCGCCGTCGCGGCGATCGATGGGACTGCTGTCTGTCTGTCTGTGCTGTCGTGGTAGGTATGCCCGACCTGAAGGGCCGACCTCGAGGGCCACGTCCGAGCCTAGAGTCGTGGGGTGCGCTGCTCGGAGTGCGATGAGGGCATTGGGCTCGCAGGGCCGTTCTCGGCGCCCCCACGCACCCGGATCCTGAGACTGGCCGCGGTCGGTCTTGCCCGGGTGATCGACGGCGCGGCCTGGGTCGGCTCACGCCTTCCTGGCTGGCTGGCCCACGCGCTGGCCGAGATCGCAGGCAACATCCAGTGGGCGCTGAGACCCAACAGGCGCAGGCAGTTGGCGTTCAACCTGTGCCATGCGGTGTCGCAGCCGCCCGACGATCGCGAGGTCGGTCGGCTGGTGCGCGAGGTAATGGTCAACGAGTCCCATGCCGCCGCCGACCTGCTGTGGGCCATCGGCCGGCCCCAGGAGTTCCTCGACACCGTCGTCTACAAGGACTGGCACCACGTGCAGGAGGCGGTCAACCAGGGCCGAGGCCTGATACTAGCCGGAACCCACCTCGGAGGATGGGAGGTGGCCACCGCGATCCCCGGCGCCAGGGTGCCGGTGCCGACCAATGTGATCGTGGCCGACAACTGGATCGCGTGGGCCATCGAGCACGTGAGGGCCTCGGTCGGGTTGAGGATCATGTATCGCCAGGTCGCGGCGTTGCGCAGCGTGAGGCGGCTTCAGGCCGGCGAGGCGGTGCTGCTGCTGGGCGACAACAGCGAGCTTGCCGGGCACACCCACCGGGTTCGCTTCTTGGACAGCGAGGTCCAGATGGCCGCAGGAGTAGCCGCGCTGGCCCGGCTGGCAGGCTCCCCGATCATCTCGTTCACGGTGCTGCCGCTGGGCCCGCGCCGCTGGCAGGCCGCGATGGACGCCCCCATCGACCCTCCACGGGCTGAGTCGGGCAGACAGGGCGAACAGGCCGTTCTGCAGCAACTGGCGGACCGCTGGTCCCAAGCGATCACAACCAACCCGGGACACTGGGCGATGGCCACCCCACTCCATTGGCTCGACAGCTCCCTGGACACGTCGCGGGAATGAGCCCGGCTCGAGTCGCCATCGGTCCCGTGCGTTGGGCGGCTACCACAACGTGCGTCGACAGAGGTCCTCCTCGGTGTCCTCGCCGATGGAGGCGCTTCTGACGTGTGTAGTGGGTCGAACTCTCTATAATGTCGCGCGCGCAAGACTAGGTGATCGAAGGAACGGACTCGGCGCGTATGGGGCTTCCCGCAGCACAGGCGTGGACGGTGGCGTCGTATGTGCTCAAACAGCGGTTGAGGGGCCGGGAGCGCTACCCGCTGGTGCTGATGCTCGAGCCGGTGCTGCGCTGCAACCTGGCCTGCGCCGGGTGCGGCAAGATCCAGTACCCGCCCCATGTGCTGAGACGGGCCCTCACCGTCGAGCAGTGCCTGGCCGCGGTCGAGGAGTGCGGGGCGCCGGTGGTGAGCATCCCCGGCGGTGAGCCGCTGCTGTACCCCCACATCGGCGAGTTGGTGCACGAGCTGACGAGCCGCAACAAGTACGTCTATTTGTGCACCAACGCGATCCGCCTGAAGCAGAAGCTCGAGGAGGGCGTGTTCGAGCCCTCCAAGCGGCTCAGCTTCAGCGTCCACATGGACGGCCTGCGGGCCGAGCACGACCTGTCGGTGTGCCGCGACGGTGTGTACGACATCGCGGTGGACGCCATCGGTGAGGCGCTGCGGCGCGGCTTCCGGGTGACCACCAACACCACGCTGTTCAACACGGCCGAGCCCATGCGGGTGCGCGACTTCTTCGACGCCATGATGGATCTCGGAGTGGAGGGCATGATGGTGTCGCCCGGCTACAGCTACGACGCCGCCCCCGACCAGGACTCGTTCCTGGAGCGTGAGAAGACGGTCGAGCTGTTCTCGGCCATCATGGAGGGCAAGCCCAAGCGCTGGCGGTTCAACCAGTCGCCGCTGTTCCTGCAGTTCCTGATGGGCAAGCGGGATTACGAGTGCACACCGTGGGGCAACCCGCTGTACACGATCTTCGGGTGGCAGCGGCCCTGCTACCTGCTCCAGGACGGCTACGCCGCGACGTTCTCCGAGCTCATGGACGACACCCAGTGGGAGCAGTACGGGCGCAGCAGCGGCAACCCCAGCTGCCAGGACTGCATGGTGCACTGCGGCTACGAGCCCTCGGCCGTGCACGCCACCTTCAGCTCCTGGCGGGGACTGCGCGACAGCGCGGTCGCAACCGTAACCGGCCGGCTCTAGAGGCCATGAGCGCGTCCGACGGCGGCGCCGGCGACGGCGGCGACGAGATCGCGGCTCTGGTGGAGCGGGCGTTCCACTACCGCGGCGACGTCACCGTGCGCACCGCGGCTGGCGTCGAGGTCGTCGGGTACCTGTTCAACCGCAACGACCGGGGGGAGGATCGGTGCGCGCAGCTCTTCGAGACCGGGACCGGCCGCGAGGTAGCCATCGCCTACCGCGACATCCGCGACGTGCTGTTCACCGGGCGTGACACCGCCGCGCCCAGACAGGACACCGGTGCGCCCGGACCGGTAGGCGGCAGCGACCCCGAGGCACCGGGGCGGACGGCCACGACGCCTTGACCACCCACCGGTCGGCTCGCGGTGGCGTGCTGGTGGTCGCACCGACGCGCCGGGAACTCGGCGGCCTCTCCCGCCGCGGCGGAAGGCTCGCTGCAGCGGGCCGGCCCGGCCGCGGACGCCGGCCGGCTAACGTTGGGCGGGTCGCCGTGGTAGGGATCGGGCGTGCTGCGGGACCGCGCACCGCAGCCATGCTCGACGCCGAGCCGAAGGCGGTGCTGGTTTCGCTCGGGTTCGCCGGCGGGCTAGACCCCGCCCTGAGGCCAGGTGACCTCGTTGTCGCTGGCACGTACCGCCACGGCGACGGTGAGACCGTCGGCGACGCTAATCTTGCTGCCCGCGTCTCGATCCTGCTGGTGTGCCTCGGAATCGCCGCGCCCGCCGGAGTGGTGCTCACCACCGACGAGCCGCTGCTCACGCCCGACTCCAAGCAGCGGGCTCGCGCCGGCGGCGACCACCTGGTGGTGGACATGGAGGGCTACTGGATCGCCGGCGCCGCCCAGGCCCGGGGCGTGCCCCATATCGGGCTGCACTGCGTAGTCGACGAGGCTGATGTCGCTCTCCCCGACTTCGTGTCCAGAGTGGCCACGGCTCCTCATAGAAGAGAGTGGATCCACGCCCTCGGCGCGCTGAGATCGGTGGGCGCCGCCCGAGATCTCTCCATCCTGGCACGAAGGGCTCGAACCGCAGGTTGGGCTTTACAAGAAGCCGCCTGGGCTGTCCTTGAGGCCGTCGCCGACGGAGCCCTCCCCGGTGGCGCACACGTCGCGCCCGAGAGCCCGTCCACTTCAACTATGCCTCCGTCCGGGGGCCGGTGATGGCCCGGCTGTTGGTGACCGGCGGCTCGGGGTTCATCGGGGGCCATGTGGTGACCGCGGCGCTGCGCCGGGGCCACCACGTCGTCGCCCTGACCCGGGACGGGGCCTCGCCCGGGCCGGCCCATCCGCGGCTGGTCGTCGTATCGGGAGACGTGCGCGACCCCGAAACGGTGCGGCACGCCGCGGAGGGCTGCGACGCCGTGCTGCATGTGGCCGGGCTCTACACCTTCGACCCGGCCCGAGCCGCAGAGATGCTCGAAGTCAACGCGCAGGGAACCCGCAACGTCATGGAGTGCGCCCTCGCGGCCGGCGTGGCGCGCATCGTTTACACGGGCACGGTGGGAACGACCGACTTCTCGGTCCGAAACACCGGTCGCCTCCCCAACGAGGACGACGTGGCCGGACCCGGCGCCGAGATGGGGCCCTACAAGCGCTCCAAACTCGAGGCCGAGCGCATCGTGGCCGAGATGGCGGCTCAGGGTGCTCCCATCGTCACCGTCTGCCCGACCGCGCCGGTGGGGCCCGGCGACCACAAGCCGACGCCGACGGGACGCATCGTCGTCGACTTCATGCGCGGCCGGATGTTCGCCTACGTCGAGACCGGGCTGAACTTCGTGCACGTCAGCGACGTCGCCGAGGGCCACCTGCTGGCGCTGGAACGGGGACGCGACGGTGCCCGCTACCTGCTGGGCAGCCGCGACGGCAACCTCACGCTGGCGCAGGCCTTCGGCATCCTGTCCGGGATCACCGGCCGGCGGGCGCCCCGGGTGCGGGTGCCCTGCGCGGTGGCAGTGGGATTCGCCCACGCCACCGCAGTCGTCTGCCGGGCGTTGCGCCGGCCCCCGCTGGTCGGCCCCGAAGCGGCCCGGATGGCCTCGACGCCGATGTGGGTGGACCCGTCGCGCAGTGTCGCCGAGCTGGGCCTCCCCCAGACGCCGGTCGCCGAGGCGTTCCGGGAAGCCGTCGACTGGTTCGCCTACCACGGCTACGCCAACGCCCCCCGAAGCGCAGTCGCCGCCGGCTCAACGGCCGGGCGGACCTAGCACCGCCATGATGGACAACCATCAGGCTCACCAGAGCGTCCGCGAGGCGGTGGAGCGCACCCAGCAGTACTTCCTGCGCACCCAGCGCGATGACGGCTGCTGGTGGGGGGAGCTCGAGTCCAACCCCACCATCGAGGCCGAGTACATCATGCTCACCCGCTTCCTCGGATCCGACGAGGGCGACCGGACCGGACGGGTGGCCGCCGACATCCGCCGCCGCCAGCAGCCCGACGGCTCCTGGCGCATGTACTTCGGCGCGCCCGGAGACCTCAGCACCACCATCGAGTGCTACTTCGCCCTCAAGCTGGCCGGCGACCCGCCCGACGCGCCCCACATGGCCCAGGCCCGGGCCTTCATCATCGAGAACGGCGGCATCCCCAAATCCCGGGTGTTCACCAAGATCTGGCTGGCCCTGTTCGGTCAATGGGACTGGAGGGCGACCCCGTCCATGCCCCCCGAGATCATGCTGCTGCCGAAGTGGGCGCCCTTCAACATCTACCGGTTCTCCAGCTGGGCCCGGGCCACCATCGTGCCGATGACCATCGTGTTGACCCTCAAACCGACCCGCCCGCCGCCCGCCGGCGCCGGGATCGAGGAGCTGCGCCGCGACGGCCCCGAAGCGCTGGCCGTGTCGCGTTTCAAGCCCAACCCGCTGTCGGTGCAGGGCGGGTTCCTGCTCATGGACCGCGCCCTGCGCCTGTGGCGGGGGCTGCGCCTGGTCCCCGGCCGCAGGCGGGCGCTGCGGGCCGCGGTCGACTGGATCGTCTCGCACCAGGAGGGCGACGGCTCGTGGGGCGGCATCCAGCCGCCGTGGGTGTACTCGCTGATCGCGTTGAGCGCCCTCGGACACCCGCTCGACCATCCCGTGCTGGCCAAGGGGCTCCAGGGCTTCCGCAACGAGTGGAGCCTGCCGTCGCCCGACGGCGCCGCGCTGAGGGTCCAGGCCTGCCTGTCGCCCGCATGGGACACCGCGCTGGCCATGCGCGGGCTGATGGACTCCGGAGTGTCCCCCGACCACCCCGCCATCCAGCGGGCCGCCGAATGGCTGGTGGGCAAGGAGGTGCGCTACGCGGGCGACTGGGCGGTCAAGAGGCCCCACCTCGAGCCCAGCGGCTGGGCCTTCGGGTTCGACAACGTCAACTACCCCGACATCGACGACTCGTCAGTGATCGTCGCCAACCTCGCCCTCACCAACCTCGCCGACCGGGCCAGCGACTCGGCCAAGGAGGCCACCATCGACCGCGCCGTGGACTGGCTCACCGGAATGCAGTCCTCCAACGGCGGTTGGGCCGCCTTCGACTACAACAACGACTCCCGCTCGGTCACCAAGATCCCGTTCGCCGACTTCGGAGAGGTGCTCGACCCGCCCAGCGCCGACATCACCGCCCACATGCTCGAGATGTACGGGATCCTCGGCTACTCACGGTGGCATCCAGCGGTGAGGCGGGGACTCCACTACCTGTGGCAGCAACAGGAACCCGACGGCTCCTGGTTCGGGCGGTGGGGAGTGAACTACCTGTACGGGACCGGTGCCGTGCTCCCCGCGCTGGAGGCCCTCGGCGTCGACATGGCCCAGCCCGCGGTGCGCAAGGCCGTGCAGTGGCTCGTCGACACCCAGAACCCCGACGGCGGATGGGGCGAAACGTGCGAGAGCTATGTGGACCCCACCCTCAGCGGCCAAGGCGACAGCACCGCCTCCCAGACCGCCTGGGCCCTCATCGCGCTCATCGCCGCCGGCGAAGCGGCCGGCGAGCCCGTCACCAGAGGCATCGAGTTCCTGGTGGCCACCCAGCAGGCCGACGGCACCTGGGACGAGCCGCAGTTCACCGGCACCGGCTTCCCAGGCTACGGCCACGGCGACAGGCCCACCAAGAAGGGGGCTCCCGCCGACAGCCTCCAGGGCGCAGAGATGGGCGCCGCCTTCATGATCAACTACCACCTGTACCGGAACTACTTCCCGCTGTGGGCCCTGGGCCGCTACCTCGCAGCAGTCGCACCGAGAGTCGCCCAAGCCGTACCCCTAGGGCGCACCGAGACCGAAACAGACAAGTCACCCAACGCCATACAAGAGGTGATTGACTTACCTACAGGACCTAGCCGCCGGGCACGGCGCCAGCGATCACCAATGGGAAGTCATCGCGCAGTTCACCGACCTACAGCACCGCCCCCTTGACGACGCCCTGCGCCTGTTCAAGTTGCCGTCGCCTGTGCCGATCCCGAGTCGGTACTGGCGCGCAATCAGAATGCGATCCGGACCTGGTGGCCGAGCGGTGAAGCCTCCGGCCCGCCGACATCTTCGCGGCATGCGCTTTGGCGGCGGACGCCGGAGCTAGTCGATAAGGCCTTCTGCAGTTGCCTTGTGCACGCCGGCGGCTCGGCCTGACACCCCGAGCTTGTCCCACAGCCTGGAAAGTTCGCGGTACATCGAGCGCTCTGAGTAGCCCATCTCCGACGCCACGTCCGAGATCGCCGCCCCCGATGCGAGCTTCCCCAGCATCAGCCGCTCAGAGGCCTTCAGGGATTGAGGCGCCTCAGCATCAAGATACAGCTTCACCGCGACACAGGCGTCCTTCAGCCTGCGAGTGCCGCCCTTGGTGGTCAACGCAGCCAAGGCGTCCCAGTGGACAACCCTTGGAATGTCAGCCATCAGCTCCGGAGACACCGCCAGACCTGATCGGTCCGGCCGAGGCTCGCCCGACGCCAGCCAGTCCTCGATCGCGTCGGCAGCCTCGCGCATGTAGGCGGTGACGATCGCCCAGTCCTCGGCCAACTCCGCGGGGATCAAACCCCCTGCCATGGCACTCAAGCTGTCACGGAACAGCTTTGCGATATCGCGCTGATATGTCCACGGCAAAGACTCGTTGTAGACGTGGACTGCCTCGCGGTGGTACTCGGCCCCCCAAGGCTCGCTGTGGGGGCCCTCGGGCACCCCGAAGCGATAACACTCCGACATGGCGTTAACGCCTCCGACCATACGACCACAAGCCAGACGGACACGCGCCAAAGCCAGACCTTCGCGCAGTTCGACGCCCACGGCGCCCACAATAGCCAGCAGGCAAACCACATTGCATAGAAGCAGACGGGACCACGAGCCTCACCCGGTATAGCGCAGGCTCTGGGGCTGCCCCTGGGTGTCGCGCGGTCCGGACAATTGAAATCTCAAGCACATCACTACAGCATCCAAACACAATCTCCGATACTCTCGATACATGACCGCTGATTCATCCGCCGGTGACGGGCAGCGTCCCACCAACAGATACAACAGGCGCACCCGGCGAAGCTGCTGAGCGATGCGTGAAGTGTTGAGCGGCTGGTTCGGGCCGGTCGTTGACAGCGGCGGCCGCCGGGTCCGCTTCCGGGTTAGCCGCCCAGTACTCGCGCTGTACGCCGCTCAGTTCGACACGACCCACCACCACGACACCCACCGCATCTGCCGACGGCATCTACGAGATCGACGCGTGCTGGTCAGCCGATCGCAGCCGCTACTACGTCGTAATCGGCGGCGTTGATGCCCGCGCCTACTGCGAAGTCCACATGACCCTCGAGGGGCGCCGCACCGGCGACTGGGGCAACGACTACTGGGGCGGAGGCCGAACCCAGGTCACCATCGACGTGCTCGTCCAACACGAAGCCGACGGCTACGAAGTCGAATGTTCATGATGGCTGCTGCTGATCGGACAGGAACCATGCCTCGCACACCCGACGACCGCAGATGGGACGGCTGGGACGTCCCCGACTACCAGCCCACCGAAGACGAACTCAACGAACCCGTCGTCATCGACGCACCTACTCCCGAATCACTCGGCGAAGCACTCATGCGGCACAAGCCACGCCGCAAGAACCGATGACCCGCTGCATCGAAGCTAGAACTCGGTGAAATGGTCTCCGACGGCCAAGGCGGCATGGTGCCGGCCGACAACGTGGACGAACACGGCCAATGCACCAACGAAGCCCATCCGGACCTCACGATCTGTATACGCTGCGCCCGCTTCTACGCATCCGACGCGTTGGTTAGCTGGGATGAGCGTCGATCCCCAACGGTGACGATCTTGGCACCATCCGATATAGGCCCCCGATACTGTCAGCACGCGAGATCCATCGGATTCTTGTGACCTATGTGATTGAGCAGTAGTGCATTGGCGTGCAACCCCACGCCCTGGCCTCGGACGCGCGCTGAAGGAAGCTGTCGGCTAACCGAACCGGGCGTGCCTATTGCATGCTCCCATTGCAGCGCTGCCCAGCGAGCGCCTGTCGACTTCAGGGACTTCTCCTGATCTGCCAGTCGCGCCATTCGTCTGCGTCACAGCACAGAATGACCGAGTGTGTCGACTAGTCGAGGACGTGGCTCGGTCCAACATCTGCGGCGTCCCATACTGCGTCGTTGTGTCGCAGGTAATCCACTCCAAATCGTCTAGTCCGGCATGCCTCAAGAAGTACATCCCGTCGGCTCTGCCCCCGACCTATGCGATGTAGTCGTTCCATTGCTGCATCAGCGTGCGGCGGCGCTCGAGCATGTCAGAGCGAGCGTATGCGCCCTCGACGCCCGCAACGGCGTGGCCCAGTGCCATCTCGGCGAGGTCTCGGGGCACGCCGGCATCTGAGCACCACGAACGGAACGTGGCTCGCAGCCCGTGCGCTGAGCTTGGGATATCGAGGTCGCGCAGCAGCTTCACGTAGGTGTTCTCTGACACCGCTCGCCCCGTCACCGGCGACGGGAACACCAGCGCGTCGACGGTGGTGCCGTTGCGGGCTTCGGTGAGCACCTCAACAGCTCGTTTGCTGAGTGGCACGCGGAACTGTGTGCTGGTCTTGTAGCGGGCTGCGGGGATGGTCCACACCGCGGTGTCGAGGTCGAACTCGTCCCAGGTGGCACAGCGGACCTCGCCGGGTCGGGTCGCGGTCAAAGCCAGCAGCTCAAGAGCCAGCTTGGTGGCTGCGGCTGCGGCTGATGCGCGGACCATTTGGAGCGCGTAGGGGAGGTCGCTGTGGTGCAGCGCCCGCTGGTGGTTGGTGCGGTGGCGCAGTTTGGGCATCGCGGCCACAGCCGCCGCGGTGGGGTCGCTCTCTCGTAGGCCGCGGCCCATCGCGTATTTCATGGTGGTGGAGATCCGTTGTGCGGTTCTGCGGGCGAGTTCGGGGCGGTCCCACACCCGGTCAAGCACCGCCACCACATCGGCTGCGGCCACCTCTGCGACTGGCATCGGCCCGATCGTGGCGTCGATGTGGTTCGCCAGCAGTGACCGCCACGACTGTTCGGTGTTGCTGGTGGGCTTCCAGTTGGTGCGGTGCAACTCGATCACCGACACCATCGCGTCTGAGAAGGTCACCGCGTGGCGTCGGCGCGGGTCGCGTCCCTCCTCCACGGCCTGGCGGTTGGCCAGCGCCCGCTCACGCGCCAGCGCCAACGACACCGCCGGATAGGCGCCCAGCCCGAGGCTCACGACCCGGCCCCCGATGCGGATGCGCTGGGCCCAGGTCTTTGACCAGCGGCCGTTCACGGTCGGCTTCACCAGTAGGCTCAGCCCATGTCCGCCTCTGCCGTCTCCGTAGCGACCGGCCCGGTTGATGGTGCGCACGAAGGCCGCGGTCAGCACCTTCGGACGGGAGGAACTCGAACTCATGGCTACCCTTCATGTTACCACTTTTCGTCTGGCATTGTACGCTACAGCGTGGCACACGCCGGCACAAACACATGGGCATTAAATACCTCTGACGTGGGCTTTGACCTCCTACTTTTAGCCCGTCACAGCCCGGCATGGCACCACCTGTCACAGTAGGGTATGAGTCCTGTCTCGGGCTCAGAAGAGACCTGGTTCGGAACCAGCCCCCTGAACCGTGGTCCAATGGTGGAACAGGTTCTGTGTTCTTCTGACGAAGAGAAACGAGATCATCATGCCGCGGAAGAAACTCGCAATCGATGAGGCGACCCGTTCGAAGGACCTCACTGGCAAGACCTACATCGTTACCGGCGCGAACTCCGGCATCGGCCTCGAGACCACCCGCCAGCTCGTGAAGCAGGCGGGCCATGTGGTCATGGCCTGCCGCCGGACCGAGGCCGCCGAGGAGGCGGCTCGGAGCTTCGCCGGCCTCCGCGGAACGTATGAGGTCATGCGGCTCGACCTCGCTGACCTCCAGTCGGTTCGCGAGTTCGTCGCCGCGTTCACCGCCAAGCACGACCGCCTCGACGGGCTCGCGTGCAACGCCGGCATGGTGAACATGCGCGGTGACCTCCAGTGCACCAAGGACGGATTCGAGTCGACCATCGGAGTGAGCTACTTCGGCCACTTCCTGCTGACCGAACTCCTCCTCGACACACTCCAGGCGACCGCGCCCTCGCGAATGGCGATCGTGTCGTCGGTCGTCCACGCCGGAAGCCCCAGGAACCGGCCGCAGCTGGTACTCGACGACCTCAACTACGAGCGGCGCGACTTCAGCAACATGCGTGCCTACGGCGAGGCGAAGGTGGCGACGGTCCTCTACGCCAGGGAACTCGCCGAGCGGCTGACGGGCACCGGCGTCTCGACGTTCTCTGTCCACCCCGGATGGGCCCGTTCCAACTTCGGGTCGGGCGGCAGCCTGCCGATGCGCGTCGCCATGACGATCATGCGCCCTTTGACCCGGTTGGTGTCCGACAGCAACGAGGAGTCGGCCCAGACGACAATCCACTGCCTCTTGTCGGACGACGCACCCCGGCACTCCGGCGCCTACTTCAGCCAGTGGAGCATCCTCTACCGCGACAAGGAGTGCCGGGCTGGCGGCTGGCCCATGGAGACCCCGAACCCGAACGCCAAGAACATGGACACCGCACGGCGGCTAGTCGCCATCAGCTACGACCTCGTCGGGCTGGCCAAGCCCTCATGACCTAGCCGGGATCACGGACTATCGAATGGCCCAGTTGAAGGGGGCTCACCCCGCGGCTGGGATGCGGGTCACGCTGGCACCGTCGATAGCAAGGCCGCGGCGAAGGCGGACGCGGTCGCTTCCAGGGGCACTCTGCCGTTCTGGATGACCTCGACTCGCGACGCGTTCATGTGCAGCTGCAGGACTGCTGTGTGCGGGCTGGCGAAAGGATCAGCGCTGTGTTCGACGAGCGTCACGGGACAGCGGACCCGGTTGGCGACGTTCTCCATCCGGTACCGTCCGACGGCTCGATGGCCCGCTGCAGGGTCGTCCGCTCGAAGAGCGTCACTGACGAACCGGGTCAGCTGATCGGTGCTGCCGCCATAGAAGGGCGCTCGCTGGTTCCACAGGTCCAGCAGATGTGAGCCGTCCGACCGGGGCTCCACGGTGTCGATCGGCTGCTTGCCGGCCCGACGCGCCCGCTCGGTGCCATCGATCCACGGCGTCGATGACAGGACCAAGCGATCGACGAGATGGGGATGGCGGGCCGCCAGCTCGACGGCCACTACCCCGCCGGTGTGATGGCCGCACACCGGCATCGGGCTGCGGCCCGACTGCTCGATGACAGCTGCCGCCGCGGCGGCGTAGTTCTCGATCGACGGTCCGTCCGGATGCTGGTCGGAGGAACCCATGCCTGGGAGGTCCATCGCGATCAAGTGGAGGCGGTCTTCCAGCGCGATCATCACTTCGCGGAACTCGTCCCAGCTTCTCGGAGTCTGGTGGAGCAGCAGCACGCACGGGCCCCGGCCCGCCTCTGCCACGTGGATCTGGCCTGACGGTCCGTCGATGTAGCGCCTGACGATGCTCATCGCCTACGGGTGCGATGCGATGAAGTCGATGCTGAGGCGGTTGTACTCCTCGGCGTGCTCGTGCTGGGGCCAGTGTCCGCAGTTGTTGAAGATCTTCAGCTCAGACCCCTCGACAAGCTCGTGCATCCTCTGAGCTTCGGGCACGTCGCCGAAGGGGTTCTGGCTGCCCCAGACGATCAGCGTGGGAGCGGCGATGCGTTGCAGGCGCTCGGGTCGCATGAGGTTGCGCTGGCGGACGTCCATCTCTTGCAGGCACAGCAGGTTGTGGAGGTTCTGCTGGAACTCGGACTGGTGGTAGATGCGGTAGCGGATCTCGACCAGCTCCTCCGAGACGTCCCGCTCGCCGTCGTGCATCAGCAGATGCAGGCGGTCACGGGTCAGGGCGACATCGTCTTCAAGGGCGGCTCTGGTCGTGGTGGCCTTGATGCGTTCCATCACCTCGGGATTGGCCTTGGTGCCTCCCGCCGCCACGAGCTGAAGAGTCTGGACCCGATCGGGCTGCTCGCTGGCCAGCCATCCGGCTGTCCATCCGCCCAGCGACTCGCCGACGAGATGGGCTCGAGCGATGCCCATCGCGTCGAGATAGCCGACCAGGTGCTCCACGTACCGTGGGATCTCGTAGGGGTAGTCGGGCTTGGCCGTGTACCCGTGGCCGAGGGCGTCGATGGCGTGGCAGCGCAGACCGGCGGAGACATGGGGCACGAAGTTACGGGAGAAGGCCTCCAAGTGGCCGCTGGTCCCGTGGAGGAACACCACGTCGGCCCCTTCACCCGCGATGAGCGCCCTCGTCGGCACGCCGGCGGCTTCGACGGTCCTCACCTCGAAGTCGATTCCGGTCAGATCAGTCCAAACGGTCACGGTCGTCCTCCTGTTCGCTCGACGGATCGTCGGGGGTGAAGACGGCGACGGCCATGCCGGTGAGCCATTCCGGCACGGCCGCATAGGACAGAACGTCGCCTTTGGCCGAGCCGACCGCGGCTCGCATGGCCAGCCACGCCCTGATCTCATTGCCGCCGTTGCCGGCCGCGGCTACGAGTGCTCGGTTGCCGAGCTGCTGGGCGAACGTCTCGTGTTCGCCGGCGACCAGGCTGGCCAGGAACGCCTGGTCGAAACCGCTGTTGATGACGGCGGGCGAATCGAGGATGATCCGGCGCCGGCGCGACTCGTTCGTGGACCAGCCGGTGCGGGCCTGCCGCCACGACTCGACGAGGAACCGGTCGTCGTCGGTGCTGGGGCTCGACCAGTCGGGGAAGGGCAGCGTGTGGCTGAGGCCGCCCGTGGCGATCATCACCACTCGCCTGTCGCCCGGCAGGGCGTGGGCGGCGGACCTGAGCGCGTGTCCGAACCGGCAGGTCCTGAGCAGGGTCGGCAGTGGCGGTGCGAAGACGTTGATGACGACGGCCACCACGGGAACGCCTTCAGGCAACAGGTACTGGATGGCGTGGCTGATGCCGTGGTCCACCATCAGCTCGGTGGAGAAGGCCATGTCGATTCCACCGTCGACGAGCCGCTCGCAGAGTCGCAGCGCGGCCGGCGGGTCGGTGATCTGCGGGCCGGCCGGAGTGCCGTGCTCGCCCGTGCCGATCAGGTCCCCCACCCCGATCGTGAAAGCGGGCATGAGGTCCAGGCCCGTGCCTCTGAAGTGGTTGGAGCCGACTATCACCGCGAGGTCCGGGGCCCGATGTTCGAGCCGCCCGCTGGCGTCGCTCAGGGCGTCGCGGAATTGACGGGCCCGGTCGAGGTGGGCCACCTCGTCCCAGCGGGTGTTCATGAGAGTGGTGTGCGACGCGCCCACACCGAGCACGACCCGGCTCATGTGTCGCCTCCGAAGTAGCCGAAGACGGTCCGGATGAGGAGGCGCGACAGGGCGACCTGGTCGCTGGGCGCGACCGCGTTCATGCCGTACTGGAAGTCGACGTCGACGCCGGGCTTGGAGACCTTGGGAAGGCCGACCCGCGCCGTGGGGATGCCGCTGGCGCGGAGGATATTGGCGTCCGTGGCACCGGACAGGCCCCGTACCGGCTGGTGCAGCCGGCCGGTCTCGGCCTCCCAGGCCTTGACAGCCGCCTGCACGACCGGCTCCGAGGGGTCGGTGCAGGTGCCACCGATCGCAACCGTGCGGGTCACGGTGGCGTCGATGCCGGCGGCAGTCGCTCGCCGGCCGACGCGTTCTGCCAGCGCCCGCTCGGCTGAGTCGGCATCGACTCCGGGCGGGATGCGGAGATCAACCGTGAACTCACATGTGCAGCCGGTGAACGCGGCCGCGGAAGGGTCTCCACCTCGGACTGCGGCCACGATGCCCTGCGGCCGGTTGAACTCATCGGATCGAGCCTCGGCCCATTCTTCGATCCAGGACTCCAGGTCGAGGATCAGGTCGGCGGCGTCGGCGATGGCGCTGCGGTATGCGAGCAGGTGGCGGCTGCCGGCATACGTGTGGATGCCCGACACCCGCACGGTGAACCAGGCCAGGCCGACCTCGCTCCACGACACCGCCCAGCCGGACTTGGCGATCACGGCCGCGTCCGGGCGGACGGCGTCGATGAGCGCCTCGCACCCCGCGCCGTGGCCGTCCCGCAGGTGCGGCGCACGCCGGTTCACCGGCATGCCCAGGCATCCGAAGCCGGCGATGACCCGGCCCGGCAGGTCGGCTCCGGCGGACAAGAGCGCTTCGACCGCCATGAGCACACATGCGGCATGGCCCTTGGGGTTCTGAGCACCCAACCCAACCATCCAGCCGTGCTCTTGACGGGCTTCAGGCTCCATGTCGGGTCGGGCCTGCGGGCTGGCCCAGGGGAGGCCCAGATCCGGATCCCCCGCGGTGAGCGTGTCGATCGGCGAGTACAGCAGCAGCGACGGGCCGCACCCGTCCGATCCCAGGACGCCCCAGGAGTTGGCCGCATTGGCATCGAGCCACTGGGTGCGGCCCTGCATGCCGACCGCGTTGAGCGACTCCGCTATCTGCGCGGCTAGGGCACCTTCTTCGCCCGTCGGCGAAGGCGTGGCGACGAGCATCCCGGTGAGCTCGCGCAGCCGGGACGCCGACACCCGGTCGAGGGCGTCGTCGAGCGCGCTCATGGCTGCGATGGCGGTCGCACGGATCCGATCCAGGTGCCGGTGGTCCTGGTGAGGAGACGCACGAACAGCCGCATCAGGAAGGACAAGGGGTTCATGACACGTCGGTGACACCCGGCCGGTCGGCCTGGTCAAGGAAGCCGGCGACCACCGAGTGGAAGTGCTGGGGGCGTTCCTCCTGCAGATGGTGAGACGCCTTGTCCATCACGTAGAGCTGGCCGTGCTCGATCATGCTGGCCAGCATCAGCGGGTAGTCGGGAGTGAGGAAGGCGTCGTGCATGCCCCAGGCGAACAGCACCGGGCAGCGGATGGCGCCCAGTTCGGCGGTGAGGTCCTGCCACTCGCCCCTGGGGCTGTCGCTGCGGGCGGCGAGGCTCATCTCCTCGGTATCGATGGACTGCCGGTAGCGGCGCTCGACGGTCTCGTCGGGGATGGCGTCGGGGTCGTACCACTCCAGTGCCGCCATCAGCGCCCGCATCTTGGCCTCGGTGGGGCCCTCGCCGCCGAAGTAGGCATCGCGAGCTCTCCGACCCCTTCGGCCACCTTCGGGCAGCGGCGCCAACGGCCCCCTGAACACCGGCATCGACCCGGTCACGACCAGCGACCGGACGTTGTGCTGGTGCTTGGCGGCCAGATTCAAGGCGATGGAGCCGCCCCAGGAGTTGCACACGAAGTCGGCCCGAGGCACGCCCAGCGCCGCCAGCAGGTCCGAGATGGTGCGGGCGTGGAAGTCCCACATGGGGCCGCGGATAGTGCGCTTGTCGGACTGGCCGTACTGGAGCAGGTCCACGAGATGGCAGACCCGGTCAGCCGCGAACAGCGGGGCCACCGCTCCGAAGTCGGTCCAGGCCGTGCAGCCCGGCCCGCCGCCGTGCAGGAACACGGTCGGCGGTCCGGCGTCGCCCAAGGTGATCACGTGGTATGCGACGCCTCCGGCGTCGACCATGCGGCCCGCGGGCTCAGGCCCGATCGGCTCAGGACCGATCATTGCCCACCGCCTCCTCCACCAGTCGGCGCCATTCGATCAGCGAGATGTCGGGCCGGTAGAGCCGCTCAGGCGGGGCGTCGGTCTCGGCCACCATCCAATGGTCCTGGCGGGAGAACTGGCCGTGGAACAGCCACCGGATCCCGGCCAGGTACTTGAAGTAGAACAGGGCTCTGGCCAAGCCGGTCTTGAACTGGACCATGACACCCACGTACTTGGTGCGCCCGGCCTCGATCGGGACGTAGAACTCGTAGTGGATGAACTGCGGGTAGGCGATCCGGAGCATCCCCGGCACGGCTAGCGAGGCGAAGCCGGGGAACTCCTGGGACAGGATGTACGGGTCGTTGCGCCTGGCTCCTCCGGTGTTGCCAAGCATCGAGCCCTGGCGCTGCTTGGGCTTGATCTTCCACCAGCGGTGGTTGGACCAGGTGCCGAGGTCACCGAAGTCGGCCTCCCAGTGGCGCTCGTCCTCCACCCGATAGAGCCATCGTCCGTGGCGCTCGATGTGAATCTTGTTCCAGGTGGGCATGACCTTGAAGGTCCTCCACCACGATGTGCGGTGCAGGTACTTGGCGTGGCCCTCGTCGAACCCGTTCTCGGCGAACAGGCGCCAGTCGCCATCGCGGTCCTCGATGCGTCCACCGACGGCGTACGGCGGCGGATCGACAAGTTCCTCGGGCAGTTGCTCGGCCAGTGGATGGGGCTCGGCGTCGCCCACGAACACCCAGACGAGCCCCACGGCTTCGGCCGTCGGGTAGGTGCGCACCGCGGCCTTGCCGCACATGGGTGAGTCAGGACCGTCGGTGATCACCGCCACCAGCTCGCCGTCTCTCAACCGGTAGGTCCAGCCGTGGTACGGGCACGAGACGGTTCCCGGAAACTCCTGGGTGCCCTGGCTGAGCTTGACACCGCGGTGAAGGCAGCGGTCGTGCAGGGCGTACACCGACCCTCCTAGGCCTCGCTGCAGGACGATGTCGTGCCCGCAAACCCGCCGGGCCACCGGCGAGTCGGAGACCTCGTTGGCCCACAGGATCGGGTACCAGTAGCCCTCCAGGCCCGAGGCCGCCGCGTCGTAGGTGGGCCAGGTCGACCAGTCGGCACGTCCAGTCGACCTCCTGGCCTCCTCGGAGCTTCTGTGAGCGGCTGCCATCAGTGGTATGCGGCCCCTACAGGCCGGGAGCCTTCGTGTGGTGGTCGGTTCTGCGCTGGAAGGCTTCGCCCACCGCTGCCAGGGTGCGGTCGGCGAAAGGCCGCCCGATGATCTGGAAGCCGATCGGCATCCCGTCGCCGGCGAACCCGCCGGGGAGGGCGATCGCCGGCAGTCCCGCGGCGTTGACCGGGAACGTGAACTGTGTCGTCGCGGGGATCAGCGGGACACCGCCGAGTTCGACCGCGCCGTGGTCGAGCACCTGGTTGGGGTTGACGGGGGCGACGATCAAGTCGACGCCCTGTTCGTCGAACACGTCGAGGTAGGCGCGCTCGAACGACATCCGTTGGGCTTGGGCGGCGGCCAGCGCGGTACCCGGGATCGCAGCTCCGGAATCCATGATCGCCCGAGGCTCCTCGCCGATCAGCTCGTTGCTGGAGGACCGCAACTCCTCCAGCAGGGCGGCCGACTCGGCGAACACGATGGCCGCGCCCGCGTCAAAGTGCTTCGCGGTGTGGGGCACCCGCACGGTACGCACCTCGGCCACCACGGATCCGAGCACGTCGACGGCCTCCTCCAGTACCGCCCGCACCTCGGGATCGGTCTCGAACCCGTCGAAGAAGTCCTCGTCGGGAACTCCCAGCACGAGGGTGCCGGGCGTCTCCGCGGGCGCGAGCGCGGTCTTGGCCGAGTACGGATCCAACCGGGAGAAGCCGGCCATGACGTCGAGCAGCACCCCGCAGTCGGCGGCCGTGCGGGCCATCGGGCCGACGGTGTCGTAGGTCCAGGAGATGAGATGGACGCCGTCTCGCGGTACCGCGCCCCGGGTGGTCTTGATGCCGGTCGTGCCGCAGCAGTTCGACGGGATCCGCACCGACCCCCCGGTGTCGGTTCCCAGCGCGCCGAACACCTGGCGGGCAGCCAGGCTGGCCGCGCTTCCCCCCGACGACCCGCCCGTCATCCGCTGGGAGTTCCATGGATTGCGCGACGCCGGGCACGACACGCCGTAGGCCAGCTCATGGGTGTTGGTCTTTCCCACGATGACTGCTCCGGCGTCGCGCAGGCGGCTGACCACGGTCGCGTCGGCGTCGGGCGTGAAGCCTCTGAGTGCGTCGCAGTTGGCTTCCGTGGCCACCCCCTGGGTGAAGAAGAGGTCCTTGAGCGCGACCGGGACTCCGTGAAGGGGGCCACCAACCTCGCCCCGGTCGAGGCGGGCCGCGTCTGCTCGGGCCGCGTCGGCCTGGACCGACGCGAACGCCCCGACCGCCGGGTCGGTCTGCTCGATCCGGGCCAGGGACGCCTCCAGCAGTTCGGAGGCGGTCACCGTCTTGGACCTCACCGCTTCGGCCGCCTCGGTGAGGCTCATCTGTGTCAGGTCGGTCATGGGATTCCTTCCTTTCTTCGTGCCGCTCTCTCAGATCAACAACCGCCGAGCGACTCGCGCCGCCAGGTCGGGGTCGGAGGCCGGTCCGCTGTCGACGATCTCGCCCTTCTCAAGGACGATGAAGCGGTCGGCGAGCCGCTTGGCCAGCTCGAGGTGCTGCTCGATGAGGAGCACTCCCCGCCCCGCATCTCGCGCCGATTCGATGTGATCGCCCAACAGGGCGACGTTGGAGGGCTGCAAACCCTCGGTGGGCTCGTCCATCACCAGCAGCGACGCGTCCGTGGACAGCGCGATGGCGGCGGCGAGCATCTTCTGCTCGCCGCCCGACAGTGTTCCCGTCCTCTGGGAGCCGCGCCCGGACAGCGCTGGACCGAACGCGTCGAGCATCCGATCGTGGCTCTCGGAACCGAAGCCGCTGAGGCGAAGGTTGTCGCTGACCGTGAGCGCGCCGAACAGGGCCCGCTCCTGGAAGGTCGCACGCAGCCCGGCCCGCACCCGCCGCGAGGGCGGCATCCGGGTGATGTCGACACCGTCGAGGTGCAGAGCGCCTCCGGTGGAGCGCAGCACACCGAGAACGGTCCTCACCAGCGTGGTCTTGCCCGCGCCGTTGCGGCCCACCAGCGCGACGATCTCGCCGCTCGACACGGTGAGGCTCACGCCGTGAAGCACCGGCACCGTGCCGTAGCCGGAGCGCAGGTCGGTGGCTTCGAGGCGCATCAGCGGTCGACTCCGCCGTACACGGCCACCACTTCGGGGGCGTTCTCGACCTCGGCCACGGTTCCGTCGGCCAGCAGTGATCCCCTTGCCAGCACGGTCACCCGGTCCGCCACTGCCCGGATGAACGCCATGTCGTGCTCAACGATCAGCACCGGCAGCCCGTAGTCGGTGTGCACCTCCCGCAGGAGCTCGGCCGCCGCGAGGCTCTCCGCCGCTGTCATGCCGGCGGTCGGCTCGTCGAGCAGCAGGACGCGGCAATGCCCCGCCATCGCCATGGCGATCTCCAGCCACTGCTTGTCGCCGTGTGAGAGCCCCCCGGCACCGGAGCCGGCCCGTGCGTCGAGACCGGTGCGCTCCAGTATCCGCAGCGATGCCTGCGGCACCGGGGCCTCCCAGGCAGCGAAGGTCAGTCGCCAGGGCGAGGGGTCGGCTCCCCAGGCCGCCACCGCGATGTTCTCGGCCACCGACAGCGAACCGATGACCTGGGGCGACTGGAACTTGCGGCTCACGCCGTGGCGGGCGAACTCCCAGGCTTTCAGCCCTGTGCAGTCCCGTCTGAGCATGGTGATCGAGCCGTTCTGGCAGTCCTGCTGGCCGCAGAGGATGTCCAGGAGGGTGGACTTGCCCGCGCCGTTGGGGCCGATGAGGCAGCGCAGCTCCGGTTCGTCCATGGTGAGGGTGACGTTGTCGAGGACCTTGAAGAACCCGAAGGTCTTGTCCACGCCGGTGGCCTCGAACACCGCTGAACCGCTGCCGGCGGCGATGGTGGGGGCGGTGGCCGACAGCGGCAGGTCGCGGCTGCGCCTCGGTGGGCGTCCCGCCATTCTCAGGAGGCTGGGGACCAGCCCTTCGGGGACGAGGGCCACCGCCGCGACGAAGATCACGCCGGTGGCCAGGGTCCAGTACTGCAGCCACACGTCGGCGAGGGTCGCCGTGGCGAAGTTGATGGCCAAGGTGCCGATGACGGGTCCGATGATCGTTCCCCGACCGCCGACGAGCGTCCACAGCACCACGTTGGTGGCGAGGGCGAAGCCGAAGATCTGGGGAGACACGAAGCCGGTCCGGTGCACGTAGAGGGCGCCGGCCAGGCCGGCTACGGCCCCTCCGACGGTGAAGACCCACACCTTGAGGGCAACGGTGTCGTAGCCCAGCGCCTCCATGCGGCGCTCGTTGTCGCGGATGCCGATGAGCACCGCTCCGATGGGCCTGCTCACCAACAGACCTACGCATGTGATGACGAGGACGGCCACGACCGAGATGAACAGGTCCTGGGCGCTGTCGGACCACTCCGACCCGAATGCGGTGATGCGTGGGATGTCGGTCAGGCCGTTGAAACCGCCGGTCACGTCGCGCCACTGCTCCGCGACCTGCTCGAGGGTGAGCGACAGCACCAGGGTCAACAGCCCGATTACGACCGGTGTGGGCCGGCGCCGGAACGCGGCGATACCGACACCGGCCGCGACGGTCGCGCCGACCAGCGTCCCCACCAGCAGCGCGGGCAGGGTCAGGGCCGGTGCGGCCGCGGCCATTCGGGCGGTGGTGTAGGCCGCGATCCCGAAGGGCAGCAGTTGGCCCAGCGAGAGGATCCCCGCGTAACCCCAGACCAGGTCGAGGCTGACGGCTAGCACGGCGAGGCTCAGGAACAGCGATAGCTGCCCGGCCCGGAAGTCACCCAGAGTGACGCTGGCGACGGCCGCGGCCACCGCCGCGGTCGCGCCGTAGCTGAGGGGCCGCTTCACGCCACCGCTCCGGCCGGTGTGGGCCGCCGGAACTGAAGGACCAGCACCGCCAGCGCCAGGGACGCGATCTGGGCCCACACCGCGTCGTAGAAGTGGATGACACCCGTCTGGACCGCGGCCACGGCCAGCGCGCCCACCGCCACGCCCCAGAGCCGGTTGTAGCCCCCGACGATCACCACCAGGAAGGCGCCCGGGAGATAGGCGAGACCGGCCTGCGGCTCGACGGCACCCAGCGGCGCCACCAGCGCTCCGGCTATCCCTGCTGTGGCGGCGCCCACACCGAACGCGCAGAGGTTGGTCATCCCGGTGCGGATGCCCGCCGATTCGGCCAGGTCGCGATCGGCGACGATGGCCCGCACCACCAAGCCGAAACGGGACCGGGTGAACGCCAACAGGGTGGCCGCCACAATCACGGCTGCGATCGCGATGAGCAGGTAGCGGTATGTCGGGAACAGGACGCCGAAGGCCCTTGTTGCGCCCGGTACCGGGTTGGGGACGCTCTGGAAGTCCTTGCTGAACACCAGCTCGGCGATCTGGCGGAGGCACACCGACAGCCCGAACGTGGCCAGGATCGTCAGCTCGGGCTGGCGATGAATACGCCGGATCAGGCCCACCTCGATAACCACGCCCAACACGAACAGCACGACCGCGGCCAGCGGCACGCTCAGCCAGTGGTTGAGCCCGACGGTGTGCACTACGTAGGCGACGTAGGCGCCGAGCATCACGAACTCGCCGTGGGCGAGGTTGATCACGCCCATGAGGCCGAAGACGATTCCGAGTCCGAGCGCGACGATGGCGAGGATCGCGAAGAGGCTGACGCCATTCAGCAGTTCGAGTGTCAGCGCGTCCAAGTGCTCTCGTTCCGGTTTGTGGGGCGCTCAGGGTCTGAGTCGGTGCGGGCGCTGGAAGAAGACTGCGCCCGCACCGACTCTCAACCGGCTGCGACGAAGGCCCTACTTGGGGCTAGGCCGGGTCGCAGGTCTCGTCGGGCTCCACCGAGGCGAACGACTGCACGATCAGCTGCGAGCCGTCGGCCTGTATCTCAGCCACGTAGATGGGCTGGGCCAGATGACGGCTGCCGGTGATCGATATGTCTCCGGTCGGTGTGGTCATCGACAGACCCTCCATGGCGGCCGCCACCGCTGCGGTGTCGGTGGTTCCCGCTGCATTGGCTGCGGCCGCATACAGCAGCGCGGCGTCGTAGATGTGGGAGCTGAACGTCATGTGGGGAGGCGCGTCCGCTCCGAAGCGCTCGAAGTAGCGGCCCACGAACGCGTTGTTTAGGGCGCTGTCGACCTCCTTGAAGTAGCCGAGGGTGACCCGCATGCCTGCGGTGACCGCCGGTCCCATCGCTCCCAGGACGTTCTCCTCATAGATATTCGCCAGTCTCGGGATGGCGTCCTGGCCGATGCCGAAGTCCACTGCCTGGGTCTCGAAGGCGATGGCGTCGCCGCCTACAAGCGCTGGGAAGATCAGGTCAGCGCCAGATCCTGCGATGATCTGGGCAACCGACGAGAAGTCTTGAGTGCCCAGCGGGACGTACTCCTCGCCGACCACCTCGCCGCCGGCCGCCTCGATGTACTGGCGAGCCCACTCGAAGCTGCGGCGGGGCCACACGTAGTCGTTGCCGAGCAGGAACCAGGTCTGGCCGCCGGTCTGCTCCATCATCCACGGGATCACGGGCGCAAGTTGCTGGCTGGGCACCTCGCCGGTGTTGAACATCACCGAAGAGCACTCGCCGCCCTCGTACAGGGCCGCGTAGATGTAGAGGACATTGGCGTCCTCCGCCAGCGGCTTGGCGGCCTGGCGCGTCGCGCTCGAGTGGGTGCCGAGGACCACGTCGACGTTGTCGGAGTCGATCAGCTGCTCCATGGCCTGCCGGCCGACGGCAGGATCGGTGGCGTCGTCGGCCAGGTACGTCTCCACGGGCCGGCCGTTGATGCCTCCGGCCGCGTTGATGTCCTCTTCGATGAATTCGGCGATGTTGGAAGTGGGCGGACCGAAGAGGCCGGCCGGACCGCTGTTCGAGAACAGGATCCCGATGCGCACGGGCTCTCCCGAAGGCTCGGCCGGCTCCTGCGGCTCAGGCTCGTCGGGCGCCTCGGTGGTCTCAGGCTCGGGAGCCTCGGTCGTCTCCGGCTCGTCGGGTTCCGGCACCTCGGGAGCCTCGGTCGTCTCGGGCTCGGGTGCTTCCTCTGAGTCGGTGGATTCGGCGCCCGTGTCGGTCGCGGCCGGAGCATCCGGGGTCCCGTCGTCATCTTCTCCGCAGGCCGCGGCGACTAGAGCAAGGAGCGCGACGAGCGCGGCCACGAACCACAAGCGAGACCGCGAGCGGGAGTCCTGTATTGTTCTCATAACAAAGCCCTCCTATATGTGAGCAGTTATTGACATATTGTCGGATAGGAGGGGCGCGGTCAAGTCTCGAAAGGTCACCCGCCGGCGACGGGCAACCGGTGCCGGCAAGTCAGGACGCTTGGGTGGCGGCCGGGAGTTCGTCCAGGACCCGCACGCCAGAACGGGTCGCTTCGCCCAGCAGCAGCGACTCGAGGGAGCCGCCCAGGGTGCAGCGCCGAGGACCGTTGAACCTGGATCTGCGCAGGCCGCTCAGCAGTGCGGTCGGCTCCACTCCCCCGCCGGCCCGGCACGAGCGGGCCCAGGTGTGGATCGCTTCGTACACGCCCTCCGCGGCTGCCGAGACCGGCGGTGAGCAGGACCCGAACCGGTCCGAGTAGCGCCGGAGGAACTCGCGGTTCTCCGAGGTGTCGAGCGCGACGAAGTAGCCCAGCGCGTTCCAGGTGCCCTCACCGGACTCGCCGAGATGCTCGACCACGGCGTCGTCCATGAGCGGGGCGAACGTTCGGATGCTGTCTCTGAGGCCGGATGCCGCGAAGTCGCGCTGGAAGCCGACATGGTCCTGGCCGACGAAGCTCGACACCACGTGGTCGACACCGCTCCGCTGGATGGCTGCCAGCAGCGGTTCGAAATTCTGCGATCCCAACGGCAGGTAGCCCTCACCGGCGACATGGCCGTCCATGCGTTCGATGACGGCCCTCGCTGTCGCGCCGACCGCTCGGGGCCACGAGTAGTCGTTGCCGGCCAGGAACCAGCGGGACCCGCCCGTCTGTGCCGCCATGAGCGGCAGGGCCCGGTGGAGCTGATCCATCGGCGTCTCGCCGAAGCGGACGAGCAGTGGATGTTCTGCGGTCGGCTCACTGGTCGGCGTGTAGAGATACGGGATGCCCTTCGCTACCGCCATGGGAGCGGTGACCGCGTAAGTGGCCGAGGAGTGCATCCCGATCACGGCGGCCAGACCCGGTGTGCGGCACAGGCGGCGCATGGCGATCGCGCCTACGCCTGGGTCGGTGGCGTCATCGCCTACGACCAGTCTGACGGCTCGGCCCATCACACCACCGTCGGCGTTGATCTCCTCGACAGCGAGCTGTGCGCAGTTCGCAGTCGAGCGGCCCAGGATCCCCGCAGGACCTGACAGGGAGATCAGGAGCCCAAGAGGCACCTCCCACCATCCCGTCTCGTAGCCGCCGAGCAGCCCCAACTCAGCGCCGAGGCGAGCCACTTCGACGTCATCGATCGTCACACGTACCCGCAGCCGTGTGCCCCCGCTGTCCAACGGGTCGAAGCGGCAAACGACACGGCCCGCCCACGGTGTCTCGTGCATCAGGTCGATACGACGGTTCGGCTGGCACGAGAGCACCCGGGCCGTCCCCGGCGACCGGGCCAGGCCGCCGAGGGGAAGCGCCAGGCGGACCAGTGAACCGGGCCTCAGCAGGGGTGCCTCAGACCCGAACAGCCACCCGACGGCCGCGTCGCCCTGGCCGAAGAGCGCGAACAGTTCGCTGGGGCAGGCCTCCAGCCGGAGTTCGTTGTTGAGGATGAGCTCACCCATGAGACCGCGTCTAGGCGCTGCGCTCTTCGACTCGGCCAGCAGGGGTGTCCTCCGAGGTGGCCGCGCCCTGCACGGCCGACGCGAGCTGCTCCAAGGAGTTCTGGTACACGGAGGTGAGGAAGGCCACCACCGCGTCTGCCGGGGTAGGGGTGACCGAGTAGTGCCGGAACCGGCCGTCGCGGCGCTCTGCCACCAGCCCGGCGAGGCGGAGAATACGCAGGTGCGACGACACGGCGGTACGTCCCAACGAGTCGAAATGCGCGGCGATCTCGCCCGCGGTCAACTCCTCATGCTCGCCGATCAGGCTGAGGATGGCCCGTCGGGTGGGGTCGGCGAGAGCCGAGAAGATGGCGTCACTGTCGGAGGGGGCCATCACGCCTCCTGTGTCTGCTTGTCAATACTTGCGCACACATACTGTCACACTGTCGATCAGCCCGTCCTGTGATCCGGCGAACGCCTCAGGCTGAGTTCGTGCTTTTTTACGGGAATTATATACGAAGGTTGCGAAATGGCGTACCCCGGTGGTAGAGTGAAGCCATGAACACCGAGGTAGAGACACATAAAGCACCCGGCCGGAGCCACCGGCAGGGTATCGATCTGATCGAGTTGATGGACCGCTTCGACAGCGACGACGCGGCCCGTGTCTGGTTCGAGTCGATCATCTGGCCCGACGGCCGCATCTGCGGTCACTGCGACTCGACGAACACCATCGAGGCGGTGCATCGGTCGATGCCCTACCGGTGCCGCGACTGCTCGGGCTACTTCTCGGTCAAGACCGGCACCGCTATTGAGTCGTCCAAGATCGGGCTGCGCAAGTGGGCCATCGCCATCTACCTCGAACTGACCAGCCTCAAAGGCGTCAGCTCCATGAAGCTGCACCGAGACCTAGGAGTGACTCAGAAGACGGCGTGGTACATGCTGCACCGCATCCGCGAGAGCTTCGCAGTCCTCGCCGACGTCGTGGCGATGCAAGGCCCGATAGAGGTGGACACCACCTACATCGGCGGCCTGGAGAAGAACAAGCACGCCAACAAGAAGCTCCGCGCCGGTCGCGGACCCGTCGGCAAGGCCGCAGTGATCGGTGCAGCCGACCGAGCCACCGGCAAGGTCACCGCCGCGGTCGTCGACGCCGAGACAGCCGCCACCGCGGACGCGTTCCTAGCGGACCACGCAGCCGAAGGCGCGGCCGTCTACACCGACGAAGCCAGCGCCTACCAGCATCTGCCGAACCACGAAGCGGTCAGCCACTCAGCGGGCGAGTACGTCAAGTACCTCGACGGGGTGAACATCGACACCAACGCCGTCGAGTCGCTGTGGTCCACGATCAAGCGAGCCCACAAAGGCGTCTACCACCACCTGTCAGCCAAGCACCTGCAGCGCTACATCGACAGCTTCGCAGCGAAGCGCAACATCCGCGACGCCGACACGGCGGACCAGATGGCCGCTGTAGTGGCGTCGATGTTCGGCCGACACATCACCTACCGGGAACTGGTCGGGGCGCCTCAGCCGCTCGGCCAGACGCAACTAGCGCTCGAACCCTGGTAGACCTCAGCCGCCGAGGGGTCGCTCAAATGCCCAAATGGTCCTCGATCTTGTCGAGACGCCGGTTGTTTAGTATCTGCCGCTGAACAATCGACGACTGCGCGAACTCGATGCTGTCCAAGCGCGTCTCAACACCCGATACGCGCTCTGAGACCTGCCCAAGCTCTTGCTCGATGCGGTCTAGTTGCTCACGGATCTGGCGCTGCCCGTCCGCAACGCTGGCAAGCAACTGATAAACCTGATCGATTGTGTGTTCTTCCACAGCCTTTTGCACCACCCTACTTTGCTGGCTGGTTCGACTGTAGCGCTCGCCGCGCGGGGCGCGGCCACACCGGGCTTGTCGGCGCGCCTCCGTGGTGTCTTATGGTGCTGGTTGCCGTGCAGCATCGCAGGCTCAGCCGGAGCCCGCTTCAAGACCTAGCCGCCCGAGAACGGGGCTTGTCGTCATGGTTCCCTTCGGGGCTAGGTCACAAGGTGTTGCACGGCAAACGACACCCCGACTCTCCGAAGGGAACCACCATGCGCCGACTCATCTCAGTCGCCCTAATCGTTGTCGCCGTGCTCGTTGTAGGCGGCACCGTGGCCGCCCAGAGCGTGCAGCGCTTCTCGGACGTGCCCGCGAACCATCCAGCAGCCGAAGCCATCGAGTGGGCTGCGGTGTCGGGGGTGACCGTCGGTTACGGCGATGGCACGTTCCGGCCCGAGGTGCCGCTGTCGAAACAGCATGCGGTGATCTTCATGGAACGCTTCTACGACGACATCCTCGGAGCCGAATCCTCACCCGATTTCACTCGCGGCGACATGATGATGGTGCTGCACAACATGTCCGGCCCGACCAACATCGAGCCCGACGACGCTCTCGGCGACGCGTTCGATCTGGTGACGTTGCCGCCGACCACCTCCATCTACGGCGTCAATCTGCAATATGACGGCGGGGTGCGGCTCATTCTGTCCGCCACCCAGTTGCTTGGCCCTGAGAACCGCAGGCCGTCGGGTGGGTGGCTGCGGCTCATCTGCTCAACCACGACGGGGTGGGCATGGTTGGCGACGTTCGACATCGGAGGTGCGGACGCTGTTCTGCCGCAACTCTATGAGGGCCTCAACATCCGTGTGGACGGCGGTGCGTGGCGGGGGTTGCGCACCACCCAGAGCCAAGCACCAGGCCGGCCCCCGGCCCATGACAGTTGGGAGGTCACCGACGCCGATGCGCTGATGTCGGTGATCGTCGCCGGAGCGACGCTCGAGGTGCAGGTGCTCAACAACAAGGGTGCCGTCTTTGATGTCTCGGAGTTGCGGCTGTTCCGCGACTTCGTGCCCGACCGGTGCCGATGGTGACTTCCCACAGGTACGGGCTGCTATGCTTCCGTACAGATGTACGGCGCGAGAAGGGAGACTTCGATGAGCACCAAGAAGCGTGAGCACAAGCGACGGTCAATGCCGTCGCCGGTACTCCAACAGGATGCCGAAGCGACACCAGAACAGGTAGCTGCGGCGTTGCTTCGTCGCACCGCGAAGCCTCAGGCGTCGGGCTAGAGCGGTCACACGACCAGGCTACCGGCCACCGACCCGCTCGCAACCTTCGTATATAATCCCCTTTTTTACCTTGCCCAGCGACGTGCGCGGCAGGTCGTCGACGAAGATCCACTCTCGTGGCCGCTTGTAGACCGCAAGCCGCTGCCCGCACCATTGCTCGAGGGTCGCCGCATCGGGCAGCGCCCCGGCTTCAGGGACTATGTAGGCCGCCGGCACCTCGCCCCAGCGCTGGTCGGGCCGTCCGATGACGGCTGCCTGGGCCACCGCGGGATGTTCGCCCAGTACCCGCTCCACCTCCGCGGGATAGACGTTCTCCCCGCCGGAGATGATGAGCTCGCGGACGCGGCCGGTGATGTAGACGAATCCGTCTTCGTCGAGGCGGCCGACATCCCCGGTCCGGTACCACCCGCCCGCGAAGGCTCGGGCTGTTTCGTCGGGACGGTTCCAGTAGTGGGTGAACAGGTTGGGCCCCCGCAGCCACAGCTCCCCCGTCCGGCCCGGCGCGACGTCGGCTCCAGCGGCGTCGACGAGCCGTAGCTGGCAGTGCTGTGCGGGTCGACCGCATGAGCCGATCCGATCCGCGTCGCCGTAGCCGAGGACGACCGCGGTCGGGCCGGTCTCGGTCGACCCATAGACCTGCACGACCCGCACGCCGTAGGCGTTGAAGCGCCGGATGAGTTCTTCGGGAACGATCGAGGACCCGCAGTTGAGAGCACCGAGGGAGCTGAGGTCTTCGGGGGTCAGCGCGCCGCAGCCCAGTAGGGCCTCCATGGCCGTCGGCACGAGCAACAGGTGCGTCGGTCGATGGCGGCGCAGGATCGCCACGAGGCCGTCGGGATCGAACCTCTCGGCCAGCACGACCGCGCCGCCGGCAAAGAGGCAGGGGACGGTCTGGATGTTGAGCCCGCCGACATGGAACAGCGGCAGGACCGAGGCGACGACCGAGCCGGTGCCGAACCCCTCGTGAGCCACCCCGTTCAACACGGTGTAGTGGAGCGACCGCTGCGTCAGCACCGCACCCTTGGGCGTGCCGGTCGTGCCCGATGTGTAGACCAGCAGCAAGGGGTGCTCCGGTGCGCCCTTCTCCTGAGCGCCCGGTACGGCGTCGAGAGCCTGAGCGGCGAAGGCATCAAGATCTTCTGGTTCGGTGCCGGCACGGCGGAGCAGGTCCTCAAGGGCCGGCTCGGCCAAGACTACGGACGGCTCGCAGTCCCCAAGCTGGAAGCGAACCTCGGGAGCGGTCAGCCGGTTGTTGACAGGAACCAGGATCGCTCCCACGTGGGCGCAGGCGAAGAGCAGTTCCAGCATTTCAACGCGATTGAGGGCGCACACCGCCACGCGGTCGCCCACATCCACGTCGCGGCTGCGAAGTTGCGCCGCCATGCCTCGAACTCGGGCAGCCAACCCGGCATAAGTGACCTGCCCGCGATCGCTGACGACGGCCGTGCGCTGCGGCGTCCACTGGGCCCAGTGATCGATCCAGCCGAAGATGCTCGCTCTCATCGCCGGGCCGCGCCCAAGAGCTGCTATTCCATCCGGGCGAGCGCCACCGACAGGACGGCGTCGATGATCTTGCTGTACCCGGTGCAGCGGCAGAGATTGCCGGCCAAGCCTTCACGTATGGCGGCACCGTCCGGTTCCACGCCGTCGCGCAGCAGCTGTTCGGCGGCCACAACCATGCCCGGAGTGCAGAACCCGCACTGGGCGGCGCCGTGGGTGACGAAGGCCTCCTGCAGGTCGTTCATCATCCGCCCGCGTCCCGCGATCCCCTCGATGGTGGTGATTTCGGCACCGTCGATCTGTCCGACGGTCTGCAGGCACGACACCACCGATCTACCGTCGACGATCACGGTGCATGCGCCGCAGTCGCCGGTGAGGCATCCCCACTTCGTGCCGATCAGGTGGAGTTGCCCGCGCAGCACCGACAGCAAGGTGTCGGACGGATCAACCGGCCGGACCACGGGATCGCCGTTGACGGTGATGCTGATCCTCATGCCCTCGCCCCCGAGGAAGCCGCGGCCGGCGCCCGACCGTTCACCGGAGCCAGCCCACCCGGCCACAGCCCTGCGGCCCTGGCGTGGGCGATCGACAGGGCCCTCGCTGCCAGCACCCCGGCGACGTGGCGGCGATGCTCGGCCGTTCCGCGGGTGTCGCTGATCGGTTCGCATGCGGCCGACGCGGCCGCGCTCACTGCGCCGAGTCGCTCGGTTGTGGGTGGCGCGCCGGCCAGCAGCGATTCGAGTCCGGGTACCAGCACCGCGGTGGGTGCGACTGCGCCGAGCGCCACCCGCGCCTCCTGGACTGCTGCCTCGCGGCCCGTTCTGTCAGTCAGGACCCAGGCAGCGACGCCAACTCCGGCGAGATCCATCGCCCAGCGGACCGTCTGGCGCAGATAGCACGAGCCGCTGAGGGCAGGAGCCCGCAGGCGCACGTTCGTCAGGATCTCGCCGGTCCCCAGGATCGTGGTCCGGGGTCCGGTGGCGAAGTCAGCGACAGCCTGCCGACGCTCGCCGTTAGGGCCCTGGATCGCCGCGACGGCGTCGTGAACCATCAGCGGCGGCGCCAGTTCAGCGGCTGGAGAGGCGGTGCAGAGATTCCCGCCCAGCGTGGCCATGTTGCGGATCTGCACCGAGCCGAGGACCCTGGCCGCCTCGGCCAGAGCCGAGGCTCGGACGATGACCGCCGGATCGGATTCGATCTCCCTGACAGTGGCCGTCGCGCCGAGGTGCAGCTCGTCGCCATCCCAGCGAACGCCCCGGAGTTCGTCGATTCCGGTCACGTCCACCAGCGGCGCCTGGGGATCGGCGCGACCGAGCCGGCGGTCGATCACCAGATCGGTGCCGCCCGCGATGACCACCGCCTCCGGATTGCCGGCCAGGAATGCCACGGCCTCTCGCACCGACCCCGGCCGGTAGTAGCCGTTCACCGTGCGTTCTCGTCCGGCACGGGATGCGGGTGCTTGTCCACATGGGAGCGCTCGCCGGTCTCGATCCATCGGCGCAGCCTCCAGGGCCGGATCGGATAGGACCGGGGCCGCACCCCTACCGCGTCGGCCACTGCGTTGGCGATCGCCGCGGGGGGAAGAATGATCCCTCCCTCGCCGATCCCCTTGGCACCGAAGGGTCCGAGTTCGTCGGCGGTCTCGATGAGGGTCACATCGATCGGTGGGGCGTCCATGGCGGTGGGCATGCCGTAGTCGTGGAGGTTCGGCGCCGGGAACCGGCCGTCCTCCACGGGGAGTTCCTCGCTCAGCGCGAGGCCGACGCCCATGACCGCGCCGCCCTCGATCTGGCCCTCGCAGCTCATGGGGTTGATGGCCCGTCCCACGTCGTGCGCGGCCCACAGCCCGAGGACCCGCACCATCCCGGTGTCCGGGTCGACCTCGACCTCGGCCACATGAGCCCCGAAGCCGTAACTGGCGGAGATGTTGCCGATGTGGTTCTCGTCCTGGCGCTGGGTGGGTGGGTCATAGAAGGCAGAGGTCATGATGATCGAGCTGCCCTCTCGCAGCAGCCGCCGGCGCACGGCCTTCTCGTAGCGCAGGGTTGCGGTGGGCTCTCCGGGCACCGAGATGACCCCGTCCCGGATGGTGAGCGACCGGGCCGGACGGTCGAGCACCTCTGCTGCCGCCTCCAGGAGCTCGTCGCGGGCCTTGGCCGCGGCCATGCGGGCCGCGTTGCCGGCGACGAAGGTGGTACGGCTGGCGTGAACGCCCACATCCCAGGGCTTGACGTCGGTGTCGTCGTGGCTGACGCTGACCGCTTCGAGCGGCACCCCCAGCGTCTCAGCCACGATCATGGCGAGCGCCGTCTCGGAACCCTGCCCGAGTTCCGAGGATCCGGAGATGAGGGCGACTCGTCCCGAGTCGTCGATCTTGATCATGGCCCCGCAGCCGTCCGATCCGTAGATGCGGGCACCGCCGCCGACGTGCACATACGCCGCCGCGCCGAGCCCCCGGTGCTGGCTGCGCATCCGGCCGCGGCGCTGGTCCCAGCCGGACTTGCGTCTCACCGTCTCCAGGCACTCACTGAGCCCGCAGGACGTGATCTCCAGGCCTTGGGGGGTCACGTCGCCGGGGCGGTTGGCGTTCTTGAGCCTCAGGTCCATCGGGTCCATGCCCAGGGCGTCGGCCAGTTCCTCCATCTGCTGCTCGACTGCGAATGTGGCCTGGGGATTGCCGAAGCCCCTCACCGAGCCGCCGTAGTTCTTGTTGGTGTAGACGACTTTGGCGGCCAGCCGCGACGTGCCGACCCGGTACATGGAGGTGACGGTGTTCATCGCCACCAGCAGCGCGTGCGAGCCCCAGGCGTTGTAGGCGCCATTGTCGGAGACGACCTCGGCGTGGCGAAACTGCAGGGTGCCGTCGGCGGCGGCGCCCGTTCGCAGCCGGAAGTGGATCGGCTGGCGGGTGCGGGTGCCGGTGAACTCTTCCTCGCGGCTCATGGCCAGCTTGACCGGACGCCCGGCAGCCCTGGCGAGCATCACCGCGATGAAGTCGTGGGCGTCGATGTCGATCTTGCCGCCGAAGCTCCCGCCTACTGGGGGCTGCCTCACGGTGACGCGCCGCCAGTCCAGTCCGAGGCAGTCGGCCAGCTCCTTGCGGTACATGAACACCATGTGCACCGGGCTGATGACCTCCAGGTGGCCGTCAGCATCGAAGCCAGCGATGACCACATGCGTCTCGATCGGCGCGGGAGCCGCCTGAGGGCTCGAGTAGCTGCCACTCACGATCACCGCCGACCGCCGCTCGGCCTCGGCCAGATCGCCGGTCTGGAAGTTCCACTCCATTGACACGTTGCCTTCGATGTCGAGCTCGTCGTGGATCCGGGGAGCGCCCGGTTGCAGGGCTTCGAAGGGATCGTCCACGGCGGGCAGCAACTCGTACTCCACGCTGATCAGGTCGAGGGCGCTCTGGGCGGTCGCCGCGTCCACGGCGGCGACGGCGGCCACCTCGTCCCCGACGCAGCGGACTACCCGGTCCTTGAGCGGGATGTTGTCGTGGCCGTACCCGAACGGTCGCTGGGTGACGTTGCCGGCGTGGACCACCGCATAGACGCCCGGGACGGCTTCCGCCGCGGAGGCGTCGACGCTCAGGATCCGGGCATGGGGATACGGGCTGCGCTTGATGGCCCCGGCCAGCAGCCCGCTCATCTTCAGGTCGTCGGCGTAGGTGGTGCGCCCTGTGACCTTGTCGGGAGCATCGAGTTTCGGGATCCGCTTGCCCACGACTGCGTAGTCGGACCGCATTGACCGGCGAGTATGTTTCAATATGTAGTGACATGTCAAACTTATTGCGCCGCGGTCGACCGGGTGTGCCGTGCGCGTTGAGCCGTGGCTGAGACTCCGGACCTGAACCCGCTATTCCTGCCCCGGTCAGTGGCGGTGTACGGCGCTTCTACCCGGGATCCGTCCAGACTCGGGAACCGCCTGCTGCGCAATGCCATCGGTTCGGCATTGGACAAGGTGAGGGTGATCAGCCCGACCTCTGGCACCGCTGAGGGGCTACGCACCACTCGTTCACTGGCCGGTGGTGTGGACCTGGCGTTGATCTCCGTGCCGGCGGTGTCCGTGGAGGCCGCCATGAATGACGCCGCGGCCGGAGGCGCACGGGCCGCGATCGTGCTGACGTCCGGTTTCGCCGAGACAGGCCAGGAGGGTCGGGCTGCTCAAGAACGGCTCCGAGCAATCGCTTCCGGAGCGGGAATGCGGTTCCTGGGCCCCAACTGCATGGGGGTGATCAGCCGGCTGGACGGCGGGCGGTGGATGAACGGCTCCTACTTCTGGGACGTCGACCTCGCGCCGGGCGGGGTGACCATGCTCAGCCAGTCCGGCGCGTTCGGCGGCATGTTCCTCGCGGAGATGAGCCGGAGGGGTCTGGGAGTCTGCCGGTTCGCCAGCCTCGGCAATGCTGCCGACGTTGACGAGACACAGGTCTTGCGGTGGCTCGCCCAGGACGACCAGACCAGGGTCATCGGCCTCTTCGCGGAGGCGCTGTCCGGAGGCCGCGGCTTCGTTGAGACAGTGAGTTCGATATCGGCCCAGAGACCGGTAGTGGTGCTGAAGGCCGGCAAGACAGCCACCGGCGCCCGGGCCGCCATCAGCCACACCGGCTCCATCGCCGGCGCCCACGGAGCGGCGGCGGCCGCACTCAGGCGAGCAGGCGCGATGGAGGCGCAGACGGCCGACGAGTTCTTCGACCTGCTGGCAGTGGCCGCCTCCCCCATGCATCCCCCCGCCGGTCCGCGACTAGCCGTCGTGACGATCTCGGGGGGACCGTCAGTGCTGGCCGCCGACGAGGCAGAACGGCTGGGCCTCGTCCTGCCACGGCTGGCTGACTCGACGCTGAGGGCCCTCAAGGCCGTCGTGCCCTCGTTCGCCGCGACCGGCAACCCTGTCGATCTCACCCCTCAATGCCCACCTGAGGCGTACGCGCCCGCTGTGAATGCGGTCTACCGCGACCCGACCGTCGACGGAGTTGTGGTGATCGACTGCGGCCTCGACGTCGTAGAGCTCGCTGACGGCGTGGCCGCAGCCCACAAGCACACCGGCAAGCCGACGGTGGCATTCACAACCGACACGCCCATCGTGTCCGGGAGGCTCGCGGCGGCCGGTGTACCCCTGCTGCCCTCGCCCGAACGGGCGGTGAGAGCCTTCGCGTCACTGATGCGACGATCGCCGAGACAGCGCTCGATGCGCGGGACGGGCCGACCGGAGCCCGAAGCAAGCACAGCTGAGCCCCGAGACCTCACGGCTCTGACGGAATGGGAGTCCAAGCAGAGGCTGCGCGGCCTTCCCCTGGTTCCGGAGCGTCGGACCAGATCGCCGGCCGAAGCCGCCCGCGCCGTCGCGGAGCTGCGAGCCCCGCTCGTCGCGAAGGCCTCCGGCGTCGCCCACAAGTCGGAACAAGGCCTAGTGAGGTTGGACCTGTCCCCCGAAGAGGTTCTCGACGTCTGGCAGGAGCTTGCCGACACAGGCGACGGGGCCGTCCTCGTTGCCGAGTTCATCCGAGGCGAGCTGGAACTCGTTGTCGGTGGTCTTCGCGATCCGCACTTCGGGCCGGCCGTCACGATCGGGCTGGGAGGCACAGCGGCCGAGATCCTCGACGACACCGTCACCGTCCTCGTCCCGCCCGAGCCGGGAGAGGTCGAGTCCGCGGTCAGGGCGCTCAAGGGTGCTCCGCTGCTCCACGGCTACCGGGGCGCCAACCCCCTAGACCTCGACGCGCTCGAGGCAATCGTCCAAGCCGTGGCCGACGCCCTCGACAAGCAGGACGAGATCATCGAGATCGACTGCAACCCCGTGATCATCTGCGGAGGCTCTCCGAGAGTCGCAGACGCCCTAGTGGTCATCAGACGCTCTGATTAATAATTCAACTAGTTGATACATCTTGAGAAGGCTTGCTCCCTTCTCGGGCTCCCCAGCGTCCCGTCAGCGGGCCAGGCGGGTTGACACGCGGCCCAGCGGACCCAGGTCGGCGGACACCTCGGCGCCGGGGCCGACCGGCCTCATCGGGCCGAGCGACCCGGTCATGAGGCACTCACCTGCTCGCAGGGGCGTGCCGCGCTCGCACATCACATCGGCCAGCCACACCGCGGCGTTCAGCGGGTTGCCGAGGCACGCAGCGCCGGTTCCTGTAGCGGCGAGTTCACCGTTGATCGTCATGCTCATCTCGATGTCCCGCAGGTCCACGGCTTCGAGGCTCACCGGACGGGTACCCACCACATAGAGCCCGCAGCTGGCGTTGTCGGCGACGGTGTCGACGATGGTGATGTCCCACCCCGAGATGCGGCTGTCGACGATCTCCAGCGCAGGCAGCACATAGGCCGTCGCGTCGATGACGTCCACCACGCAGTGTCCGTCCTTGTCAAGGTCACGGTCGATGACCAGCGCCACCTCGGCCTCGACCCGGGGCTGCAGCAGCCGGCCCGCCTCGATGTCGGCGCCGTCAGCCAGGCACATATCAGCGAACAGAACGCCATAGTCGGGCTGGTCCACGCCCAGCTGCTCCTGCACCACCTTGGCCGTGAGTCCGATCTTGTGGCCGCTCACCCGGCGGCCGGCGGCCACATCCAGCTCGACATTGTGCTGCTGCACTGCATAGGCGGCATCAACATCGGTCGATGTACCCAACACCTCGCGAACGGGGTCGCACGGCACACCGGTCTCCGCCGCTGTACGCAACTGATCCGCCGCGGCCTCAACCAGCTCCAGACTCATGCCTTCCATCACTCCCGCACCGGCCGGGTCACCCTGTCCCGGAGCGCACTCAACCCGGGGAGCGGGTGATCTGGGCGGCGAGTGCCAGGTCCTCGGCCGCAGTGTTGAGATCGTTGACCGACACCTGGAACTCGTCGATCCTGTGGGCGTCCATCAGCGCCTTCAGCTCTGAACGGCACTCGTCCACCGATCCCGAGATCACGAAGGCGTCGACCCAGTCGTCGAGCACGAAGCGGGCCGCAGCCCCGGGCCCGCCCTCGGAGAGGCCCCGGCGGATGGACGCCTCGGTCCGGGCGTCCAGGCCGATCCGGGCCTTGATGTGGTCGGGGGAATCCACAAGACGGAACGTCAAGGCAGCCCGGGCTGCCTCGCGGGCCCGATCCGTCGTGGCCAGGATGGTCATGTAGCACAGCCTCGGGCGGGGACGGCCGTGCTCCTCGGCAGCCGCGCGGATCGCCCCGATGTGCTCGCCGATCAGCTCCTTGTGGACGAACGACAGGATGAAACCGTCGGCCAACTCTCCCGCCAGCCGCATCACCCTCGGGCCGCGCCCGGCCAGCCAGACGGGAATGTCGGGCCGGCCGTAGCCGAGGCGGGCTCGGCGGAACCCGCCAGCCACACCGGTGTGATCGACGGTCTCGCCCGACCACAGCGCCCGGCTGGTCGTCACCAGCTCCCGCATGGCCGCGATCGGCGACCGGCGTTCGATGGCCAGCGCGGTGAGCGTGAGGGCCCCGCCCGCTCCGATCCCCAGCGCGGCCCGCCCACCGGAGGCCTCGTCCAGCGTGGCGACCGCCGCGGCGGTCATGCCCGGATGGCGGGTGTAGGCGTTGGTGATGCCGGTGCCGACCTCCACCGAGCTTGTAGCCGCGGCGACCGCGCCCAAGGTCACCCAGCACTCCCTGGCCGCCAGACCCTCGTCGGGGATCCACACCCGGCTGCACCCCAGCGCCTCGGCGGCCACTGCGGCATTCACGACCTGGTCGACCGGTCCCTCGGGCATCACCATGCAAGCCAGCTCAACCACCGCGCCGACAATAGAGGCGCCCGGTCGGAACTGTGCGAACCGCGGTCTGCCATGCTCTATACATGGAGTTGGCAGGACGGGTCGCGTTGGTTACCGGCGGCGCCCACCGGGTGGGGCGAGCCATCGCTCTGGAGCTCGCGGCGGCAGGCGCCGGTGTGGCCATCGCATACCACCGGTCCGGGGATCGGGCCACCGAGACGGTCACCGAGTTGCGCAGCTGCGGTGTAGACGCCGGCGCATTCAAGGCCGATCTGGCCGTGCCGGCCGAAGCCGCCGAACTCGCTGAAGCCGTCGCCGGCCGACTGGGACCCATCGACGCCCTGGTCAACAGCGCGTCGTGGTTCGCCCGCGACGAGTTCCCCACCGGCGACACCGACACCTGGTACCGAACCCTCGACGTGGTGCTCCACGGGCCGTTCCATCTCACCAACGCCGTCGCGCCGTCGATGCTCGAGCGGGGCGGCGGGGCGATCGTCAACATCGTGGACCTGTCGGCCTGGCAGCCGTGGCCCGGCCGCGCCGCCCACAGCGTGGCCAAGGCCGCGCTGCTGGCCCTGACCCGCCAGGTGGCGGTGGAGCTCGCCCCGACCGTGCGCTGCAACGCGGTAGCGCTCGGCCCGACGATCGCGCCCGCCAAGTTCGGGCCCGATCAGGTCGAGAGACTGAGACGGCGCACGCTGCTCGGCCGCTGGAGCGGAGGTACCGAAGCCGGAAGGGCCGTGCGTTACCTCCTCGAAGCGGGGGCGGTCACCGGCGAGTGCCTGACTGTCGACGGCGGCGAGCAGTACGGCCACGTGCGCGACCGCTTCACCGACACCGCCGGCTGAGAGCGACGAGGGTCAGGTCCCGGTGGAGCGGCCCCTGAGGATGTCGTCGTATCCCCGGATCAGGGTGTGCTCGGTCTCCTGCACATCCTCGGGGCTGGCCGCGAAATAGCCGGTCGCCATCCCCATGTCGGACGCGGCGTCCAGGTACTCGGGCACGCTCGACAGGTACAGGCAGTCGTAGAGGTCCACCGACATCACCCGGCGGGTCGCCTCGAACAGCGACCGCTCGGGAAGCACAGCTCCCACATCGCCGCTCACCAGCCACGACGACACAGAGTCCTCCAGCTCGGCCATGCGCCTCAACCGCAGCCCCCACTCTCGGGGCTGGTTGCCGACCGCCGCCACCGGCAGGCTCCGGCTGGCGACCCGGTCGAGGAACTGGTGCAGGCCCGGCACCAGCTTGAACGACGACAGGTAGCGGGTCTCCACGTCCCGGCCGATCGGACCGAGCCCGAGGTCGCTCCAGAACTCCTCGGCGGTGAGCCTGCCCAGCACCAGCATGCGATGCCGGTCGCGGATCAGCTCCGGATCGATGTCGGGGTTCTCGCCCAGGATCACCGGCAGCAGCAGGCCCTCCCGAGGGTCGGTGGGCCGCACGATCACACCGTGCACGTCCACCACCAGCAGGCGCAGCAGGCGCTTGCGGGGGCGGCTGGCCTCCGCCTCCCGGGCCGCAACCCGCTGTTGGCGGCGCCGCGTGGCCCGGCGGCCACGTCCCCGGGGAGCGCGCAGCAGTGCCACCAACCTGGCGACGATCACGCCCAGCAGCACTGCACCGAAGACGATGCCGGCCACCCGGGCGATGTTGAGCCACAGCGGCGCCAAGGTGTCGGAGATCATCGTGGAGGCGCCCACTCTCACCGGCTGGTCCCCGTAGGAGAAACGCCAAGTGGCCGTGGAGCCGTCGACCGCGGGCGACAGCTCCCCCATCGCGTCCTCGAGCTCCCCCTCTGCCCCGAAGGCAGACGAAGAGGCGTCGAAGGCCTCGTCGGAGTCGATCAGCGTCAACAGGAACTCGAAGCCCAGCGAGTCCGCGGGGGTGCCGGCCTCCGCGATCAGATCCTGAAGCGGGCGCCCGAAGGGCTGACCCTCGAAGATCGCGGCGAGCGCGTCATCGCTGAAATCGTCCAGCGGCGGGGTCGGATTGATGTCGGCCTGGAAGCGGTAGGAGGTCTCAGCGAACGAGCGGGTCTGCTCCAGGACCACGCCGGTGAAGATCACATCCTTGCCGGCCAGCTCCTCGAGGACCTGGGGCAGCTGCGCGGCCGACTCGAACCGCTTGACCGCCCGGATCTGCACACCGCCGTCGGCGCGGAACAAGGGGCCCTCCACCGCCCATCCGGCGTCCCGCGCATCGTCGAGGCGCAGCCCTCCGGCCAGTTCAGGGACGCGGGACACCGCCACCGCGTCGGCGTTGAACACCACCGTCACCGTGCCCGAGCCGACATCCTCCACCTCGACGTGCACGCTGGTGTCGACCCGGCAAGCCGCGACCAGCAACGCCAGCCCAAGGACCAGCACGGCCGATCGCAACACCGCAACCGCACGCCGACGCTGTGCGGCCATGGCCCTGGTCCCCCGACCCAATCTCAGCTGCCCCCGGAAGGGGAAGCCTAGAAGTGGCCCTCGCCGGCGGTCGGCTCCAGTTCGGGCTCGGGAGGCTCGAATCCCTCGATGGCGCGGAACACGATCACCTTCTTGCCCTCTTCGAGCGGATCGTCCTCCACGTCGACGATGACTATCTCTCCGGCCCGGAACTCCTTGTGCAGCAGCCGTTCCGACAGCGGATCCTCCACCAGCCGCTGGATGGCCCGGCGCAGCGGCCGCGCCCCCAGCGTGGGGTCGTACCCGGTGGCGGCGAGGTAGTCCTTGGACGCGTCGGTCAGCTCCAGGCCCATGCCCTGACCGGCCAGTTGGTCGGCGGTGCGCACGATCATCAGGTCGACGATGCGGCGCACCTCCTCCTGGGTCAGCTCGTGGAACACGATCACGTCGTCGATCCGGTTGAGGAACTCGGGCCGGAAGTGCTGCTTGAGCGCATCCTGAACCTTGGACTTCATCCGCTCGTAGGTGACCCGCTCGTCGGCCTTGGTGAAGCCCAGGTTGGCCTTGCGCAGATCGGCGGTGCCCAGGTTGGACGTCATGATCAGCACCGTGTTGCGGAAGTCCACCGAACGGCCGTGGCTGTCGGTCAGGCGGCCCTCCTCGAGGATCTGCAGCAGGGTGTTGAACACATCAGGGTGGGCCTTCTCGATCTCGTCGAACAGCACCACCGAGAACGGCTTGCGCCTGACCCGCTCGGTGAGCTGGCCGCCCTCCTCGTAGCCCACGTAGCCCGGCGGCGAGCCGATCAGGCGGCTGACCGTGTGCTTCTGCATGTACTCGGACATGTCCAGAGCGATGAGGGAGTCCTCGTTGCCGAATAGGAACTCGGCCAGGGTCTTGGCCAGCTCGGTCTTGCCCACGCCCGAGGGGCCCAGGAAGATGAACGAGCCGCTCGGCCGCTTGGGATCCTTGAGGCCGGCCCGGGTGCGGCGGATGGCCTGCGAGACGGCGGAGATGGCGTCGTGCTGGGACACCACCCGCTTGTGCATCTCGTCCTCCATGCGCAGCAGCTTCTTGGTCTCCTCCTCGGTGAGCTTGTAGACCGGGATACCAGTCCACAGCGACAGCACCTCGGCGATGGCCTCCTCGTCGACCTCGTCGAAGAGGTCGACCCCGGACGCCTTGGCCTCGCCCTCGAGGGTCTCGCGACGAGCCAGGAGCTCCTTCTCCTTGTCGCGCAGCTCGCCGGCGTCCTCGAAGCGCTGGGCGTCCACCGCGTCCTTCTTGCGGGAGATCACCTCGGCCAGCTCCGCCTCGAGCTCCTTGAACTGCGGCGGCGTGGACATGCGCTTCATGCGCAGGCGCGACCCGGCCTCGTCGATCAGATCGATGGCCTTGTCGGGCAGATGCCGGTCGGAGATGTAGCGGTCGGCGAGGTTGGCCGCGGCCACCAGCGCCTGGTCGGTGATGGTGACCCGGTGATGGGACTCGTAGCGGTCGCGCAGGCCCTTGAGGATCTCGATGGTGTGGGCCACGGTCGGCTCGTCCACGACCACCTTCTGGAAGCGGCGCTCCAGCGCGGCGTCCTTCTCCAGGTGCTTGCGGTACTCGTCGAGGGTGGTGGCCCCGATCGTCTGGAGCTCGCCCCGGGCCAGCATGGGCTTGAGGATCGAGGCCGCGTCTATGGCGCCCTCGGCCGCGCCCGCGCCGACGAGGGTGTGGATCTCGTCGATGAACAGGATGATGTCGCCCCGGCTCTGGATCTCCTTGAGGACCTTCTTGAGCCTCTCCTCGAAGTCGCCCCGGTAGCGACTTCCCGCGACCAGCGCACCCAGGTCGAGGGTGTAGAGCTGGCGGTCGCGGAGGGTCTCGGGCACATCGTCGGAGGCGATGGACTGGGCCAGACCCTCCACGATCGCGGTCTTGCCCACGCCCGGCTCGCCCACCAGCACCGGGTTGTTCTTGGTGCGCCTCGAGAGGATCTGCATGACCCGCTCGGACTCCCGGCCCCTGCCGATCACCGGGTCGAGGGCCTTCTCGCGGGCGAGCTGGGTGAGGTTCCGGCCGAACTGGTCGAGCACGTGCGAGCCCGAGGACGACTCGCCGCTGCCCCCGCCGGTGGTGGCGCCGGGCTTATCGCCTGGAGCCGATCCCGAGACACCGCCGTAGGCCGACAGCAGTTGGATGACCTGCTCGCGCACCCGCGCCAGGTCGGCGCCCAGCTTCACCAGGACCTGCGCGGCGACGCCCTCGCCCTCGCGGATCAACCCGAGCAGGATGTGCTCGGTGCCGATGTAGTTGTGGCCGAGTTGCAGAGCCTCGCGCAGGCTGAGTTCGAGAACCTTCTTGGCCCTGGGCGTGAACGGGATGTGGCCGCTGGGAGAGCTGCCGCCCTGGCCGATGATCTCCTCGACCTGGCCCCGCACCGACTCAAGGCTGATGCCGAGGGACTCCAGGGCCTTGGCCGCGACCCCCTCGCCCTCGTGGATGAGGCCGAGAAGGATGTGCTCGGTGCCGATGTAGTTGTGGTTGAGGAGGCGCGCCTCTTCCTGGGCCAGAACCACGACGCGACGTGCCCTGTCGGTGAACCGCTCAAACATCGCATACACCTCCTGGCCAGTTGGGCTGCCTTCCCGCGGTCAGTGTAACCCGGACCCGTGACATGAGTTGCGTCGCCGAGGCAGCCCAGACCGTGACATTCGCCACGCCGCGCCCACGGCCGCGCGGTCCCCATTACCCTCGCGATGTGGCCAACACCTCGCCGTTCGCTCTGCTGCCGTGCCTAGAGGACGACCTGCGGCGTGTCGAGGAGGAGCTGCTCAGGGCCGCCACGGCCCCCGACGACTTCGTCACCGAGTTGGCCCAGCATCTGATCACGGTCGGCGGGAAACTGGTCCGGCCCGGCTTCTGCCTCGCCTCGTCGCTGGTGTGCGACGCCGCGCCGAGGAGATCGTCCGATGCCGCGGTGCGGGGCGGTGCCTCGGTCGAACTGGTCCACATCGGCTCGCTCTATCACGACGACGTCATGGACGAGGCCACGACCCGGCGCTCGGTGGCCAGCGTCAACGCACAGTGGGGCAACCTGCGGGCCATCCTGGCCGGCGACTACCTGCTGGGGAGGGCCTCCGCCATGGCGGCCTCGCTCGGGGCCGAGGTCGCGGAACTGCTGGCCGAGGCGATCACCCAGCTCTGCGAGGGCCAGATCATCGAACTCGAGAACGGCTACGACACCGAGCGCAACGAGCAGCGCTACGAGAAGGCCGTATCGGGCAAGACCGCCGCGCTGCTGTCCATCTCCTGCCGGATCGGGGCCACGGTGGGTGACGTGCCCCGGGCTGTGGTGGAGGCGCTCGGAGAATTCGGCTTCTCCTACGGCATGGCCTTCCAGATCGTCGACGACATCCTGGACCTGGTGGCCACCGAGTCGCAGCTGGGCAAACCGACCGGCAACGACCTGGCCGAGGGCACCTACACGCTTCCGGTCATCCGGGCGCTGGCCGACCCGGCGACGGGCGACGAGCTGCGCTCGATCCTCGGACGGCCCATCGACGCCGCGGCCCGCGACCGGGCCGCTCAGCTGGTCCGGTCCACCAGCGGTGTGGACGAGGCCCGCGACACCGCCCGCATGTGGGCCGACAAGGCCCAGGCCGCGCTCACGTCGTTGCCCGACACCCCCGCCACCGCCGTGCTGCGCCTGGCGGCCGACCGTCTGACCGCAACCCCCGCCCTAATCGCCGGCTAGCCCGGCGAATCCGACTCAGGCGCCGGGGTCGGGGCGGAGGGTGGGGAACAGGACGGCGTCGCGGATCGCCTGGGTGTCGGTGAGGAGCATCACCAGGCGGTCGACGCCGATGCCGAGGCCGCCGGTGGGGGGCAGCCCGTAGTCCAGGGCCCTCAGGTAGTCCTCGTCCACCAGCATGGCCTCTTCGTCGCCGGCGGCCCGCAGTGCGGCCTGGGCCTCGAAGCGAGATCGCTGCTCCGCTGGGTCGACCAGCTCGGTGAAGGCGTTGCACAGCTCGCGGCCGGCCACGATCCCCTCGAAGCGCTCGGCATAGCCGGGGCGGCTGCGATGCCGGCGCGACAGCGGCGACACCTCGGCCGGGTAGTCGGTCACGAACACCGGTCCCCACAGGTGGGGCTCAGCCGCCTTCTCGTAGATCTCCAGCAGCAGCTTGCCCGCACCCCAGACATCCTCGGTAGCAATGCCGAGACTGTCGCATCGGGCGGCCAGTTCCGTCCGCGGTGTGTCGAGGCTCACCTCGGCGCCGGTGTGCTCGGCGATCACCTCGTCCATGGTCGCCCGGCGCCAGGGCGGGGCCAGGTCCACCTCGCGGCCGTCGTAGACCACCGTGGTCGAGCCGCACACCTCGGCAGCCACGCCGGCCACCAGGTTCTCGGTCAGCGCCATGATGTCGGTGTGGTCGGCGTAGGCCCAGTACAGCTCCAGCATCGTGAACTCGGGGTTGTGGCGGGTGGAGATCCCCTCGTTGCGGAACACCCTGCCAATCTCGTAGACCCGCTCCATGCCCCCGACCACCAGCCGCTTGAGGTACAGCTCCGGGGCGACCCTCAGGTACAGGTCGGCGTGCAGAGCCTCGTGATGGGTGACGAAGGGCCGGGCCGCCGCTCCCCCCGGGATGGGGTGCAGCATCGGGGTCTCGACCTCGACAAAACCCTGCTCATCAAGGCGGCGCCTCATCGAGGCCACGATCTCGGAGCGGCGGGCGAAGGCGGCCCGGGCGTCGTCGCTCACCCACAGGTCCACGTAGCGCTGGCGGTAGCGGGTGTCGGGGTCGGTGAGGCCGTGCCACTTGTCGGGGAACGGCCGTCCCGCCCGGGCCAGCAGGACCCACTCGTCGACCCTCACCGACAGCTCGCCCCGGCGGGTGGCCATGACCGCGCCCCTTACGCCTAGCCAGTCCCCGATCGACAGGGCCGTGAACTGCTCGAAGCCCGGGGTGGAGGCTGCGGTGGCGAACAGCTGGATGCGGCCGGAGGCGTCCTGCAGTGTCCCGAAGGCCAGCCGGCCCTGGTCGCGGCGCAGCATGAGCCGCCCGGCCACCGCCACCATCGTGTCGGTCTCGACGCCGGCTTCTAGACCCCCGAACGCCTCGGTGACGTCGCCCACTGCGTGGCTCCGTTCGAAGCGGTACGGAACGTCGTCGTCGCTCATCGGGGTGCCGCTTCGATGCGGGCGGACTTCAGCAAGCGGCCCACCGCATGGGTGGCGAAGCTGCAGCGCATTCGCCGGCGAAGGTCGCTCATCGGTCCTGGTTTCGCTCGTAGACGATGCGCAGGCCGTGCAGGGTCAGGAACGGCTCGACGTGCTCGATCGTCTGCGAGATGGGGGCGATCGCGTAGGCCAGACCGCCGGTGGCTACGACGTTGGCCTCGCCCAACTCGGCCAGGAAGCGGGCGTTCATGCCGTCGATCATGGCAGTGAACCCGTACAGGGCGCCGGACTGGATGGACTCGACAGTGGTCTTGCCGATCACACTGCGGGGCTCGACCAGCTCGACCGCGCCGAGGGCGGCGGCCCGGCCGATGAGCGCATCCAGGCTGATCTCGATGCCGGGTGCGATGGCGCCTCCCATGAAGGCTCCGTCGGCCGAAATGACGTCGAAGTTGTTGCCGGTGCCGAAGTCGACCACGATGGTGGGGCCGCCGTAGAGGTCGTAGGCCGCCACTGCGTTGGCGATCCGGTCGGCGCCGACCTCCTTGGGGTTGTCGTAGTGGATCGGCATGCCGGTCTTGACGCCCGGCCCGACTACCACGGGTGAGAATCCGAGCTGGCGCCGCACCATCTCCCGCAAGCCTGCGAGCAGTCGGGGCACGCCCGAGCAGATGGAAACCCCGGTGACATCACTGTCGAAGTCGATGTCGATCACATGGAGCAGCGACCTGATCACCACGCCGAGCTCGTCGGCCGTGCGACTCGGGTCGGTGGAGAGCCTCCAGTGGTCGACCAGCCCGTCCGCCGCGGCCGAACCGTGGACCGCGCCCGGGTCGTAGATGCCGACGACGGTCTGGGTGTTGCCGACATCGATAGCAAGCAGCACCGCCGCAGGATACGGCGGATCGGCCCGAGGCCGAGCGGGCAGGCGAGCAAATCGGGTTCATACGGGCGAGGCCGTGGCCCGAGCGGCCCGTGAGCGCAGCGAACAAGAGCGGGAAACACCCCGCCCCGACGCGACGGGCTTGCGCCGCTCAGCCGGCGCGGCAGCCGGTGTTGTCTATCAGGCGGGCCTTGCCGAACCGGACGGCCACCAGCAGCCGAACATCGCCTCGCAATGGTCCGTCCGCAACGAGGGTGGACGACGGCACCGCCGCGGTGTAGTCGATCTCCGCCAGCGGGGCGGTGGCGATCATCGAGGCCATCTCGGCTTCAACCGCCGTGGGGTCGGTCTCACCTGACTGCACCAGGGCCGCTCCGGCCTCGAGGGCGCGGCGCAGCACCGGAGCCTGGCTGCGCTCAGCCTCGCTCAAGTATGCGTTCCGGCTGGAGAGGGCGAGCCCGTCGGACTCCCGCACGGTGGAACAGCCCACCACCCGCACCGGCAGCGACAGGTCCGCGGCCATGCGGCTCACGATCGTGAGCTGCTGGAAGTCCTTCTCACCGAAGTAGGCCGAGCACTCGCCCACGATCGAGAACAGCTTGGCCACGACGGTGGCGACCCCGTCGAAGTGACCGGGGCGGGATGCGCCGCACAGCATGTCGGCAAGCTTCCCCAGGCGCACGGTGGTCACCACCGGCTCGGGGTACATCTCGCGGGTGTCGGGAACGAACACGAGGTCGGCGCCGGCCTTCGCGCACATCTCGAGATCACGGTCCAGATCCCGGGGGTAGTCGTCGAAGTCCTCGCCCGGATTGAACTGCAGGGGGTTGACGAAGATCGACACCACCACAACGTCGTTCTCGGCCCGGGCCCGCTCGACCAGGGAACAGTGCCCCGAGTGGAGGAAGCCCATCGTGGGCACGAGCCCGACGGTGCGGCCCGCCGCTCGGGCCTCAGCAAGCCGGACGCGTAGACCGCGGATCGTGACCTCGCATTCGGGAGTGGGGCGACTGGTGCTCATGCCTGTTCCGCGAGACGGCGGGCCTGCTGGCAGAGTGCCTCGTATGCGGCCCGCTCGTCGGGGCCGATCGCTTCCAGGTGCCGCCTGATCGTCTCGGTGTCGCCCCGGGCCGCGGGGCCGGTGAGGGCCGCGGCCGGACCCAACTCGTCGACGTTGGCCACGGTGGCTCCGACCAGGTCCATGAGGGCCGCGAAGGGCACTCCGGCCACCGAAGCGATGCGCTCGGCCTGGCCGAGGAGCGCCACCAGATGGTTGGAGGCCACCACCGCGGCCGCGTGGTAGGCGGACCGGTCGGCGTCGGCCACCTCGAACGCACGCCCGCCTAGATCGGCGACGACCTGCCGGACGATCGGATCGCCCGCCACCGCGAACCACCCGCCCGCGAGCAGGCGTCGAGCGCCGACAGCAGCGTCCGGCAGCGCCACCAAGGGATGCAGAGCTGCCGGCCGCGGGTGCCCGGCGACGGCATCAAGACCGAGCGACCCGGCGAGGTGGGCCACCGCCGCGGTCGCAGCGGGTTCGATTGCGGCCGACACCTCTGCCACGGCGTTGTCGGGAGTGGCGATCAGCACCAGATCCACTCCGGCGGCGGCCCCCGATAGGGCGTCAGGCGTAGCCGACCGGCCCAGGATGGGGTGCAGGTGCCAGCCGACTTCGGTCAGGGCGGCAGCCATGGCTCCGCCCGCCCGGCCGCCGCCGATGATCCGAACCGACCGCACCGTTATACGTCTAGGGGTCCGAGGTTGACGATGCCGTCAGCGGCTCCGGGTACATAGCCGTCGGGCAGCAGGTCGGGACCCACGTCCGCGAGGGGCACGAGCACGAAGTCCCGCTCATGCATGCGAGGATGCGGAACGACGAGGTCGGGCGTGCTCACACGCTCGCCGTCGATCCACAGCAAGTCCGCGTCGAGGGTGCGAGGCCCCCAGCGCACCACCCTCACCCGGCCTGCCTCGAGTTCTCTGGCCCGGCACTGGGCCAGCAGCTCCTGAGCACTGGCCGCGGTCCGAAGCCTGACCACCATGTTGAGGTACGCCCCCTGCTCCGGACCGCCCACCGGCTTGGTCTCGTACACGTCGGAGACCCCGTCGACGTCGTCGAACCCGTCCACCGCGCCCCGCAGGTAGGCCATCCGGTCTCCCAGGTTGGACCCCAGCGCCACGAACACCCTCCGAGTCGGCCCTCCATGATCCGGTGCGGTCATGAGGCGGGCTTGAGCTGCTGGGCCATCGACACGATCTCACGAGCCATGGGACCGAGCTCGCGCTCCAGCAGCCGCTCGGCAATGGTGATGGCCTCGGGGCCGGTGTCGACCAGGCCCGACCACAGCAGGTAGCCCGCCACCACACCCGACACCCGGTCCCCGATTGAATCGTGGTGGAGCACCACCCGCTGGTCGGTCGAGCGGTCCCGGATCGTGGTCAGAATCTGCTCGAGACGCTCGGCGCCGTCGCCGGGCTCCGAGAAGGGCAGGTGGGCATAGGCCAGCCCGTGCTCGTCGTAGTCGTGGAGGTTGTAGGGAATCGACGTGATGCTCACGATCAAGCCGATCTCGTTGCGGCTCAGCCAGATGATCTCCTCGACGCGCCGCACCCGCCGGTGGCCGACGCCATAGCCGCCGGGCCGCTCGCACACGCCGAAGCGATCGGTGATGATCCACCGGAAGCCCCGAGGCTCGATCCCTTCCGACCACTTGCTGCTCATGCATCTTCCAGATCGAAGAGATGCACCGAGGGCAGCTCCCGGTAGCGCTCGCCCACATCCAGCCCGTAACCCACCAGCCAGTCGGCCGGAACGGAGAATCCGACGTAGCGGATGCCCTCGGTGCGAGCGTCCTCCCGCACGAGCAGGGCGCACATCTCGAAGCTGGCCGGACGCCTGGCCCTCAACAACTCGGCCAGGTAGTCGGTGGTGAGGCCGGAGTCGACTATGTCCTCCACCAGCACGACGTGACGGTCCCGCACGTCGGTGTCGAGATCCTTGATGATGCGGACCACTCCGCTGGACTCGGTGCTGAGTCCGTAGGAGGACACGGCCATGAAGTCGATCTCGACCGGCAGGTCGATCGCCCGGGCCAAGTCGCTCATGAACACGAAGGCGCCCTTGAGAACGCCGACCAGCAACGGGGGACGACCCTGGTAGTCGGCCGTGATCTCGGCACCGATCGCCTCCACGCGGGCTCGCAGCTCCTCGGGAGTGATGATGGCGCGCCCGACCGACCCCGGCGGCTTCGGCATCTGCGCCGCGGGCTGCTCCGGCGCCAAGCTCATCCTCGCACCATACCGGGCGCTGCCCGGGCCTCTACGGGGTCAATCCGGCGGTTGGTCCCGATGTCGGGGCTCGATGCGGAGGCGGCCCGCAGTGCGGGCCACTCGATGACCTCCGGTGATCTCGGTCGCGATGCCGCGACCCGCCGCGACGTCTAGCACCCGGCCGATCGAGGCGGCCGTCGGGGCCGAGCCGACGGCCTCAGCGATCCAGCTCCTCAGCGCCTCGGCCGCCACCGCTCGCGGTGCGGCGGCGAGGGCGGCCGCGCTGGTGGGATCGATCTCTGCAGCCAACCCGGCGATCACGTCCAGCGCTTGGGAGGCCAGATCGGCGTGGCGATTCAGAAGGGGAACCGGGTCGCGTCCGAGAGCGTTCGCCAGTGCGGGCATCACCTCGTTGCGGATGGCCACCCGGGCGAAGGACGGGTCGTCGTTCATGGGATCGCGCACGGTTGGAAGCCCGAGCCGCTCACACAGGGCGTGCGTCTCGAAGCGGCGCAGTCCCAGCAGGGGACGGCCGACCCCCGCGTGGGGCGCAGCCGCGCCAGCCAGTCCCCCGCCCCGGCCGACGTTGAACAGCACGGTCTCGGCCCGATCGTCCGCCGTGTGGCCGACCAGCACGTCGCCGGGCAGCGCCCCGTAGCGGGCGGCACGCGCTCTCGCCTCCAGGTTGGGGCCGGGATCCACACGCACCCGGCGCAGCTCGAAACCTGCCTCGAAGTGGTCCGCGATGGCTCGGGCCGCCTCGGCGTCGCGGCGCGCCGAGGGCCGCAGACCGTGGTCGACGTGCCAGGCGGTGACCTCCAGCCCGGTTGCGGTCGCCAGCGCGACCAGGGCGGCGGAATCGGGACCACCCGACAGGCCACAGGCCACGGCGGTGCCGGGCGCCGGGAAGGTGCAGCGCGCCAGCAGAGAATCGACGCTCACACCAGGCGTTGCCGTCTCAGGCTGCCGCCTCGGTGACGCTCATGCGGCTGACCCAATCGCTCGGGCTGCGGATCTCGGCGATGCCGGGAACGTTCCCGGGGCTCTCCCAGACACGGTCGAGCAAGGCCGCGCCACCGACCTCCTCGACCGACGAGATGAAGTGTTCGCCCTCGGCGTACTGCTTGATCTTGGCATCGAGGCCGATCACCCGCTGGAAGACCTTGGCGAACCCCCGCACCGACTCCCGTCGCCTGCGCATCACCCGCCCGAACCGGGGAGCGGAAGGGACGAGGCCCTTGCCGGCTCGATCCATGGTCACGTCGCCGTGGCCCTCGAGAAGGCTCATGAGACCGGCGAGCTGCTCCAGAGTCTCCACCTGTGCCTCTGAGGCGAACAGGGCCATGATCCCGCCGGCCGCCAGCGGGTCCTCGCCGCGGCGCCGGGCCTCCACCACCCGGCGCACGGCCGCCGCGATCCGCTTCGGGTCGGGATCCACCGAGTCGAGCACCGATTCGACCAGGCCGATGAAGTGCGGCCGCATCCATTCCACGCCGGTGAACTGGGCCCGATGGGTCACCTCGTGGAGCGCCAGCCAGAGCCGGAACTCGGCCGGGTCGAAGGCGTACTTGTTCTCCAGCGACAGGACATTGGGGGCCACGTAGTAGACGATGTCCTGGTCTTCGGGCTTGTCGTCCTCGATGATCAGCAGGTCGTACTGGCCCAGCACCCGCGTGGACATCCAGCCCAGCATGACGCCGAGCTCGGCTCCGGCCACCCGCCGGGTGATCGGGGCCAGCATCCCGTCCGAGCCCGTGCCGAGCTTGGCCGCGAGGGGCTTCAGCAGACGCTGGAACGAGGCCAGGTTGGCGTCGATCCAACCGACCCGGTCGGTCACCCTGCCCCGGGCCGGTCCCGACAGCGACCGCAGGCCGGTGAAATCGGCTACCAGCCCCTCAGCCCTCTGGGTGCAGTCGGCGAAGTCCTCGGCCAGGCCGTCACGCCAGCGCGGCGCGGTGTAGGGCTCGCGCCGGGCGGTGCGCACCGCAACCCGGCGGGCCAGGTCCCAGTCGATGGGGTCGTCAAGGTCTCCAGGATCGTTGGGACCGTCGACATCGACGGCACCTTCGAGTTCGACGGAGCCCTCGGCGTGGGCGCCCATGGGCTAGGGCTCAGTCCCTCGGGTATCGCTTGTAGGTGACCTTCTGGAGGTAGCCGGCGATGGTCGCCACGATGGCGACGATGCCCGCCACGGCCAGCGGGACCGCGATCCAGAAGTGCCATACGACACCGGCGAAGGTCATGGGTTCGCAGTGTAGATGGCTCGTAGGACGCGCACTCGCAGCGATTCCGGGACCTGCTCCTCGCAGCAGCAGCGGGCCACTGTCATCCGGACCTGGGCCTCGAAGTGGAACGCGTCGGCGCAGGAAGGACAGCACTCGAGGTGCGCGGAGATAGCAGTGCGGACCGCAACGGTGGCCTCACCGTCGAGGTAGAGGTGAAGGTCTCGGCAAGCGTCGTCGCAGTTGCAGACCACGGGTCAACTCCTGTCGTCCGGACCGGCCTCTGGCTCCTGGGGGAGGAGCCGGTGGCGGGCGGCAAAGTCGTACAACCTCTTGTGGAGCTGTTTTCTTCCCCGATGCAGGCGGCTCATTACGGTGCCGATGGGGACATCGAGGATCTCCGCGATCTCCGAGTAGGAGAAGCCCTCCACATCGGCGAGCAGTACGGGCAGGCGGTAGTAGTCGGGAAGGTCCTCCACAGCCTGCTTCACCTCGTGCTCGGTGAACAGCGAGGACAGCTCGTCCTCGACGCTGCGGCCGAGCCGTGCCGCTGTGTCACCGCCGAGGCGGCGGTACAGATAGAGGTGCTCCACATCGCCCAGGTCGGTCTCGGCGGGTCGCCGCTGGCGGCGCCGGTACTCGCTGATGTAGGCGTTGGTGAGGATGCGATACATCCACGCCTTCAGGTTGGTTCCCGCCGTGAAGGTGCCGTAGGACCGGTAGGCCCGCAGGTAGGTCTCCGACACCAGGTCCTCGGCGTCGGCCGGGTTGCGGGTCAGCCGCATGGCCGCCGAGTACAACGACGGCATCAGCGGCAGGGCGTCGTCCGCGAAGGTTGCCTGGTCGGCCACTCACCGCCTCTTTGGCTGGGGTTGGGAGCCCGAAAGGGGATTTGAACCCCTGACCTACGCTTTACGAGAGCGTCGCTCTACCGACTGAGCTATTCGGGCCTGTACGCCGCGGGCGGAGCCGCCTAGCGCCCGCTCAGGCTATCGCCCAGGGGCGGCAGGTCGAGCAGCAGCGCCTGGAGGGCCAGGGCCTCGTTCGGGGAGCGGATCAGGCTCTCAGCGGTGGCCCGCAAGCGGTCTACGGCCCGCATGGCCGCAGTGACTCGCCGGTTCGCCGCCGGATCGTCGGGCACCGAGGTGATCTCATCGCGGTATCGGGCGCCGAGAGTGGACAGTCCGAATCGGATCTCGTCGGTGCGGAACTGGCGGTGCTCGCGCTTGTGCTGCGCTTCGATGATGCTGCGGCCCGAGCCCCTCACACCGAAGTGCTCCTCACGTTGCTCCAGGGTGACGATCTCGGCTCTGTGGCGCTCGGTGAGGGCTCCGCCGGCCTCGTCGATCATGGCACGCAGTTCGGCTACCAGCAGCGCGACGGCGGCCCCGGTTCCATCGAGGCGGTCCGGCACCATCCACCACGCCTCGCGCCGGGCCGCCACCCGCTCGTCGGTGGCCAGGACCCTGGCCCGATGGAGGTTGCCAGCAGCCGCGGCCGCCACCAGCGGGGCCCGGTCGGCCGCGACCAGACCCTCCGACACCAGCACCCGGGCGATCTCGGCGTTGGGAACCGGGCTGAAGTCGACTCTTGTGCAGCGCGACGCGATGGTGACGTGCTCGGGCAGCACCTGCTCGGCCAGCAGCACCCACACCACCGAGCCGGCCGGCTCCTCGACCGGTTTGAGCAGGGCCGCCGCCGCGGCCGGTGTGGCGGTGTGGAAACGGTCGACGACCAGCACCTTGCGGGGGCCCTCCACGGGTGTGCGGCTGGCCTCGACGATGAGCTGGGACACCTCCTCCTCGCGGCGCAGGCTCGGGCCGGATGGGCTGAGCACGAAGACGTCGGGGTGCTCACGGCTGGCAGCCAGACGACGATGTCTGGCGGACCGCGCCGGATCGGAGCCTGCCCGCTGGTCCGCGGCCGCGATCAGCTCCCCCGCGAAGGCGCCGGCAGCGGCCTGCCTGCCCGAGCCCCGCGGGCCGACCAGCAGGTACGCGTGCACCGGCGATGCCACTGCCGCCGCCAAGGCAGCCACCGCCTGCGGCTGGCCCACCACCGCCGACCAAGGATCCGCGGATGCAGTCTCGGCGTCGGCATCGAGAAGGGTCATCGCATACCGCCGAGACGTTCTTGCACGGCGGCCATTACCCGGGCGGCTACGTCATCCACCGAGCCGTCGGCATCGACCACCACCCAGTGGTCCGGGTCGGCCTCGGCCATGGCCAGGTAGCCAGCCCGGACCCGATCGAGGAAGCCGTCACCGGTTCCCTCGAAGCGGTCGAGTGACGACCCCAGCCGCCGCGACGCCAATTCGAGGGGGATGTCAAGGAGCAAGTTCAAATCTGGTTCGATCCCTCCGGTGGCGAAGCGCATCATCGTCTGCAACTCCGCGAGATCGAGACCGCGCCCGTAGCCCTGGTAGGCGAGCGTCGACGCGGTGAAGCGGTCGGTGACTACGTCCCGACCGGCTTCCAGCGCGGGACCGACGATCTGGGCAACATGCTGGGCCTTGTCCGCGATTATCAGCAGCGCCTCGGTGCGGTCGTCGAGAGAATCGTTGTCCGGATCGAGCAACGCCCGCCTGATGACCCCGCCCACGTCGGTAGCGCCGAACTGGAAGGTGAACACCGCACCCAGAGACACGGCCAACATCTGGGCCTGGGTGGACTTTCCCGATGCGTCCACCCCCTCGACCGCGATGAGCCGGCCGGTCACTGCGCCGACGCCTCGCTCTCGGACGCCACTACGCCCTGCTCGCGAGCCCCGGATCGCAGGCTCAATGTTGCCAGGGCGCCGGCGACAACGATGATCACACCAGCGATCCACATCGTTAGGCGCGATCCGGGCAACTCAACCACCGCTCCGAGCACCGTGACCTCCTGGTCCCACCAGCGGTCCGACAGGCCGTCGAGCAGGTCGGCCAGCACGCCGCCGACGGCCAGCGCGATCAGCGCGCACAGCCGCACCAGCACCAGCAGGGCTGCGAACACCCGGCCCCGGATCTCGTTGTCGACGTTCTCGTGCAGCAGCGTGAACCCGAGCACATACGAGGGCCCGGCCAGCATCCCGAGCAGGACCACCAGTGGGATCATCAGCGACAGCCGGTCCACCGACGCAGCGGCCAGCAGTACCACACCCGCGCCGATGAGCGCTGATGTGAACCCGCGGAGCCGGTTGATGCGATTCTGCAGCGCAGCGGCCGAGGCCACGCCCACCGCCATGCCCACTCCGAGCGAGAACAGCACGGCATGGAAGTCGGCCTCCCGCCCGACGATCACTTCGTCGACGAACCGGGCGCCCAGAACCACCACCATCCCCGCGCCCATCACCGCAGTGGCCAACCCCACGTTCACCGACCGCACGATGCGGTTCCTGCCCACCAGGCGCCAGCCTTCCCTGAGCTCGCGGATGGCCCCGCCGAGATCAAGGCTCCCCCGCTCGGTCGCCTGACGCTCGTTGCGGGAGCGCACCGGGATGGCGATGCGCCAGATGATCAGCGCGGTCACCAGGAACGTCAGCGCGTCCACATAGAAGGCCAGCCCCTCCTCGTTGAGCCGCAGGTTCGTCACCCATCCCTCGTCCGGCACCGCCTCCGCCGCCTTGGCCAGCAGCGCGGCCGCCCCGGCGGCTACCGGGAACATGCCGTAGGCCGCGGTCACATTGAGCGAGTTAGCCGCGGTGAGCTTCTCGCGAGGCACGAGATTCGGGACGGTCGCCTCCTTGGCCGGCTGCCACATCATCGTGAGCAGCTCAAGCAGGAAGCTGGCCACCACCAGGCCGACAATGGTGTCGACGAACGGCAGCGTCACCAGGACCAGCGCACGACCCACGTCGCAGGCCACCATCACCCGTTTGCGGTTCAGCCGATCAACAATCACGCCCGCCGCGGTGGCCAGGAAGAAGCCCGGCGCCACTCGGGCGGCCAGCACCAAGGCAATGGCGGTGCCCTTGGACCCTTCGGGGGCGAGCTGGTCAGCCAAGGCAATGGTGGCGAACAGTCCGAGCCAGTCGCCGGTGGCCGACACCACCTGGGCGATCCAGAGCCTGAAGAAGTCCCGTGTGCCGAAGATCCGCTCCAGGCGCCCCGACGGTCGGGCTGCCTCGAAGGCCTCGTCGAGCCGGGTGCCGGCCGAAGATCGGGGCGCAGCCTCATCCACGACATCTGAGGCTACGCGTTGTGACCCGCCCGTGGCTTGCTGCCGTTCGGGACCGCTCGGGCGTACCTGCGCTCGCCCGTGGATTACTTGCGCTTGCCGGTCGACCTCCGGCGGGCGGGGCGCTTCTTGGCCGGACCCTTGGCCCGCCGTTCCGCCAGCAATTCGCAGGCCCGCTCCAGGGTGAGCCCCTCGACGGTGTCGCCGGACCGCAGCGAGGCGTTGGTCTCGCCGTCGGTGACGTAGTGGCCGTAGCGGCCGTCCTTCACCACGACCGCCCGGCCGGTGTCGGGATCCTCCCCCAGTTCTCTCAGCGGTGCGGCCGGGGCTTGGCGACCCCGGCTCTTCGGCTGGGCCAGCAGCTTGAGGCACTCTTCGAGGGTCACCGTGAACAGCTTGTCCTCGCTGGGCAGGCTGCGACTGTCAGAACCCTTGCGCACGAACGGCCCGTAGCGGCCGTTCTGAACGGTGATCTCCACCCCGTCGGCGGGGTCTGCGCCGACGGTGCGCGGCAGCGACAGCAGTTGCAGCGCATCCTCCAACGTGACCGTCTCCAACACCATGGTCTTGAACAGCGACGCGAACTTCGGCTTGTCGGGAACCTCCTCGCCCAGTCCGAGCTGGACGTAGGGCCCGTAGCGGCCCGTCCTGGCGACCACGGTCAGCCCGGTGACGGGATCGGTGCCGAGAACCCGCTCGTCGCGGCCGGCGGCCAGCAGTTCCAACGCCCGCTCGACGGTGAGCTCGTCGGGAGCGGTGCCGTCGGGCACGGAGGCCGAGTCATCGCCCCTCTGCACGGTCGGGCCGTAGCGCCCCACGCGGACCTCCAGCTCGACGCCGTTGGCATCGTTGCCCAGCGGGATCGAGTTCACCAACCGGGCGTCGATGTCGCTGAGGCGACTGGAGACCTTCTCCTTGAGGCCGGGATCGTCGTCTCCGCCGAAGTAGAACCGGTGCAGCCACGGAACCTGCTCCTCCACGCCGGTTGCGATCCGGTCGAGGTCGTCCTCCATCTCGGCGGTGAAGGCGTAGTCGACCAGCTTCGGGAAGTGGCGTTCCAGCAGATTGACCACCGAGAAAGCAGTGAACGACGGCACCAGCGCCGAGCCCTTCTTCCACACGTACCCCCGGTCGATGATGGTGCCCATGATCGACGAGTAGGTAGAGGGCCGACCCACGCCGAGCTGCTCCAGGCGCCGCACCAGCGAAGCCTCGGTGTAGCGGGCCGGTGGCTGGGTTTCGTGCCCGGACGCCTCCAGACCGCGGCAGTCAGCGCCGTCTCCCTCGTTCAGCGGCGGCAGACGAAGCTCGGCCTCAGCCTCGCTCGCGTCTCCGGCGTCGGTCCCCTCGGTGTACACCTCCCGGAAGCCCAGATGGGTAATCACCGTGCCGCTGGCCGCGAATTCGGCGTCGCGGCCCGAGGCGCTTCTGGCCCCGAGGCGCAGCTGCACCGTCTCGCCGGTGCAGTCGGTCATCTGGCTGGCCAGCGTCCGCTTCCACACCAACTCGTAGAGCCGGGCCTCGGGCGGGGGCAGTTGATCGGCCACCGTCGATGGGTCAGCGAAGGTGTCCCCGGCGGGTCGGATGGCCTCGTGGGCCTCCTGGGCGTTCTTCACCCTGCTGGCGTACGCCCTCGGTTCCGGCGGTAGCACGCTTGAGCCGTAGCGCCTCTCCACCTCGGAGCGGGCCGCAGCCACCGCGTCCGCCGACAGCGACGTGCTGTCGGTGCGCATGTAGGTGATGTAGCCCTTCTCGTACAGTGACTGAGCCGTGCGCATGGCCGCCGCCGAGGTCATGTGAAGCTTCCGGGCCGCCTCCTGCTGCATGGTCGACGTGATGAAGGGCGCGGCCGGGCGCCGCCGGTAGGGCTTGGAGGTGCGGGCCCGAACCGCGAATGCCGCGTCCTGAAGATCCGAGACCAGCGACATGGCCGCCGCCTCATTGAGCACAGTGACATCGCCCCGGGTCGGTTGGCCGTCGGAACCGAAGTCCCGAGCCGCCGCGATACGAGCGCCGTCGAGCTGGACGAGATCGGCAGTGAACTCGGTCCCGTTGCTGTTGCCGTCGGCAGAGCCCGCCGGGGCGAACGTGCCGGTAAGCCCCCAGAAGCCGGCGCTGACGAAGTCCATCCGCTGCCGCTCGCGCTCTACCACGATGCGCACCGCCACGCTCTGGACCCGCCCGGCCGACAGTTGCGGCATGACCTTCTTCCACAGCACCGGCGACACCTCGTAGCCGTAGAGCCGGTCGAGCATCCGGCGGGCCTCCTGGGCGTCCACCAGGCGACGGTCCAACTCTCGTGGCGCGGCGACCGCGGCGGAGATCGCGGCCCGGGTGATCTCGTGGAAGACCATGCGCTTCACCGGCACCCGCGGGTTGAGCACCTCCATCAGGTGCCAGGCGATGGCCTCGCCCTCCCGGTCCTCGTCGGTGGCCAGATAGAGCTCATCCGCGTCGGCCAGGAGGTCTTTGAGCTTTCGGACCTGCTGGCGCTTGTCGCTGTTGACCACGTACAGCGGCTTGAATTCGTTGTCGACGTCGATGCCCAGGCGGGCCCAGGGCTCCGACTTGTAGGCCTTGGGAACGTCGGCCGCCCGGCTGGGCAGATCGCGGATGTGGCCGATGGACGACTCCACGACGTAGCCGCGGCCCAGGTAGCCGGAGATCGTCTTCGCCTTGGCGGGCGACTCGACGATTACTAGCGCGTTGGCCATGGAGATCGAACCGATCCGACGGGCGGGTGCCCGTCAACTGTTGGGGACTCGGACAGGATAAGCAGGTCTTGTACACGGTGAGGGCACTCCCCGGCGCTTGCCGGGGGCTCAGGCTCCCGGCGCCGGCTCGTCCGCTGATCGAGAAACGCGGAGGATAGTGGCGCCGGCCACCGCCGCGACAGTCGACGCCACGAGGATGCCGATCTTCGCCTGGTCGGTGATCAGTTGCTGTTCGAAGGCCAGGTTGGTGATGAACAGCGACACCGTGAAGCCGATACCGGCCACCGCGCCGATGCCGAGCATCTGAGTCCATGTGGCCCCCCGCGGCAGCTCGCACAAGCCCGTGCGTACCGCCAGCCACGCGAACGCCGTGACCCCCACGAGCTTTCCGACCACCAGACCCAGCACGATGCCGATGGTGACCGGTGACCGCACCGCGTCGCCCAACGAGCCCCCGGACAACTCGACGCCCGCATTGGCCAGCGCGAAGACGGGGACGATAAAGAAGCTCGTCCAAGGATGGAGGAAGTCAGCCAGCCGATCGGCCACCGCCACTCGCTCGCGTACCTCGAAGACGACCTGACGGGCCAGCCTCACGCTTACGGAGCCGTCTGAGAACGATCGCTGCAGCAGCAGGCTGGACCTCGCCTCGGTCACCAGAGGGCGCGCCGGCGCCAGCATGCCCATCACAACTCCGGCGATGGTGGCGTGGACCCCCGACTCGAAGAGCGTCAGCCAGAACGCCACCCCGACCACGAGATACACCGGGGTGTACCAGACCCGTATCAGGCGCATCACGAGTAGCAGGAGCACGATGCCGCCCGACAGTGCCAGCCAGCCGAGCGAGATCCCATCTGTGTAGAAGATGGCTATGACGAGGATCGCTCCGATGTCGTCCACGATCGCCAGGGTGAGCAGGAATATTTTCAGCGAGCTGGGCACATGGCGTCCCAGCAGCGAGACCACGCCCAGCGCGAAGGCGATGTCGGTCGCCATCGGGATTCCCCAGCCGGCTGAGCCCTCCGCGCCGGTGTTGAACGCGGCATAGAGCACGGCTGGCACCACCATGCCGCCCACCGCGGCGATCAGCGGCAGCGCCACCGCCCCCGGACGGCGCAGCTCGCCCACGACGAGCTCGCGCTTGATCTCGAGGCCGACGACGAAGAAGAACACCACCATCAACGCGTCGTTGACCCACTCCTCCAGCCCCTCGTCGAGCACCAGCAGATTGCCGAACTCCACCCGGGTGTGGCTGCCCAGCAAGGCGTGATAGGAGTCCCGCCAGGGCGAGTTGGCCCAGACCAGCGCCACGGCGGTGGCCACGAGCATGGCGACGCCGCCCCCCGCCTGGAAGTGGAAGAAGCGAAGCATCGGCATGGCGATCCGGTGGGCCAGCCGGTGGTCATCGTCGATCTCCGGCGGAGGGGATGGTTCCGGCGCTGGTGCGTGGTCTCCCGGATCTGACACCATCGGTTCATCATTGCAGCCCCGTCGAACCTGTTTGCGCACCCAACCACCCGTCGGCCTCTTGCCCCGGGCTCCGTGCTCGCTACCTAAAATGTCTCATGCTCACGGCTGAGGCGCGCCCTTGATCTTCGGCCTACTAGTACTGCATGTCGCCGTGTGCGTGGTCTTGGCCTGCGCCGGTCGCCGGCTCGGCCGTAGCAGCCTGCTCGTCGCAGCTGTCCCGCCCGCGTGCAGTGCGCTCTGGGGCGCGTCCCGGCTCGGAGCCGACCCACCGGCGACGGCCCATGTGACCTGGGTGAGTGGACTCGATCTGGCGATGACGTTCCGCGTCGATGCCTTCGCGGGGATCATGACCCTGATCGTGTCGGGGATCGGCGTTCTCGTCTTCGTCTACGCCTTCGGGTACTTCGGGCCCGGCGCGGCCCACACCGGCAGGTTCGCGACGACCTTGCTGGCCTTCTCGACATCGATGCTGGGCCTGGTCTGGGCGGACTCGGTCTGGACGCTGTTCGTGTTCTGGGAGCTGACATCGGTGACCTCCTTCCTCCTTGTCGGGCACAAGAGCACCGACGCCGAGGTCCTGGTCGCGGCCCGGCGCGCCCTGATCGTGACCGCAGCGGGCGGTCTCGTCCTGCTGGCCGGCCTGCTGCTCGTTACCGGCGCCGCGGGTACAACGCTGATCAGCGAGCTGGCTCCGGTGGACGGGACCGCGGCCACTGTCGGTGCGGTGCTCGTGATGATCGCCGCGGCCACCAAGTCGGCCCAGGTCCCGTTCCACCCGTGGCTGCCGGGCGCGATGGTCGCCCCCACCCCCGTCAGCGCATACCTCCACGCAGCCACCATGGTGAAGGCGGGAGTGGTGCTGGTCGCGGTGGCTGGCCCCGCTCTCGGGAGTATCTCCGCGTGGAAGGGATGCGGTCTCGCCTTCGGGATTGCCTCCATCGTCTGGGGGGCGCTCGGAGCTCTGCGCCATCGCGACACCAAGCTGATACTGGCGTGGGGCACTGTCTCGCAGCTGGGCATGCTCATCACGCTCTTCAGCGTCGGCACACCCACCGCTGTGCTGGCGGCGGTGTCGCTCCTCGTCGCTCACGCCCTGTTCAAGGGTGCGCTGTTCTTGATCGTCGGGGAGATAGACGTGCGGGCGGGAACCCGCCACATCGACGAGCTGGGGGGGTTGGCTCGATCCATGCCGGTGGCCTTCGCCGCGGCCGTACTGGCGGGGTTGTCGATGGCCGGTGCCCCGCCGCTGTTCGGCTTCGTCGCCAAGGAGACGGCCATCCAGGCCGCTCTCGGACTGGACGGCCCGGAGGCGTGGATCGTCGGCTTCGGGGTGATCGGCGGCTCGGTGCTGACCGTGGCCTACACGTTCCGGTTCCTGATCGCGGTGTTCGGGCCCGGCCCGGAGACCCCGCTCTCGCCCCGCCGTCATGCGCTGAGCGTGCCGCCCGCGGTCCTAGCGGTGGCTGGGATCGCGGCCTTCGCCGTCCTCGGCCCCCTCGACGCCGTCCTGGAGCCGGCCGCGGTCCGGCTGAGCGGAGGAGCACCGGTCGACCACCTCCACCGCTGGCCCGGTCTGGAGCCGGCCCTGGCGATCTCCGCGGTCGTCCTGGTGATTGGCGCGATCGTGGGTCTGGCCATGGGCAGACGGCCCGGGCAGGCGCCGGCGGACTACGCCGGCCGCTGGACAGACGCCTCCATCGACGGGACCGTGGCCTTCGGGCGGGCGACCGTCGCCCGGGTCCAGCACGGTTCACTGCCCGTGTATCTGGTGACCATGGCCGCGGTCGCAACCCTGGCCGCCACCCCGTTCCTGGCCGATATCAACCTTGATCACCTGGTCGCGTGGCACACACCGCTACAGGGGGTGCTGGCCGCCACCGTCGTCGGTGCAGCTGTCGCGCTATGTTTCGTCGGCACCCGCCTCGGAGCAGGACTGGCGCTCGGAGCGGCCGGCATCACAGTCGCCGCGGTCTTCGTGATCCACGGCGCTCCCGACCTGGCCCTCACCCAGCTGCTGGTCGAGGCGGCCATCGTGGTCGGCTTCGTGCTCGCCTTCGGCCACCTCTCCCGCAGCTTCCCCATGACGGGCCTGCGGTGGCGAGCGGTGCGCATAACGGTCGCCGGACTCGGGGGAGTCGCGGTGGTGATCGGGCTGGGGGCGGCATCCGGCAACCCCGTCGGGGCGCCTCCGCTGGCAGAGTTGGCGGCAGCGTCGGTCGACGAGGGCGGCGGCAGCAACATCGTGAACATCATCCTCACCGACATACGAGGCCTCGACACCCTGGGCGAGGTCCTGGTCCTTGCCACCGTGGCCCTAGGCGTACAGGCCCTCGCCCGGGGCCTCGCCAGTACTGAAAGCTCAGCGTCATGATCGACGGATCGGCTCCCATGATCCGTCTCGGCATCCGGGCGGCCAGCCCGTTCGCGGTCATCGTCGGCTGCTACCTGCTGTTCGCGGGCCACAACAACCCCGGCGGCGGGTTCGCTGCCGGACTGGTTTTCGGAGCGGTGCTCGCGCTCCGGACCATCGCCGGGTTCCACCAACCCACCTATGGCATCACCTTGGTGGCGGCCGGCGTCTTCGTTGTGGCCGGCGTGGCCCTGATGCCGCTGCTGTGGGGGGCTCCGCTGTTCGACCAGCAGGTGCTGTCGGTGGAGGTTCTGATGCTCGGCAAGATCAAGACCGGGTCTGCCCTGCCGTTCGACATCGGCGTGGCGGCCATCGTTGTCGGAACCGTCATCGCGGCCCTCGACGGGCTGGGCGCGGCCGAGTTCGCTGCCGACCCGCCGGCCGACTCCGATCGCGGGGAGCGAGCATGAACACCGCGCTCCTGCTGGCCATCGGCGGTCTGACCGCAGTCGGTCTGTACCTGCTGACCAGTCGGTCGCTGAGCCGGATCGTCATCGGCTACTCCCTGCTGGGACACGCCACCGTGGTCGCGTTGATCACGGCCGGCGGTCCGGCCGGCTGGCCGCCCATCGCCGGCGGTGCGGCGCCGGAGGACATGTCCAACCCGCTGCCGCAGGCCCTGACTCTGACCGCCATCGTGATCTCGTTCGGGTTGACCCTGTTCCTGCTGGCGCTGGCCAGGCGCCAGCGGACGCTCTCGGGCGACGATCTGGTGGAGGACGACCTCGAGGACCGCCGGATCGCGGCGGTCGAGAGCACCCCGACCGAGCCAGAGGACTCCATCGCCCCATGACCGGGTTGATCTCCCTCGCGATCGTCGGCCCGCTGGTGGCCGCGGCCTGCAGTCTCGCCCTGCGTTCCCGCCCCCTCGGACGAGACATAGCCGTCCTCGCCGGCCTGGGCTCGGCCGCGCTCGCCTCGCACATCATGCTGGTGACCGTGGCCCGCGACGGCACCCACACCGTCGCGGTCGGCGGCTGGGCGCCGGAGCTCGGCATCATCCTGGTGGCTGACCTCTTCGCCGCCCTCATCCTTCCGGTCGCCCTGACGATCATCTTCGTGGTGGAGATCTTCGCCATCGGCCAGCGCCGGACGGTGTGGGCGGCGAGTCCGGAGTTGAGCGGGCCGCTGCTGTGCGTGCTCACCTCGGGCGTCTCCCTCGCCTTTCTCACCGGCGACCTGTTCACCCTCTTCGTCGCCTTCGAGCTGATCCTGGTCTCCAGCTACGTGTTGTTGACCCACCAGGGCAACCGGAGCCAGGTCAGGGCGGGCATGACCTACGTGGTGATGAACCTGCTGGCCTCGACGCTGTTCCTCTTCGGCGTGGCCTTCGTCTACACGGCCACCGGCACGGTGAACATGGCGCTGCTGGCCGAGCGGATACCGCAGCTGGACGACGGGATCCGGCTCGGCATCGGCGCATGGTTCCTGGTGGTCTTCGGGACCAAGGCCGCGGTGTTCCCTCTGTTCAGTTGGCTGCCGGATTCCTATCCCACCGCGCCCACCACCATCACCGCAGTGTTCGCCGGCTTGCTGACAAAGGTCGGGATCTACTCGATGATCCGGTTCCACAACCTGATGGGCATGGAGGATCTTGGGCCGATCATGCTGCTGGTGGCCGCCCTCACCATGGTGGTGGGCGTCCTCGGGGCCCTGGCCCAATCAGATGTCAAGCGAATTCTGTCGTTCCATGTCATCAGCCAGATCGGCTACATGTTCATGGGTCTCAGCCTCTTCACGGTGGCGGGCACGGCCGGAGCCATCCTGTTCCTGATCCACCACATGCCGGTCAAGGCCGTCCTGTTCCTCGTGGGAGGCCTGATAGAGAACCACGAGGGCTCGAGCTCGCTGGACCGGTCGGGCGGCCTCGCCGGTCGTGAGCCGCTGGTTGCCGTGATGTTCGCGATCCCGGCCCTGAGCCTGGCCGGGATCCCGCCCTTCTCCGGCTTCGTGGCCAAACTGGCGGTCGTCTCGGCCGCCATCGACAGCGGAGGCACCGTGGTGGTGGTGGCCGCGCTGGTGGCCGGAGGCTTGACGCTGCTGTCGATGGCCAAGATCTGGAACGAGGTCTTCTGGGGCAGGCGCACCGATGGTCCCCGCCCCAGTCCCGCCCCGCGCCGCGGCAGGCGCACCATGCACGCCGCCACCGCGCTGGCAGTGGCGGGCACCCTGATGGTGGCGCTGTTTGCGGGAACGCTGCTCGATCTCTCGACCGAGGCAGCCGAGAGCCTGCGCAGCCCCGCCAGCTACATCGCGGCGGTCCGGCCATGAGGAAGTATCCGGGAACGCCGCGGCGGGTAGTAACCACGGCCGGCCTCGTCATGGTCTGGTGCGGCCTCTGGGGGTCAGTGTCGATCGCCAATCTGGTGTCCGGCCTGGCCCTCTCCGTCGTCGTGCTGGCCGCCGACCGGGGACCCACGGCCCGCCATGTGATCCGTTTCCGACCCTTGCTGAAATTCGCGTGGCTGGTGTTCCTCGACCTCGCCCGCTCGACGATCAACGTGGCGATCGAGATCGCCACGCCCAACGACGGCACGGAGGAGGTCATCGTGGCCGTCGACCTGCCGGCCACCGGCAGCGAGCACATGCTGCTCCTGTCGGCGTCGATCACCCTCAGTCCCGGCACGGCGGTGGTCGATGTCGACCGCTCGTCGGGCCGCTACTACATCCACCTGCTCCACGGCCGCCTGAGCTCCGAGACGGTGGCCCACGCCCGCGAGCTCGCCAGGCTGGCCTGCGAAGCCCTGCCGACCTCCAGCCCGATGGGCATCCGATGATCGCCTTGGCCGCCGCCGGTTTCGCGGCTGCCGGACTCTGCGCCCTCTACCGAGTGGTGCGCGGCCCGAGCCTGGCCGATCGGGTGATCGGCGTGGAGGTGGCCCTCGTCTCCCTTGCGGGCGGCATCGTCATCGACGCCACCAACCGCGACAGCCACACCCTTCTCGCGATCATCACCGTGATCGCCCTGGTCGGGCTGGCGGGCACGTTCGCGGCCAGCCGGTTCCTGGAGCGCGACGCCGGTGGCGCGGCGGACAGGACCACGCCATGAGGGTTGCGGCCGAGTTGGTGATGGTCGCCGGCGCAGTCATCGCAGTTCTGGCCGGCATCGGGCTGATCCGGTTCTCAACGCCTTTCGCGCGGATTCAGGCTGCCGGCAAGGCAAGTCCGGTGGCCCTGCTGCTGATGTCGGTGGGGGCCGCTCCCCTGCTCGGTTGGCGTGGATTCGGCTACCTGGCCATCGCGGCAGGCGCGATGATCGTCACCCTGCCCATCGTCGCACACCTGCTGCTGAGGGCGGTCCACCGGACCGACAGCATCGACCACCTAGCCATGGACGACTTGGCCGCCGACGAGGAAGGCGAGACGCACCTCGGTTCCTTCTGAGCTGGAGTCAATGCTCGAGTTGTCGGCCAGGGCCCGCATGATGGAGATGCCCATGCCGGACTCCCGGCCGAGCCGGGCTTCCGACTCGGGGGGCGGCATCTCCGGCAGGGCGTCCACGTCGAAGCCGGGACCCTCGTCGCTGACCGTCACCACCACGCTCCCATTGGAGCAGCGGCAACAGACCTTCACGGGACGAGTGCTACCGGAGCGGATATGGGCCTGTATGGCGTTGGTGGTCGCCTCCGACACCGCCACCCGGAGGTCGTCGATGCGCGACGGCTCGAGGCTCGGCGCCAACTCGGCTGCCGCGGCCACAACCAGTCGCACCAGGGACACGTAGTCGGCCCGGGCCGGGATCTCGATCTCGACTGTGTCGCTCATGGCCGCCTCCGGGTGGAGGTCGCGCCATCGGTGCCGGCCACGGACAACTCGGAAAGGGTGTCGGTCGAGTGGTGCAGCGCCAGGATCCTGTCCAGGTCGCAGATCTCGAACACCCTGCGGATGCGGGACGACGGGCACACCAGGGCCAGCTCGCCGCCTCGCTGGCGCACTCGCTTGAGCGCACCGACCACCGCCCCTAGTCCGAACGAGTCGACGAAGTCCAGCTCCGACAGGTCGAGGACCAGCAGGCGGGAACCCTCGGCCACCGCGGTGACGACGGCCTGGCGCATGTCGGGTGCCCCGACGACGTCAAGGTCGCCACCGACGCTGAGAACGGTCCACGGCGGCTGCTCACTGCGCCGGATCGTGACGGACACAGACGAAAACGGTACCGCCTGTCTGGATCGACTTGGTGATTCAGAGGCCGAGCGGGGTCGGCGAGTGAAACTGGTTCATACGGGCGAGGCCGTGGCCCGAGCGGCCCGTGAGCGCAGCGAACAAGAGCGGGAATGGGAGGTCGAGCGGAGCGTCGTCCAACCTTCTATTCGAGGCGCATGGTGGCGCGGGCCTCGAACACCGCATCGGAGACCAGCGGTCCCACCAGCGGAACGTCGGTGGGCTCGGCGTAGCGCAACTCCACGATTGCCCTACCGTTGGCTCGCCGCACGGACACCATCAGCCGTCCCGGGTCCAAGTCGGAAGCGGCCAGCGCGGCAGAGCGCACCTCGCCGTCACTCACGCCGACCGCGGCGGAGCGCACCGCTTCCCGGGCTGCATGTGTGACCAGCACCCTGGTCCGCACGAGCAGGCCCACCTGCACGAGGGCCAACAGCATCAGCGCGAAGAACGGCATCACCAGGGCCAACTCCACCGTCGCCTGTCCCGATTGGCACGACCGGCCCCGCTGGTGCAGCCGTCCGGGCCGGTGAGCGGAGCGCCCTGCGCTCACGAGACCATGTTGGCGACCGTGTCCACCATCTTGTCGAGCAGCCACGCGATCTTGCCCGAGCTGGTCGCCCAGGTCAGCAACAACAAGGCCACCGCAGCCGCGCCGACGAGCACGAGCGCGTACTCGGCGGTGGTCTGGCCGCGGTCGTCCAGCCGGCGCCGGACCGAGCCGCTGTACGCCTGCAGTACGGAGCAGATGCGCAGGAACATGGTCACTCCTCTCAAGACGAGAAACCCAAGTCAGAGACGGCTGTCAGCAGCAATGGGACGACGGTGAGCAGACAGAAGGCGGGCAGCACGCAGAACACGAGCGGGAACAGCATCAGCACCGGAACCCGCCTGGCAGCCTCCTGCGCCCGGACCCGGCGCCGGCGGTGAGCCTCGTCGGCAGCTCGCTGCAGCGCGGGCCGGAGCGGTGTTCCATCGATCTCGGCCGCAGTCACTGCGTACACGACCGACGAGACGCTGGAGCCCAAACTCTCCCGCAGCCTTCGCACCGAGTCGACGAAGGGCTCCCCGGCCGCGGTGCGCCGCACCACTGCCAGCAACTCCGACCGGAACGGCTCCGAGACTCGGGGACCGATGTCGGCAAGGGCCGTCACCGTGGGTCTGCCCGCTCCGACTACCAGCCCGAGCAAGTCGATCACCTCGGGTAGATGGCGCTCGACCTCCAGCATCCGCTGGCGCCTGCGGGATCGCCGCCGGACGACGACCGCACCTACGACCCCCGAGAGCGCGAGCAGGCCGGCGGCCGGACCGAACGCTACGGCTGCGGCCGCCGTTACGAGAGCCAGGGTTCCGACCAGCGTCTCATCCTCCGGCTCGACTGCACCCACCGACAGCCACCGACCCAGTGCCGACAGAGCACCGGTCGGGTCGCGGCCGGCTGGCCGGGCGGCGCCGCGAAGGCGGCGACGGGCGGCGCGGTTCGTTGCGGCTGTTGTATCGAAGACGGTCAGCACCAGCAGGGCCGCGGCGGCTGCCGGCACGAGGCCTACGCCCATCGGCCCACACCCCGGCTCAGTCGGGCCATCCACCAGAGGCCGAGACTTTCCAGTGCCAGGCCGACCACCAGCGACATGAGCCCGATCGGCGTGGTCAGCAGCCCGCTCATCGCATCGGTGTCGACGAGCGTGACGATGACCGCGAAGCCAGCCGGAGCGGCCGCGACGACCATTCCGGAGGTGCGCGTCTGTGAGGTTAGGGCCCGGATCTCGTCGCCTAGGGCCTGCCGCTGGCGCAGCGATGCGGCCGCCTGATCGAGGCTCGCGGCCATGGCCGCGCCCGAAGTGTGGCCCAGTACCAGCAGGGCCGCAGCCGTCCGGCGGTCGGGGGCGCCGGTGACCCAATCGTCAAGAGCGTCCGAGAGGCTCAGACCGCCGCGGATCCTGCTCACCACGGGACGCAGGCCGGTCTCGGGGAGTTCCTCAGCCACACCCTCGAGAGCGGTCAACACGGAGGCGCCGGATCGCAGGGCCCGGGCCGTCAACTCGAGCGCCTGCGGTACGGCGTCGGCCTGCTCAGGCCGTCCTCTCCACCGTCGCGCCGCCGCCAGCCGGGTGGACGCGGCCCTCCGCTGCGGCGTGCCACGCTGCACGCGACCCCTGGTCCCCGCCGGCGGCAGATCCGGGGCCAACGCGACGAACAGCAGGACGGCGGCCATCACCGCAGTCACTTCTTTGGCTCCAGACGGGCAGCCCGGGCGATGGGCGAGCAGACCTCTGTGTCGTCTGTGTCGTCGGCCAGCAGGCGCACCCTGTCGTGGTCCGTAACTTCGGCGACGGCGGCGATCCGCCGGGTGCCGTCGGGGGATCTTCCCAGATGCACGACGGCATCGATCGCGGCGGTCACATGATCCCGAACCGCCTCCACTCCCAGACGCTCATCGGCTGCCGTGGCCAACGCGGCCAGCCGGCGCAGAGCGTCGACCGGACCGTTGGCGTGCACCGTGGAGAGGCATCCAGCGTGGCCCGTGTTCAGGGCGTGCAGCAGATCGAGCGCCTCCGGGCCCCGCACCTCTCCCACCACCAGCCGGTCGGGGCGCATCCGCAGCGCGTTGCGCACGAGATCCCTGATCGTCACCGCCCCTCCACCCTCGCGGGACTCGGGCCGGGCCTCCAGCCTCACCACGTGGGGATGATCCAACTGCAGTTCGGCGGCGTCCTCGATGGTGATGACCCGCTGGTGGTGGCTCACCCGGCCGGCCAGGGCGTTGAGCAGAGTGGTCTTGCCCGCTCCCGTGCCGCCGCTGACGACGAGATTTGCCCCCCGGTCGACAAGCTCCTCAAGCAGAGCCACCACCGGCGGTCCCGCGAACATCTCAAGGGCCACGTCGGGCACCACGAAGCGGCGGATTGTCACATAGGGGCCATCGACAGCCACCGGAGGAACAGCCACATGGACCCGGGAGCCGTCCGGCAGGCGGCCGTCCACGCAGGGGGTCAGCTGATCGACCCGGCGGCCCAGCGGGGACACGATTCTCTCGATGACCAGGTCGACGGCGGCCCGGTCCAGCGACACGCCGCTCCGGCTCACCGTGCCGCCCCGCTCGATCCACACCGGCCCCGGCCCGTTGATCATCACCTCGCTGACCGATGCATCGGCGAGCAGCGGCTCCAGTGGGCCCAGGCCATGCACCCGGGCCGCGACCCGGGCCACCACGTCGTCAAGCACATGCTGCGGGGTGAGCGGGGCCAGAGCGCGGACGATGCCCGCCATGTCCACCGCCGGCATCGGGCCTTCGGCAATCGTGTCGATCACCCTGCGATGCACGGCCTCCACCAGTGCGGCGGCGCCGGTCATGCCGGCAACTCGAAGCGTCGCAGCGGAGGGGGCAGCATGCTCGCGATCGTCCCCGCGTCAACCGAACGGGCGACGCGGGGATCCCAAGCCACCCGCTTCACGCTGGAGGCACCGACGGCGGCGGCGACGTCCCGCACCCGCAGAGTCCGACCCGGCTCCTCCACCAGGACCACCCAGTCATAGGGACCAGACGTTCGCTGGGCCCGATTCAGGGCGAGGTAGCAGGACCGCAGCACGCACACCGGCCGGTGCGATGCTGCGAGGTCAGTTCGCAGCTCGAACGGATCCAGCCCGGCGTCCACCACCACCGGACCAATGCGGGCCAGCATCTCAAGAGCCAGCACCAGCCTCGATCGCTGGTTCTCGCGATCTGCGGTCTGGTCGACCAGCGCGGGTTGGGTGCCATCGCGGAGCAGTCTCAGACCCGGAGCCACGTCCTCCAGCAGCCTGCCGATGGCGTCGGCCGCGACGCCGTCTCCCGCGGCCACCCAATCGCCGATGCCGGGCTCCGACGGCGCCGTGCCGGCGAGCATGCCGAGTAGCGCCGGCTGGTCGCCGGTGAGGTCCACGAGTGTGGTCTCCCGGTCCTCTGAGGCCAGGCGGATGGCGGTCGCGGCAGCTACCACCGACGTGCCGACGCCGCCTTTGACCGACCAGTACCAGATGATCATTCGCTCCTCCCGCACGTCGGCGTACCTTGACGGCGGGACTTGGAGCGCTGAGGCTCAGCCAGAACGCTGGGCGTTCCGGCGGCCGTCCCGGCGTCCAGCGAACCAGGCCAGCGACGGCACTCTACAAGTGCTCTGAGAGATTACAACCTGATTGAATGACTATTCGATCATTCCCATGATCTTCGCGCCCGAACGAAGCAACTCCTCGGCCGGCTCGTCGTCGACCAGCGGCACGATGAAGGACTCGATCCCGTGCTGTGAGGCCAGGCTGTGAAGCTCCTCGGCGCACTCGCCAGGGGTGCCGGCGATCACGAACGGCAGCGTCCACTCGTCGCGAACATGCTCGGCCGCGGCTTCAAGGCCGTCGGACAGAGCGGCCCTGATCGCAGCCGCGTCGGCGTCGGTGAGGCCGATGGCCTCCTGCACCTCGGGAGGCGAATCGACCAGCCGGTAGGTCATGTGAGGCTTGACCGCGGCCATGGTGTCCTCGTCGGTCACCAGCATCGTGGAATAGGCGATGCAGGGATCGTTGCCCGCGGCCCGGCCCGCGGCCCTGACCCGCTCCACCGCCGCGCCCAGATGCGGCTTGTACAGGAAGTCCACCAGCACCCCGTCACAGGCCGAGCCGCCCAACTCCAACATCCTCGGTCCCCGTCCGGCCAGCCAGATCTCGGTGCCGGGCCGGGCATTCAGCAGGGACGCCTCGCGCAGGCTCACACGGGAGCCCTCGACGGTGACGGTGTCACCCGCGAACAGGCGCCGGCAGGCGTCGATGGTCTCACGCACCGCGGTCAGGGGTCGCTCGCGGGCTATGCCGAGAGGGTCGAGCGTGAGGCTGCCTCCGGCGCCGACGCCGAGGAAGGCCCGCCCGCCCGACAGCTCGTCGAGCGAGGCGATGGCCCCTGCAGTGGCTCCCGCGTGGCGGGTGTAGGGGTTGGTGATGCCGGGACCGATCGTGAGGGACTCGGTGGAAAGGGCAATGGCGGTCATCGCCACGTACACATCACTGGCCGCGAGCCCCTCGTCGTACACCCAGCAGCGCTCGTAGCCGAGACTCTCGGCCAGCCGGGCGAGCTCCACCGCCCGCTCGACGGATCCATGGGGCAGCACGTTGAACGCAGGCCGGACCACGGAACTCACCCTATTCGCCGAGTGCTGCGGGCCAGCACGGCCTCGAGCACTCCGTTGCCCACGGCCAGAGCCTTGTCGGAGATCTTCCAGCATTCGGAAGGGTCGCCGCGGGGATCGACGTCGCCAATCTTGAGGCCGGCCCGTACCCGCATGCCGGTGCGAATGGCACCCCTCACGACGCCGTCGAACGGCGCCCGGACCGTCACATCGTCCACGACGCCGAGCAGCTGACCCTCGCTGACCACATCCCCGATGGCGATTCGCCACTCCACTGCCCCGGCGGTCGGCGCTCGCACGACCCGGTCGGCCGATCGACCCCCGAGTTCGGCGGGTGTGCCGGTGTCGGGCTGAGCCTGCCCCGTCCAGACGACCCGGCCCAGGTTCGGTCCCCGCATGGTCTCGACCACCGCATGACAGTCGACGCCTGCGGTGAACCCGGGACCCAGGGCCACGACGACCTCGGCGTCGTCGATGGAGGTGTCGAGGTTGCGCTTGGCCATCCTGGCGTCCACCACCACAGCGGGCCGAACGGGATCCAGCGCCGTCAACTCCGGGGCGACGAGTACGGCAACATCACCCTGCTCCAAGACCGCCAGAACCTCCGGGCGCTTATCGGCCCGCACGCCTCTCATTCCCTGAACAATGATCTCACCATCGGTGACCGCGGTCGACAGCGACACCGTGCGGCGCACGGTCAGAGGCTCGGGCAGCTCCAGCACCACCACCGGCCAGCCCTGCCTCGTGAGGTGCCAGGCGACTCCGGTGGCCAGATCGCCCCCGCCCCGCAGCACGCACAGCGGCTCACGTACGGCGATGGGCGACCACCTCGGCCAGGATGCTCAGCGCGATCTCCTCGGGTGTCTCGGCGCCCACCTCGATGCCGATGGGCGCATGGACCCGGTCGAGTGCGGTCGGATCCACACCCTCGGCCTCCAAGCGGGCCCGGGTGGTGGCCCAGCGGCGCTCGCTGCCCATAACCCCGACGTAGCCGGCATCGGTGGCCAGCAGCGCGGGCAGGGCTGCCGCGTCCACGTCCACGTTGCGGGTCACCAGCACCACCGATACGTCCTCATCGATCCTCCGGCCGGCAAGCAGGTCGTCGACAGTGCCGATGATCAACTCGTCCGGCACCCCGTCACCGGAGTCACTTCCGGGTACCTCGGAGTCGGGTGAGTCACTGGTGGCCATCGAGCGGTCGTCGGTGGCCACCACCCGGAAGCCCAGCCAGTCGGCGAGCTGGGCCACGGCCCGTCCCACGTGTCCGTATCCCATGACAATGACGGTCGGATTGGGCATATGCGGCTCCACGAATATCTGAACGTCGCCCCCGCAGACGCCGGGATCACCCCGGCCGGGATCGACTAGACGGTACGACAGCAGGCGGCAGCGGCCGTCAGCGAGCGCGGCCACCGCCTCGGACACGACCCGGGCTTCCATCTCTCCCCCGCCGACGGTGCCCGAGATGCTGCCGTCGCGGAAGACCAGCATCTTGGCCCCGGCCCGGCGGGGCACGGAACGCGACGTGTCGACGACGGTGGCCGAGGCGACGGCCACACCGCCTTCCACGGCCTCGGAGAGCCGGCGGAGCATGCTCACGACCACAGCCTCGCAGCCTGTTCGAGCGTATGGGCCCGCCGCTTGTCCATGTCAGCACCGATCACCTCGCCGCCGTCGACGATCCAGTCCCCTCCCACCATCACCCTGCTCACATTCGAGGCGCTGCGCCACAGCACCAGCTGATCCAGCAGGTTGTGGGCCTCCACCGGGGTGGGCAGGCCCCGGGGACCCTCCAGGTCGACCAACTGCAGGTCGGCGTGCCAGCCAGGCTCCAGCCGACCCACCCTCTCCAGGCCGAGGGTGCGAGCCGATCCCTCGGTTGCCATGTGCAAGACGGTGGCCGCGCTGATCGCGCCGGGGTCGAGGGTGGCCGCCCGGTGCAGCAGGAAGGCGCCCCGCATCACCGCGAACATGTCGTTGAGATACCCGTCGGAGCCGAGCCCGACGGTGACTCCCCGTTCCAGCATCTCGAGCACGGGAGCGATCCCGCCTCCTACCTCGCAATTCGAGAGCGGCATGTGCGAGACCCTGATGCCGGACTCGGCGATGATGTCGATCTCGCGGGACGACAGCTGCACGCACTGGCTGGCCTGGAAGCGGGGCGAGGCCACCCCGATGCGGTCGTAGAACTCCAGGGTGCGCATGCCGTGGTGCTCGGTGCACCAGCGGCCCTCATGGACTCCCTCGTTCACATGGGCGTGGCAGAACACGTCCAGGTCCGCGGCCGCGTCGAAGGCCTGGCGGATGAAGGGCTCTCCGCAGGTGAACGTGGTGTGGATGCACATGGCGCCCGACACCCGGCCGTCGCGTCCGGCGCCTTCACTCGCGGCGCGTGCTCGACAGTCCTCGATGAAACTGACGTTCTCGTCCAGGCCGGCCTGGCCGTTGGCCTCACCCATCCGCTCGGTTGCCTCGAATGACAGCACCCCTCGCAGCCCGCTGCCGGCCACGGCCTCGCGCTGCGCGAACAGCGCGCCGGGCAGAGCGTTGGGAGCTTCGAGGATGTCGAAGAAGCTGGTGGTGCCGCCGGCAGCCAGATCGGCTGTCACCCAGGCGGCCGCGGCCGCGATCATCTCGTGGTCGAGGGCGTTCTCCACCAGTGGCCACCAGTAGTCGTCCAGAAAGCCCCAGAAGTCGGCGACCGGCATCGCCGGCGCCGGAACGCCGTGGGCCAGCACCCCGTACAGGTGCACGTGCGCATTGACGAAGCCGGGCAACAGCACGCAACCGGAGCCGTCACAGAAGTCGTCGTCGGGATACCGGGCTCGCAGTTCGGTGACCGGGCCGGAGTCGTCGATCAGGCCGTCGACCACGCGCACCGCCCAGCGCCGGCGGGGCTCGTCCAGCGCCGCGGTCACGGCCCAGTCGGCCCCGATGATCATCGCCGGGTTATATCTGGGCAGCCTGCAGTGCGGCCCAGACCCGCTCCGGGGTGAAGGGCAGATCGTTGATGGCCACCCCGGTGGCGTCGAGGATGGCGTTGCGCACGGCCGGCGCCACGCCGTCCTTGGGAATCTCGGCAACCGCCTTGGCTCCGAACGGGCCGCTGTCCTCCATGGTCTGAACCAGGTACACGACGGTGTCGGGCATCTCGTCGGCCCGGTAGATCTTGTAGGGACCGAACGACGGGTTGACCATGCGCCCGTCATCGTCGAGCACGATCTCCTCGCAATGGGCGTAGCCGAGGGCCTGGATCATGCCTCCCTCGACCTGACCGCTGGCGGTGACCGGGTTGATGGCCACGCCGCAGTCCACTGCCATCACCAGCTTGGTCACCGTGACCTGGCCGGTGTCGACATCCACCTCGACCTCAGCGAACTGGGCCGCGAACGGGGGCGGGCAGTCCGGCGAGACGTGTGAGGCGGTGCCCATGATCTGTTCCTGCTCCTGCCAGTGCAGCGAGTCGAGGGCGATCTCTTCCAGCGTGACCGAGCGGCCGTCGGCCGCGTAGGCCCGGCGGTCGCGCAGCTCGATGGTGCAGGGCTCGTCCACCTCCAGCAGCATCGCGGCCCGTGCCTTGAGCCGCTCCCGGACCGCCTCCGCGGCCCGCAGCGCGGCCGTTCCGGAGATGTAGGTGGTGGACGAGGCGTAGGCCCCGGTGTCGAACGGGGTCATGTCGGTGTCGCTGGAGTACACCTTGATGTCGTCGAGGGGCACGCCGAGGACCTCGGCTGCGATCTGGCCGATCACGGTGTCGGCGCCGGTGCCGAGGTCGGTGGCCCCGATGAGCATGTTGAACGAGCCGTCGTCGTTGAGCTTGATGGAGCAGCCGCCCATGTCCAGGAACGGGATGGCCGTGCCGTGCATGCAGAAGGCGAAGCCCAGGCCCCGCCGGATGTTTCCACGATCAGCCGGTGCCTTCCAGGCGGTGTCGTCCCGGCGGCTCCAGTCGACCTCGCGCATCCCTTGGGCCACGCACTCCTCGATGCCCGACGACATGACCTTCGGGTACTCGTCGAGTTCCTCCTCCTCCACGGCCCGCTCGCCCAGATGGGGAGCGATGTCCATCTCGTCGCCCACCTTCACCCAGTTGCGCCGCTTGAACTCGATGGGGTCGAGATCGAGGGCTCGGGCGATGTCCTCCATGTGGGCCTCGAGAGCGAACTCGGCCTGGGGCGCGCCGTAGCCGCGGTAGGCGCCCGGCACCGGGATGTTGGTGTAGACGACATGGCAGTCGAAACGCTTGGACGCGGCGTTGTACGAGGTGAGACCCCGCAGCCCCGACACGATCTGCACGGTGAAGCCGTGGGTGCCGTAGGGACCGGTGTTGCCGATGAGGCGCATGTCCTGGGCCAGCAGCTTGCCGTCGTCGTCGACCGCGGTGCGGAAGGTGATGGTCTGGGGATGGCGGGTGCGGCTGGCGTAGAACTCCTCGGCCCGGTCCAGCTCCAGCCGCACCGGGCGTCTGGTGGCGATGGCGAGGTGGGCCACGATGTCCTCGATCAGCATCTCCTGCTTGGCTCCGAAGCCGCCGCCGATGCGGGGCTTGATCACCCGGATGTCCTTGATCTCCATGTCGATGAGGGGGGCCAGCATCCGGCGGGTGTGGAACGGCACCTGGGTGGCGGTGCGCACCACCATGCGCTCGTCGGAGTCGAGCCAGGCCATCGAGATGTGGGGCTCGATGGGGCACTGCTGGACCTGGTGCACCCTGAACGTCTGCTCGAACACGTGGGGTGCGGACTCGATGTTTCCGTCGACGTCGCCGCGCTGGGCCGCCATGTGGTGCACCAGGTTGCGCTGGGGATCGCAGATGTGGGTGGTGTCGTCCTCGTCGTGGACCTTGGGGGCGTCGGCGTCCATGGCGAAGCGCTCGTCGAACACGGCAGGCAGAACCTCGTATTCGACCTCGACGAGCCGCATGGCCTCCTCGGCGGCCTCGATTGTCTCGGCGGCCACCGCGGCCACCCGGTCGCCGACATGGCGGACCCGGTCGTCGAAGCTGACCTGGTCGTAGGGGTGAGGGTTGGGCCAGCTCTGCCCGCCGGAGGCGTACTTGACCCTGGGGGTGTTGCCGTGGTGCAGCACTGCGTGCACACCCGGAACGGCGCGGGCTGCCGTGTCGTCGATGCTCAGGATGCGGGCGTGGGCGTGGGGACTGCGCAGCACCTTGGCGTACAGCATTCCCCGGGGTTCGATGTCGTCGGTGAAGGCGGGGTTGCCCTTGGCCAGGCGAACTGCGTCGACCTTGACCTCCGGCTTGCCCACCACGGCCATGTCGGGCACCTCACGGGACGGCACAAGGCGGGGCACGGACTGGGGGGCGTCGGGAGCGG